>NZ_JBSGYY010000006.1:0-324133 GCF_053610705.1 Streptomyces sp. NPDC054872 | reverse complement strand
GGTTGGCCGAACCGGCCAACCAGGACGCTCAGTCACGCGCCCGCATCCAACCGGGGTGTCAGACCGGTCCGGTCGGTGCGGAGCGGGCCGGAGGCCAACCCCAGCAGCCCGGTGCCGACGAGCAGGGCGGCGCAGGCGGCAGTGACGATCGTCGGACCGGCAAGGTCGGCAAGCGTGCCGAGCAGGTTGTTCATGAGGAGCAGGGCGAGACTCTGTACGAGTACGAGTACGGCCTGCACACGGGACAGGTGGCTTGCGGGAGCCGCTGTGAGGATCAGCGGTGCGATGTGCGCAGAGAACATCCCGTTTCCCACGCCAATGACCAGGGCGGCGGCTGTCGCTGCGCCCACGCCCGGTGCGAGCGCGAGTGTGAGTACTCCCAGCCCCGCCAGCGCGAGCGCGCTTGCCGAAAGGAGCCCCGGGCGGCCCATCGGCCCGCGCTTCACGACAACCGCGGTGACAGCCACCATGCCTACCCCTTGCGCTCCCACCACGAGCCCAATGGCTCCCGCGCTCCACTGCTCCTGGCGTGCGAGCAGGGGGAGGAGCAGCGGGAGTACGGGCAGGAGAAGGCCCGCCGCGGCTCCGGTGAGACACAGCCCCGGGCGCAGCACGGGGTGGGAGAACGCCACACGCACACCGTCCATGGCGTCCTTGAGGAGACTGGACGGACCCGAGGGCGGCACATGGTGTCGTGGCCGGACGGCCACCAGCACGAGCAGGGTGAGGGCGAAGGTGACGGCGTTGACCAGAGCGGCGCCTGCCAGACCGGCGAGGCCGACCAGTACACCGCCGAGTGGGCCACCTCCCATGTTGACGACCTGACCACCGATCTGCCGGAGAGACAGAGCGCGAGGAAGCTGCTCCTTTGCCACCAAGCGGCGAGGCATGGATCCGGAAGCCGGCAGGTAGAAGGCGTCGACGACACCGACGGCTATGCCCGTTGCGATGAGCAGGAGTGGTGGCGCCCCCAGGTGAAAGGCGACCGCGGCCAAGACGAGTGAGAAGACCAGCATCGCCGCGTCGCCCGTTATCAGTACGCGGCGCGCGCTGAATCGATCGCTGACCGCACCCCCGATGAGCAGGAGAAGGACGCGGGGAAGCGTGATGGCGCTCAGAGTCAGTCCTGCGACCGTGCCGCCGTGCTCGCTCGCGGCCCAGCCGAGGGCGAAGTAGAAGACCGAGTTGCCTGCCAGGGACACCAGGATTCCGGCGAGCCACAGCAGGTAGGAGCGGGGCAGCCGGTCCCGGCCCCGCACCTCGTCAGGGTCCCGCGCCTCGTCCTGGTCCCGCGCCTCGTCCTGGTCTCGCACCTTGTCAGCTGATGGGTGGGAGACGGCTTTGTGGGGCTTGGTGGAGGGGCGCGAGAGGTCGCCGTCAGGTGCTGACATCGAGCACCCCCGGCTTGGTCCGAGTGGGGATTGAGATCACGGACCGCACGGTCTCAGACGGCACTGACACTGGAGCTGTTGCTTCTGCGGCCAGTGCTCTTGGGAGAGCTGACTCCCGCCTGCCCGGCCGATGAGGTGTCTGCCGAGACAGGGGGCTTTCGCGTCGACGGCCGCCGGGACGTCACCTGGCTCGCAATGCCTCGGGGCCCCGGCCACGGGTGGGCGGTGAGCAGTACTTGGAAGCATGCTGGCTGCATGATGACCGTGCTGCTTGTAGCCGACGACGACATGATCAGGTCCTTGCGCCCGCTGATCCATCACGGCCCGCACTACCGGGTGATCTCCCACGCCTCCGGCCCCTCTGTCGCCCTGGCTCAGGCAAGGGCCCTGCTCCCGGACATCGTCGTCATCGACACCGCCGTTCCCGGTACCCCGGCAGAGCTTGCCGCGGCATTTCGCGAGCTGCGCCACTTGGACCCTCCCAGTGGCGTCATCTGGCATGTATCGGCGGAACCTTCCGTCCCATCGCGTCTGCTCGAAGAAACCGAAGGCTGCGTCCACACCGTCCGGCACGGCGACCAGGCCGCGCTACGCGCCGCACTGCGCACCATCGGCCTGCGCCGCGCCAGCTGTGACCCCGATCAGCCCGCTGTGTGAACGGGGGCCACGGGCCGATGACCTGCCGCCAGGCGGCCTGGGAGCGGCAGGAACGGGCAGCGGCACCCGGCGGCAGGTTCCAGGGGCGGGAGTGCGAAGCGCCGCTGAAGGGCAACAGGTGAGGAAAGCGTTGGTGATCAGAGTCCGAGAGGGGTGGATGAACCGCTCCCAGGCGCTTTGACACCCCGGCCCGACGTCCCATGAGAGAGAAGCCAGTGGTTCTGAAAACGTTCGGCTGGTCGTTCGCGGTCACCGCGCTCGGCCTGGTCGCGGCGGTGTTTTACGGCGGGTGGACGGCCATCGGGGTCGTTGCGATTCTGGCAGTCCTCGAGATCTCGCTGTCGTTCGACAACGCGGTGATCAACGCCGGGATCCTGAAGAAGATGAGCGCCTTCTGGCAGAAGATCTTCCTCACCATCGGTGTGCTGATCGCGGTCTTCGGGATGCGACTGGTCTTCCCCGTTCTGATCGTCTCCGTCAGCGCCAGGATCGGCCCGATCGAGGCTGTGCGTCTCGCGGTCAACGACAAGGATCAGTACCAGCAGCTGGTGACCGACGCGCATCCCTCGATCGCCGCGTTCGGTGGCATGTTCCTGCTGATGATCTTCCTCGACTTCATTTTCGCGGACCGTGACATCAAGTGGCTCGGCTGGCTTGAGCGGCCGCTGGCCAAGCTCGGCAAGATCGACATGCTGTCGGTGTGCATCGCGCTCATCGTGCTCATGATCTCCGCGATGACTGTCGCCACGCAGGCCCACCAGCACGGCGGCACACACGTGGACAAGTCCGAGACGGTGCTCCTGTCCGGTGTCGCCGGCCTCATCACCTACCTCGTCGTGGGCGGTCTCTCCGGCTTCTTCGAGCGCCGCCTGGAGGACGAGGAGGAGCGGGAACAGGAGGCCGAGAAGGAGGCCAAGAGGAGCGGCAGCGGCGCGCCCGCGGTGGTGTTGGCCGGCAAGGCCGCCTTCTTCATGTTCCTCTACTTGGAGGTCCTGGACGCGTCGTTCTCCTTCGACGGCGTCATCGGCGCCTTCGCCATCACCAACGACATCGTGCTCATGGCCCTGGGTCTTGGCACGGGCGCGATGTACGTCCGTTCGCTCACCGTCTACCTGGTCCGCCAGGGCACCCTCGACGACTACGTCTACCTGGAGCACGGCGCGCACTACGCGATCGGCGCCCTCGCCGCCATCCTCATGGTGACGATCCAGTACGAGATCAATGAGATCATCACCGGCCTCGTCGGCGTCGTACTGATCGCCTCGTCCTTCTGGTCGTCGGTCCGCCGCAACAAGAGGATCGCGGCAGCCGAGAGGGACGTCGGCAGCGAAGCGACACGAAGCGGGGACCGACAGCCATGACGGCGAGGCCCGGCCTCGCGGCCTGGCCCGCGACCCCGCCCGCGCCTTCCTGCGCCCCGGCCCTTCGGCCGACCCACGCTCAGAACCGCCGACACCGTGAGCGGGATGTGGGCTGCGGGAACCGGGGAGTCGGCAGGGCTGGTGATCCAGCAATCGCCGATCGGCTCGTCACTCGTACCGGTACTTCAGTGAATCCGCCTCCGCCTGCTCGATGTCGGCGATCGTCAGCTTGGGCATCCGCAGCTGGGCCAGTGTCACCTCGGCCGAGGTCGGCTGGGCGTCCGTCGGCAGCCACTGCTCCGGCTTCCAGGCCCCGCTGCGCAGCAGCGACTTGGGGCAGTGCGGGTAGACCTCCTCGATCCCCAGCACGAGCGCGCTGGCCGGCGGCTTGCCCACGGCTGTCAGCTGCGACAGCAGCTCCGGGCGGGTGGAGACGCAGGCCCGACCGTTCACCCTGAGCGTCGTGGTACGCCCCGGGATGAGGAACAGCAGTCCGGCTCGCCCGGTGGCGATGACGTTCTGCAGGGTGTCCAGACGCTTGTTGCCGGTCGCGTCCGGTATCGCCACCGTCCGTGCGTCCAGGACGGCGACGAACCCGGCGGGGCCGCCGCGCGGGGAAACATCACAGTTGCCCTCGGCGTCCGCGCTGGCGATCAGGACCAGCGATGAGCATTCGATCAACCGCCGGGTCTGCTCGGTGAGTTCGCTCATCTGCTTGCGCAGTGCCGCGTCCTTGGGGAGTTCGTAGGCCTGGCGCAGCGCCTCCTGGTCCTGCACGGCGTCGTGGCGAAGCGAGTCGAAGGCACTGGCCACCAAGGGTGAGGTCATGGCCCGACCCTAAGGGGCCGATCTGCGCTCGCTGTTGGCGGGGGCGGGCGGGGAGGTGAAGACTCCGGCCCGCGGCGACCCTCCGGAGCAAGGCCGTGTCAGTGCTCCTTCTCAGAGGCCGGCCGTTGGTGCCGCCGCTCGATCCGGGCGCGGGCGGCGTCGTGGGCGTCGCGCAGAAGCCGTACGACCGTGCTCGTCGTCCGCTCGTCGGGATTGACGACACAGACCCAGCCGAGGACGCCGTAGACCGGATGCGGCATCACGATGTCGGCGGCTGCGTGGTCGCGCGAGTTGTTCAAACCGCGCGGATGCTCCCCGGTGAGCTCCTGGAACGTCGCACGGTCGACGTGGATGTTCACGCGCCAGCGGCCCGGAGGGTCGAGATCGGAAGCGGTGTCGTCGGGATAGTCCTTGGTGACGATCGTTCCGTACGGCTGGATATTCGTGGGCATCTGGCCGTCGGGGCCGTAGTAGAAGAACGCGTCGCCCCATGCCTGCTCGGGAAAATCGCTGCCCGGTTTCGGGACGAACACGAACGCGCCGTCGAAGCCGCGGACGGTAGCGATGATCTGTTCCATACTCATGGTTCAAGCATCACCTTCAAGTGCTTATGTGGGGTTGCATGGTGGGTGAACCCACGAGCGGTGGACATGGACCACAAGCAGTGCTCAGAACCGTCGACGTCGCCAGAGAGTCGGGCTACTCGGTGCAGCAGGTTCGCGACCTGGAGCGCCTCGGGGTGATTCCGCCGGCAGCTCGATCGAGCAACGGCTACCGTTCCTACGCACCCGTTCACGTGCATGCCCTGCGCGCCTATCGCGGACTCGCGAGTGCCGTGGGGCCTGTCCTGGCTCGCCAGACGCTCACGGAACTGCGCACGGTGACAATCGAAGTGGCAGCCGCGGCGGTCAGTGCGGTGCATGTTCGGCTCGCGCGGGAACGGGAGGAGGTTCTGCGTGCGCAGGAAGCGCTGCGTGCGATCCGTGCCGAAGCCCACACCGGCGAGTTCGAACACGCGGGTGACGCCATGACGGTCACGGAGCTTGCCGGAGCACTTGGTGTACGTACCTCAACGCTGCGGTTCTGGGAGCAGGAAGGGCTGCTCGCCCCCGAGCGCGTGACCACACTACGGGCACGTCGCTACGGCCTCGCGGCGATCAGAGCAGCCCGCATCGTCGCGGCCCTGCGCGGCGCCGGCTACGGCATTCCCGCCGTGCGCGACATCATGGGCTCCCTGCACGAGTTCGACGGCCCCGGGGAGGCACAGATCGTCCTGCGACAGCGCCTCGACCAGATCGCCCGACGAACCGTGGCGCTGCTCCACGCGGGCACGGACCTGGCAGCCGTCGTCACATCCGCACAGAACCCGCCGCCGCCCTAGAACGGCCCGACGGACCATGTGCGGCCGAGCGCCGCCCGATCTCGTGAAGGCAGTCATGAACGAACGCGACCTCCTGCTCAACGAACTCGCTCAGGGGCTTCGTCCGATGCCTGAGGGAGTCGCATGGTTCGACGGGCTCGACCCGGCAGAACAGTCCGAGGCCCTGCTGCACCTGCGCCACCATTGCGTCCAGGCACGCGCTGTCGCCGAGGATGCCCAGGAGAGCATCCGGCGTGCCGGGCTGCGCCCCACGCACACCCCGGCCGTGCTGATCTCCTCGCCGGGCCGGATCGATCATCAGCTGGGAAAGATCGCTGGTCTCACGCCGCTCGATGAACGCCGGAAAGCGTTCAGACTCCTGATCGCGGTGCTCACGGTCGCCGACACACGGCGGCGCGAGCGCTTTTGCTCCGGCGGCTGCGGTCACTGGTGGCACAACCTGTCCGCCGCTGGCTAGGTGTGCTGTTCGGGCACGTGGGGGACGCGAGCGCGGTCGCGGATGGGGAGGCATTCTTCCCGTCCTGCTCGATCCATGCCCCGTCAGGCTCGTACAACCCTTCGACCCCTTGAGTTGTCTACGGCACCGTCTAGCACAGCTCCAAGGAGAGAACCTTCATGCCCCTTCCCTTCCGTACCGTTGTTGCCGCCGCAGCCGTCACCACGCTGACCGGCGGTCTGCTCGCCGTTGGTCCGGTGGCGCCCGCGGCCGCTGCTCCTGCCAAGCTCGCCGACGACTTCAATGGTGACGGGCACCGGGACATCGCGATCGGCGCTCCGTACAAGTCCGTCAGTGGTTCGGCGGCCGCGGGTGAGGTGGTCGTGGCTCTGGGGTCGGCCGATGGTCTGACCACCCAGAAGGTCGCTCTCACGCAGAGTTCCGCGGGGGTGCCCGGTACGCCGGAGGACAGTGATCACTTCGGCATCTCGATCGCCAGCGGTGACCTGGACGGCGACGGATACGCCGACCTCGTCGTGGGCGCCGACGGCGAGGACGTGGACACCTTTGAGGGCCAGGGCAGCGTCACCATCCTGTGGGGCGGCGCCAAGCCCTTCACCAGCAGCACCACGACCACCGTGGACAATCCGCAACAGCACCAGGCCCACGGATACGACGTCGCGGTGGGGGACTTCACCGGCGACAGCGGCGCGGACCTTGCGGTGATCGAGCCGGGCGCGGCCGTCGTGTACCAGGGCGGCTTGGCCCGGGGCAGCAAGCCAACGCCTGCGTACACGCTGTCGGTTCCGGGTTCGGGCCTTCTGTACACGGAGGCTGCCGTGGGTGACGTGAACGGGGACGGCAAGGACGACCTGGCGCTGACCGGCGACGCGGGAACCGGACGACCGGGCACGGACATCTTCACGGGCCAGGAGGGCCGTCCGAACCGGATACAGCGCGTGAACGATGGCGACACCTCCGTCGCTCTCGGGGACATCAACGGCGACGGATTCGACGACATGGCCACCTCCCTCACCTGGCCCCAGTTCTTCTCCGTCGACGACCCCAGCAACGGCTCCGGCTACGTGACTGTCCGCTACGGCAGCCAGACGGGCTTCGGAGACCCGGTCACCCTGCACCAGAACAGCACCGGCGTGCCTGGTGCCAACGAGGACGGCGACAACTGGGGAGCCTCGGTGGAGATCGGTGACATCACCGGTGACGGCAAGGCCGAACTGGTGGTGGGCGCCAACGGCGAACAGCTCGGCGACCTGGACAACGCCGGCGACGTGACAGTGTTCCGCGGCTCGGCTGCGGGTGTCTCGCAGTCCTCAGTGGTGCGCATCTCCCAGGACACCACGGGAGTTCCGGGCGCCGCCGAGGCCGGGGACCTGTTCGGTGCGCAGGTCCGGATCGCCGACTACGACAACAATGGCAAGGGAGATCTGGCGGTGACAGCCTCCTTCGAGAACGACCGCAGCGGTGGCCTGTGGACCTTGCCGGGCACGTCGTCCGGCCTCACCGGATCTGGTTCCAAGTCCCTCAGCTCAGCCGACTTCGGTCTCGCGAGCGGCTCACGTTTCGGGGAGAGCCTGCACGACTGAGCCGAGCGACCCACCGGGACCCACCTCCGTGAGGAGAGAGAAGTCCGGGGAGGATGGGCGGGGTTGGCCTTTGGGCCGACCCCGCCGCCTTGTATGTGCCCCGTGGCCCCGTGGCCCCGTGGCCCCGTGCCCCGCCGCCGGCGGCCGTCACCACCCTCGGTGTCTTCACCGGGCGGATGATGCTCGACGCCGTCCCCGGCGCCAAATTCTCGGCGCAGCCCACTTTGTGGCGTCTTTCCTGCCTCGCGGTCGGCTCGCTTTGCCAGAGGTCTTGACAACTTGATTGGTCTGGACCAGCTTTGCGCACAGTAGCGGTGGCCACCGGCTCTCATCGTTCGTCCTTCGCTTCTCCCCTGGAGGCATTCCGTGGACCGTGTACGCAAGGGCAGATCCGGCGTTCGGCAGAGAATCGGTGCGGCGATCGCCGTCGGTGCGGCAGCCGCGCTCGCCGTCACCGCGCTCGCCGCGCCTGCGCAGTCGGCGGACGCCACGGCGGCGGACACCAAGGCGGCGGACGTCAACGTTGCCAAGAACGCCGGGTTCGAGTCGGACCTGAGCAACTGGACATGCACCGCGAACAGCGGTGTTGCCGTCACTTCCCCCGTGCATGGCGGCGCCAAGGCGCTCAAGGCCACCCCGGCGGGCCAGAGCAACGCCGAGTGCTCCCAGATCGTCTCGGTCAAACCCAACTCCACGTACAAGCTCAGCAGTTGGGTGCAGGGCAGTTACGTCTATCTGGGCGCCCGCGGCACAGGTACCACCGACGTGTCGACCTGGACGCCGGGCAGCTCCACCTGGCAGCAGCTCTCCACCAGCTTCACCACCGGCGCGAACACCACATCGGTCACCGTGTACACACATGGCTGGTACGGACAGAGCGCGTACTACGCCGATGACGTGAGCGTCCTCGGCCCCGACGGGGGCGGCGGCACCGACCCGGTGGAGATACCGGCTGTGCCGGCCGGCCTCAAGGCGGGAACGGCGACGTCCACGTCGGTGGACCTGTCCTGGACCCCGGTGTCCACGGCGACCGGCTACACCATCTACCGCGACGGCACCAAGGTCGCCTCGGCCGGCGGCGCCTCCACGACCGTCACCGGCCTCACGCCGGAGACCACCTACAGCTTCCAGGTGAGTGCCTCGAACGCGGCGGGGGAGTCCGCGAAGTCGACGGCTGTGTCCGTCCGGACCGCCAAGGGCGGTGGCGGAGACGGCGGCACCGTGCCCAAGCACGCGCTGACCGGCTACTGGCAGAACTTCGACAACGGCGCGACCGTGCAGAAGCTGCGGGACGTGTCCTCGCAGTACGACATCATCGCTGTCTCCTTCGCCGACGCCACCACCACACCGGGCCAGATCACCTTCAACCTCGACCCGGCCGTCGGCTACTCCTCCACCGCCGACTTCAAGGCGGACATCGCCGCGAAGCACGCCGCGGGCAAGTCGGTCATCCTGTCGGTCGGCGGCGAGAAGGGCACCATCTCGGTCAACAGCGACGCCTCCGCGACGGCCTTCGCCAACAGCGCCTACGCGCTGATGCAGGAGTACGGCTTCGACGGCGTCGACATCGACCTGGAGAACGGCCTCAACCCCACCTACATGACGAAGGCACTGCGTCAGCTCTCCGCCAAGGCGGGCTCCAAGATGGTGCTCACGATGGCACCGCAGACCATCGACATGCAGTCCACGTCGGGCGGATACTTCCAGACGGCCCTGAACGTGAAGGACATCCTCACGGTCGTCAACATGCAGTACTACAACAGCGGTTCGATGCTGGGCTGCGACGGCAAGGTCTACAGCCAGGGCAGTGTGGACTTCCTGACCGCGCTCGCCTGCATTCAGCTGGAGGGCGGTCTCGACCCCTCGCAGGTCGGCATCGGCGTCCCGGCATCGACGCGCGGCGCGGGGAGTGGTTACGTGGCCCCGTCAGTCGTGAACAACGCCCTCGACTGCCTGACCCGTGGCACCGGCTGCGGCTCGTTCAAGCCGTCGAAGACCTACCCGGCGCTGCGCGGCGCCATGACCTGGTCCACGAACTGGGACGCCACGGCCGGCAACGCATGGTCGAACGCCGTTGGCCCGAAGGTGCACAGCCTCCCGTAGGCGATCGCGGGTGCCTGGCCGGCCGACGAGCAGCCTGGCCAGGCACACCGCGTCCGGCAGTTGTCACGGCCGCCGGGAGGCCGCCTGTAAGACTCGGCGGCCTCCCTCACCCGCACCGGCCGCTGGTCCACGGCGGCGCTGCGGCGATCCGCCGGACGAGGAGCTTTGGTGGAGCAGATTGAGTCCGTCGATAAATACCTCGACAGCGGTCGCGGCATCGGGGACGCTTCGCGCGATGACCAGAATCGACGACACGCCGCCTGCGTGGGACGAGCGCACTCAGCTCACCACGTTTCTCGACTACGCACGTGACACCGCCCGCGCCAAGTGCGACGGCGTCTCCGCGGAGAATGCCCGCAAGGCGCTCCTGCCGGGCTCACCGCTGATGACCATGAGCGGAGTGATCAACCACCTCCGCTGGGTCGAGTACTACTGGTTCCAGGTGGTCTTCCTCGGCGAGGAAGACCGGGGCCCCTGGACGGATGAGGACCCCGACCGCGAGATGCGCATCGCCGTCGACTTCCCGCTCACGCAGTTGCTCGACGAGTACGCCGAACACAGTGCCCGCCACCGCGAACTGGTCGCCGGGAACGACCTGGACGAGCAGGCCCAGCGAACCATCCGCGACGGCCTCCACGTCGACCTGCGCTGGATTCTCCTCCACCTCACCGAGGAGACGGCCCGCCACAACGGGCACCTGGACATCCTGCGCGAGATGCTCGACGGCACCACGGGCGGCTAGTTCCGGCGAACCACCGTCGGGCCACAGTCCGCTGCCCTACCATCACAGCGTTCACTTCCTGGGGCGTAAATCAGGGACATATGGGGGGCTCCGAGGCTGGTCAGCAGCTCGGATCGGCGCGATGCTCGGGGCAGTATCCCCACCAGGAGGACCCGTGAAGGCCATCGCCCAGCACTCCTACGGCACCGCTGACGGCCTGGAACTGCGCGACATCGACCGCCCTGTTCCCCGGGACAACGAAGTGCTGGTTCAGGTACGCGCCGCCGGGGTGGACCCGAGCATCCTGCACCTCATGACGGGCAAGCCCTACATAGCCCGCCTCGCCCTGGGACTGCGCAAGCCGAAGAACCCGGTGCGCGGCTGGGACCTCGCCGGAGTCATCGAGTCGGTCGGTGCGAAGGTGACACGTTTCCAGGTGGGGCAGGAGGTCTTCGGCAGTGGCGACGGCTCGTTGGCTCAATACGCCTGCGCCAGTGCCGACAAACTCGCACCGAAGCCCACCAACCTCACCTTCGCGCAAGCCGCGGCCCTCCCGGTCTCCGGCGTCACCGCCTCCCAGGCCCTCACCGGCAAGACGCGCCCAGAACCAGGGCAGAAGGTCCTCGTCATCGGCGCCTCCGGCGGCGTCGGAAGCTACGCCACCCAGCTCGCCCGCTCCTGCAAGGCCGAGGTCACCGCCGTCTGCGGCCCTGGCAAGGCGGACTTCGTACAAGCCTTGGGCGCCACCGAGGTCATCGACTACACCAGCGGCGAAATCACCGACGCCAAGCACCTGTTCGACATCATCCTCGACGCCGCCGGCAACCGCCCGCTGTCCCTGCTGCGCCGCGCTCTGGCCCCGCAGGGGGTCCTGGTGATGGTCGGAGGCGAAGGTGGCGGCGACTGGGTGGGCGGCATGGGCCGCCAGCTTGCCGGTTACGCGCTCTCACCGTTCCTCGGCCAGAGGCTGCACAGCCTGATTGCCAGGGTGCGCCACCAGGACCTGCTGACCCTCAAGAAACTCGCGGAGGACGGCACGATCACGCCGGCCATCGACCGCACCTACCCACTCGGCGAAGCCGTAGCCGCGATCAAGCACTTGGAGACGGGTCATCCCCGGGGCAAGCTCGTCGTGACCATGTGAGTCGAGAGTGACCGTGACCGTCGCGCGACTCGCCATCACTCCTTTCACAGGCGGGCGAACCCTCTGTGCGCCGAGCTCGGGCTGTCGACCGGCAAGAGCAAGGTGAACCCGAGTCCGCTCTTGTGCCCGTCCCCGGCTCGGTCTCAACCCGAGGCCCCGTCACACGCGTAGCCCCTGCACGCCCTTCCGACCGTACAGTTTCAGCCCTGTTGCTGGTGGAGTGCATCCACAAGGGGGGCGGCGGCCAGAAGGGATGGCGGAGTTCCCGCCCCCAGACCCCGGGCGGGAACTCGTCATCCGGAAACCCCACGGCGTCCTCACCGCATGGTCCGCGTGGGTCGCACGACAGAAGTCCTCCGTTCGGCTGCCCCGCCCCAAACGCCTGCACCACGTCTTAGTCTGCCCCCATGACCTCAGAGGCGTTCCCAGATGCGGCTGCGAATGTGAGCACGGACTCGGAGGCGAGCTCTGCGGTGATTCTGCCCGGGCGGCGCCGCGGTTCTGTGACTCGACTCGAACAGGGCGTTCTGATCATGCAGTCACGGGCTTCTGAAAGGCGGATACCGGTCGCCGCGATCGAGCGGGTGGACATCAAGGGGCCCAAGGGGCGCAGACTTGTGGTCGTCCTCACCGCGCCGGAGGCGGGCGACCGGCGGTCGTGGACGGTGTACAGCCGCAGCGCCCCTGCCGTACAAGCCTTGGCCCAAGCACTCCGGCGGGCCCTGCCTGTTCGCGACGCGGCCCAGCCCCGGGCCTGCGGAGCTCTGTCGGCGACGCAGGCACCGGTGGAGAGGCCAGCCACCGACCGGCAGCGTGTGGCTCAGACTTTCTTGGTCGCTCTTTACCTGCTGGCAGCAGCGGCGATGCTGCTCGCCGGCCTGTTCGGCGCGTATGAGTGGTATGCGGCGCTGGCGTGTTGGTTGATCGGCTCTGTCTCAGTTCCGCTCCGCCACGGCGTGCACGCAGGCTGGGAGATGATTCGCGAGGCATGGCGGCTGCGTACCTGCGGCATTCTCGTCGAGGGGCGCAAACTGTACTCGGGCACCTACGAGTTCACCGATGCCGAGGGTCGGAGCCGCCAACTCACCGACAGCTACGAGTCTGCGGAGCGGGTGCAGATTCTTTACGATCCGACGGCTGCCGGGCAGACAGCACAGGTCGGCCGCCGAACTGCCGGCACGCTGGTCTTCGCCTCCCTCGTCTGTTTCCTGTCTCTGGCGGTGACCGTGACGTTGACAGCCATTGCCGTACTGGGGCCACTGGCTGCCCTGCACGTCGTCTCTCTTGGTCTGTAGGGAAAGCCCAGTCGGTAACCATCCAGGTCTTGCCATGTGTCCGAGTTCGTCAGAGGAGTTGAAGGTCGGCAGGCGGCCTCCCGGGCGCGGGTGAAACCGCTCAAGTCGCAGGTCGCGGAGGCGGTTGCACGACGCGGGAGCGCGGGGGCGGGAGCAGGAGTACGGCAAGGTCACCTATACGAGTGTGCAGGGCTTGTGCCCGTCCGGCGCGCCCCGTAAATTCCGCGCGTGAGAGAAGCGGTGTCCCCAGCCAGCCCGATGGCCACGATCCTGGTCGTCGACGACCATGAGCCGAACCGCTTCGCTGTGGGCAGCGTGCTGCGCAGGGTCGGTTACCGGGTACTGGAGGCCGGTTCGGCTCTTCAGGCGCTGACCGTTCTGCACGCCGCCGAGCCCTTGCCGGACGTCGCCATCATCGACGTACGAATGCCGGGCGTAAGCGGGTTCGAACTCGTGCAGCAGATGGACGCCGATCCCAAGATCCCACGCATCCCGATCATCCACATCTCCGCACAGGCCAACGATCCAGGCGACCGTATCCGCGGTCTTGAAGCGGGCGCCAGCGCCTATCTGGCTTCCCCGGTCGCACCGGAGGAACTACTGGTCACGGTCGACACGGTGCTGCTCGCGGAGCGCGAGGCACAACAAGCGCGGGAGGAACGCCGCTTCGCCTTCGACCTGCAGCACGCCTTCTTGCCCCGGGCGGAGAAACTGGCGGCGCTGGAGGGCATCGACCTCGCCGTCGGCTACGTGCCGGCGATGGACCGCGCGCAGCTCGGCGGGGACTTCTACGCGGCCTTCGCCGTCGAGCACGGGGTGCTTCTGGCCGTGGGCGACGTGGCGGGGCATTCGCTGGCCGCGGCCACGGTCATGGTCGAGCTGCGTCACGCTCTGCGTGCCTACGCTCTCGAAGGCCACGAGCCGCACCACATCCTGGACTTGATGGACCGCCTCCTGGTGCACTTTCACCCCGGGGTCACCGCGACCATGTGCCTGGTCGTCCTCGATGTGCACTCCGGTGCCATGGACATCGCCAACGCCGGACATCTTCCGCCGCTCGTCGCCTCTCCCGGCGGACAGGCGCGCTATCTGCCCGTTCGCGGCCCCCTGCTGGGTCTGAACCTGCCCCCCGAGCGGGCCACATCGGCCCGCCTCGAGCATGATCAGGTGCTGCTGATGGTCACCGACGGTCTGATCGAGCGGCCCCGCGTCGACCTCGCCGTTTCCTTGGAAGAACTGCGCAGGCGCGCCTCGCACACCCCCTGCACCCCGGACAGCCTGCGCGACGCCCTGTTGCAGCACTACAGCGGGGACGCCGACGACGACATCGCCCTGCTTGCCGTGCGCCGACAGCCGACCGACTTACCGGATGGACCGGGCTGAGTGCGTTCTTGAGTTCCCGGTCTGCCGGTGGCAGGGTGCCGTGGCGCGTGGGTACCGGGCCCGTGCGAGGAGAAAGGCGCCTGTATGAGCTACGGATGCATTGTGTCGATGAAGGCCCGGCCTGGGTTCCGCGACGATGTGATGTCTCTTCTTCTGAGCGCCGTCGACGGGCTTCGTACGGCAGGATGCGACATCTATGTGGTGGGGGCGTCCGACGAGGACGACCAGACGATCTGGGTGACGGAGGTGTGGAAGACCAAGGAGCATCACGACGCCTCGCTGCAACTGCCCGAGGCGAAGGCTGCCGTGACCGAGGCCATGCCGATGCTGACAGGGGACTTCACCAAGCAGGAAGTCGCGGTCGCCGGCGGACTGGGCCTGTGATCCGGGCTGATGTCCGTGGGACAGACGCGTCTTGACACATCGAGGATCCGGGCAGCTCGCGGAGTGATCGACCCGGTTTTCCTCGACACGCCGCTGTACCGCTGCGAGCCACTGGAGACCGTCCTTGGCTGTGCGGTGAGCATCAAGCTGGAGACCGCGAACCCCGTGCGCAGTTTCAAGGGACGTGGCACCGAGCTGGTGGCGAGCATGCTCGCCGACCGCGGGGCGCAAGGCGTGGTGTGCGCCAGTGCGGGCAACCTTGGGCAGGCCCTTGCCTGGTCCGGCCGCGGCCGGGGGCTCGACGTCACCGTGGTGGCATCCCGTTTCGCCACCCGGGCCAAGCTCGAGCGCATCCGCGCCCTGGGTGCCCGGCTGGAACTCGTGGACGGGGACCACGAAGTGGCACGCGAACGGGCGGCGGCCATCGCACACCGCGAGGGGATCCGGCTGGTCGAGGACAGCCTGGACATCGAGACCTGCGAGGGCGCGGCGACCATCGGTCTGGAACTGGCGAACCGGTCCCCGGCGTTCGACACCGTCCTGATCGCACTCGGCGGCGGGGCACTGGCCACCGGGGTGGGGCACGTGGTCAAGACCATGGTGCCCGCAGCGGAGGTCGTCTGTGTCCAGCCGCTGGGCGCGCCGGCGATGACGCACTCGTGGCGCCGGCGACGCGTCGTCACCACCGATACGACCGACACCATCGCCGACGGTGTCGCCGGACGCAGACCGATCCAGGCCGTACTGGACGACCTCCTCCTGGTGGCGGACGACTGCGTCCTGGTCCAGGAGGCGTCGATCATCGCGGGTATGAGCCTCCTCCTGGAGCACGCCGGTCTCGTCGTCGAACCCTCCGCCGCGCTGGGTATCGCCGCCGTCCTCGAAGACCGCGACCGTTTCGCCGGCCGGCACGTCGTGACCATCCTGTGTGGCAGCAACGTAGACATGGACGCCTATCACCGGTGGCTTGGAAGTCCCCCCGCTTTCACGCCATGACACGCCGACGGCACCGGAGAGCTGATAGCAACCGCGGGCGGACCAGTCGGAACCCACGACCTCACCGCGCACCCTGAAGATCACGATGGACGCCTGGGCCGGCGAGGGAACTCGCTGCGGGCGAGCGGCGAACAGGAGATGAGAGCCCAAGCTTTCATAGCGTGTTTTCTGGGAGGAGAGGTGCCGCGATGGCCGTTGAGTCGGGCGTCTGTGCGGGGGTGGAGAGTGATGCCTCGGTGATTGCGCGATCTCGGGACGAGCCCGAGGTGTTCGCGGCCCTTTTCGATCGGTATGCGGATGCGGTGCACCGCTATCTGGCCCGCAGGCTCGGCGGCGAGCCTGCCGATGACCTCATGGCGGAGACCTTCACCACCGCCTTCCGGCAGCGACACCGCTACGACCCGTCGCGGGCCACAGGCGAGGGCGCCCGGCCCTGGCTGCTGGGCATAGCGACCAACCTGGTGAGCCGGCACCGGCGCGCCGAGGCCCGGCGCTTCAAAGCCATGGCCCGCATGCCGGCCCCGGCCGATCACGAGGAGCCGTTGGCCGACCGCGCCGCGGCCCGGGTGGGGGCGCAGGCCCTGCGCCGGGAGTTGGCGGGCGCACCGGCTGCCTTGCCCGCCCGGCACCGGGATGTGTTGCTACTGGTGGCGTGGGGTGGTCTGGGCTACGAGGAGGTCGCGGCTTTGGGCGTCGGCCCTCGGGTTGCCGGGGAGTAAAAGAGTGTCCCTTGTTCGGCCGCGAGTTCGCTGACGGTCACCTCGGGGTGAGGCCAGGAAGAGTCAGATGCCGCCTTCGGGCAACCAAGTCCAGCCGTCGCCGCCGAGTTCGTCGAACGGATCACCCTTGCTGTCCGGCCAGCCGAGTGCGCCGCTGGCATGTACGGCAGGCCGGTAACCGAAGGCTGTGCCGCCGGTGTTGAGCGCCTCCTCGATCTGCTCGACGTAGTCGACAAGAGCGCCGAACTCGAACTCCACCTGCCCGTAGTCACCCCATGTCCCAAGCTGCCCGTCCTGGGGATCGAGGAAGAAGCCGGACATCGAGGAATCGAGGGTGTCGGCGGCGAAGGGAATGAGCCGGTCGTACTCCGCCTCGATGCCCTGCTGCACCGGATGCTGCATCGTCACTTCGTCGAGAGGGAACCACGCGAAGCCGGTGTGGATGCCGGGGCCGGGCAGGAAGAGAGCGGCAGCCCACTGCGCCTCCCAGGCGCGGGTCGCGCCGTCGGCCTGTGCGGGCAGTGGTCCCTCGGCGTGCGGATGCGGCCCGAACTGCTCCTGTTCGTACCCCCGGCTGCCGTCGTGCAACAGGTAGAGCGCCCGGAGGGCCGGGGGGAGGGGGAAACCCATCGCGGCCTCCCACTGCGCGATCCGGGCAGGGGAGGCGGGCGGGTTGAGCATGGCGCGTGAGGCAGGCGCGTGGCGTTCCATCCACATCGCGATCTGCTGCCACGCCCGCTGTACGCGTATGAAATCGTCGCTATCGGTCACGCCGGGGAGCGTAGCGATGGTGGCCGGGGGTGTGCATCGCCGTATGACAGAAACGCGTACGCAGGAACTCGCTCTAGGGGGCGATGCCGACGCCGTCGATCCGGCCCCACGTCCTCTCTTGCCAAGCCGTCATGGAAGGCCACTTGGAGCCGCCGGGCCGGGGAGCGACCCGTGAGGCGTAGGGGGCAGGGGTGAAGGCAGGATCGTAGAAGCACCCGGTCCCGTAGGCGCGATCGAATGCCGGGCAGGACGCCGCGATGCCCTCCGCGGTGGGCTTCTTGCCCGTGCGGACCCAACTGTCGAGTGCCGCGATGGAGTTGGCGTACTCCGAGGCGCTCAGCCCACTGTGTTCGCTCTCCTCGGTGAACGTCTGCACCAGGTGCCGGCTCCGGTGTGCACCTTCGAGGGACGCGCGGTAGGCCGCCTCGTGTTCCACGAAGACGGTCGGGTCGTCGATGGCATGCATCGTCAGAACGGGAACGGACACCTTCCCTGTCAGATCGCTGTCGTAGGACAGGTCCCGTACGGCGGTCGGGTCGGCGCTGAACCGTGCCACGCCTGCGTTGAGCGCTTTGTCGTCATGCGATCCGGAGTACCGCACTCCCGCGTTGCCGAAGGGATTGCGGCGACCGAGGCGGTCGTGCACGATGTCGCGGAACGTGAACGTCGCGAAGCGCAGGTGCGACTCCAGGCTGCGCTCAGGGATGCCCGTGACCGCCAGGATGTCGTCCAGGTTGCGTTGCTGAAGCGCGGTCCGTTCCTCGGCAGGAGAGGCGTTCCCGGTGCACTCCTGCAGGCGGGCACGCAGACCGGCGTTCGTCATCGACGAGCCCGCGCGCAGGCCCTCCCACAGCGGATACTGCGGCTCACTCGGGCGGGGATGGTTGCGGCAGTAGTACTGGTAGACCGCCCGCAGATCGACACGGTAGTCATAGCCGCGCGACCCTCCCGCCAGCAGACCGTTGGTCATCAGGGCGCCGTCGTAGGGGCCCTTCTTCGAGGCGTAAGTCTCGACCACCTTGGCGGCCACATTTCCGCCCCAGGACTGCCCGTGCACATAGGTGTGCTCAGGTGTGCCGAACTTCCGCACGAACAGGCGTCGTACGTTCTCCGTGTCAGCGGCGGCCATACGAGCGCCATACCCGCCACGGCGGTACGACGAGCCGGCCCAGGCATAGCCCTCCTTGACCATCACCGCCCAGCGCTCCAGGTCGTCGGCGCTGCGCCCGGGGTCAGAGCCGTCGCCGAGATCGGGACCGCCGTGGGCATGTACGACGAGCGAACCGTTCCAGTCGCGGGGGACAGCGATGGAGTAGTACGCGCCGTTGGTGTCCTGGCCGGTGTAACACGTCGCCTGATCCTGCAAGCCCGTGGGGCAGGCGGTCGGGTGGGGGCGGTTCGGATCGGCGGCGGCGCCGGGAGCGCCCGTGAGGGTGCCGGCCGCGACAACGACGAGGCAGGCGACGAGTGCCGCACGCCGCCGCGTGCCGAACCGCGGCCGTCGGGGGAGGGGCAACAACACTCTCAAGCTCTTCAAGACGCGGCTCCTTGTTCCTTGCACGGTGCACGATGCGCCGCGCGGAGGATGCTAAGGACGGCATGCGCCGGATAGCTACGCCTTGGTCGTTTCGGTCATAGTGTTCGACCCGCGGGCGGGAGCGCCTGTTGATGTGGGTTCCACCGACTCTCGGCGTGCGCCGACGGTCGTGCGCCTTCAGGAGACCTGCGCGGTCGGCCGGATGGGCGTGCGCGGCCCGCCCATGTCTCGCGAACCATCGCGTTCCGCGTGCGAGCGTGTGGTCGTTGCGGAGGGCTGTTCGCCGGGAGCGTCCTCGGACTGCTGGAGCACGGTGCCGCCCGGCCGGGGGCCGGTGGGTGATGCTCCGCCGGGCGTACGGCCCACCGCAGCCAGGAGCAGGACCAATAGCGCTATGGCGCCGACGGCGCGGCCGATCTGAAGGCGGTGTTCGCGGCGCTCCGTTCCTGGCCGCGGCATGGGGCTGCGATCCCTGCGCTCTGCTCGGTGCCACGCCTCGCCGATGAACCCCCTCGTGGAGTCTTCGGCGGTGTCGGTCGCGACAGGCCGGCCTGGTCGGGCAGCCCTTTCGCGTGCGGAGAGCTCCCGCGGGGCCGTACGTCGTATGGCCTGCTCATCGTCCTCGATGAACTGCCGCCACACCTCGTCGGAAAACGGTGTCTCCCCCCGAATCATGGTCGGCCTTCCCCGGTGCTCCCCAGACCCACAATAAGCAGGGAAGCACGGCGCGGCGGTGTGCAGCCGTGGGTCGTCATGCCATCGCCTTCCTCGGGGCTGCCCGCTCCGGGTGACGGACTCGATCGAAAGAGCGGACTCAAGCCCGAGTCTCTTGTGCGGCGCAATTTTTGCATAGTCTAAACGCGGGGGAGGGGCCGATGCGCGACTACGCCGATGTGCTGCTTATGCGTCATCAGGGCCCCGGTAGAGGGAATTGCCGAGGTCTCGGAAGGGGGAGGGAATTCAAGCCTCCTCAGCGCGGTAGAAAGGGGCTATGGATGAGAGCAGGGCCCCCGCTGCGCACATGGGCGATGTCGACTCGGTGACGCGTGCGGTGCTGACGGCGTCGCGACTGCTGGTCGCGGTCTCAGCCAGGTCGCTGGCCGAGGTGGAGGACCGGGTGACACTGCCCCAGTTCCGGATGCTGGTGGTCCTCTCGACGCGCGGTGCCACGAAACTCGTCGCACTCGCCGACCTGCTCCAGGTAGCCCCGTCGACGGCGATGCGCATGGTGGATCGGCTGATCGCAGTCGGGCTCGCGGACCGGCAGACCAATCCCGACAATCGGCGAGAGACGCTGCTGCGTCTCACCGACGAGGGCCGGCTCACCGTGGAGAACGTCACCGTGCGCCGCCGCCAGGAGATCGCCGCGATCGTGGAACGGCTGGAACCCGCGCAGCGAGCCGGTCTGGTCGAGGCCCTGAACGCGTTCAATGAAGCGGGCGGGGAGCCGATGGCACCAGAGCTGCAGGACGTCGAACTGCACCCGCTGGGCTGGTCGGACGTGTCCTCCGGCCACGGTGCCTGAGCGGCCCACAGCGGATGGGTGCACCGGGCTCCGGTGGGGGCGGCGTGGTTCGGACCCATGGTCGGCGGGTCGGCTCGGTGCTGGGCGGCGGCTGACGGTGGGCTCAGTCGCCCTTCTGTGAACGGCGCGGCGTCTGGGGCGACTTGGCGGCCTCGGCCTCCGCCTTGGCGTCGTTCACTGCCGCGGCGGCTTGCCTCGCGGCCTCGTCGGTTGCCTTGGCGGCGTCGAGCGTGGCCGCCGTACTCGCCGTACCCGCCGCAAGCGCGGGGGCCCGGGTCTCGTCCGGCGTGCTGTCGGCGTCGGTGGCGGCTGCTTCCTCAGTTCCCGCGGTGCTGGGAGGGCCGGTCTTGGACTGGTCACCGAACGCAGTGGTGACGGTCCGAACCGCCTCGGTCAGTTCCCCCGGGATCACCCAGAAGGTGTTGTTGTCGCTCTGTGCCAAGTGGGGGAGCGTCTCAAGGTACTTGTAGGCCAGCACCTTGGGGTCGGCGTTGTTGCGGTGGACGGACTGGAAGACGAGCTCGACCGCCTTTGCCTCGCCGTCTGCCCGCAGGATCATGGCTTGTTGGGTGCCTTGCGCCTCCAGGATGTCCTTCTGCTTCGTGCCTTCCGCAGTGAGGATCTTGGCTTGCCGCTCACCTTCCGCGTGCAGGATGGCCGCGCGCTTGTCACGCTCGGCCCGCATCTGCTTCTCCATCGCTTCCTTGATGGTGGTCGGCGGATCGATGGCCTTGATCTCGACGCGGTTGACCCGGATGCCCCATTTGCCGGTGGCGTCGTCGAGGACGGCGCGGAGCTGGGCGTTGATCTCTTCACGCCCGGTGAGTGTCCCCTCCAGGTCCATGCTGCCGATGACGTTACGCAGCGTGGTCACGGTGAGCTGATCGATCGCCTGCAGGTAGTCGGCGACCTCGTAGGCCGCCGCCCGCGGATCGGTGATCTGGTAGTAGAGCACGGTGTCGATGTTGACCACGAGGTTGTCCTCGGTGATCACCGGTCTGGGGTCGGACGAATAGACCTGCTCGCGCACGTCGAGTTTGGTGTTGATACGGTCCGCGACCGGCAGGACCAGGTTCAGGCCCGGTTGGAGCGTGCGGCGATATCTGCCGAACCGCTCGATGTTGTAGCGGCGCGCCTGCGGAACGATCCGCACGGTGGAAGCCACGAGGAAGACGACAACAAGCGCCGCCACGAGCACGACGATGACAACTGGATCCATAACGTCTCCGTTGCTGTGCGTTCAGCCGTTCACGGAAGAAGTTGGCGGGGGTAGACGATAGCCGTGGCGCCTTCGATCTCCATGACATCCACCAGTGCTCCCACCGGGATCACAAGGCTCTCATCGAAGGCGCGGGCAGACCATTCTTCGCCGACGAGTTTGATCAGGCCGTGGGTCGCGGTGACCTCTTGCAAGACCTCCGCCCGCTTGCCGATCAGAGCGTCACTGCCGTCGCGTGTGAGGGGTTGCTGCGCCACATGCCGCATCGCGATGGGACGGAGGATGATGAGACCCGCCGCGGCTGCGGCTGCGAAGGCCACGAGCTGACCGAGGAGAGCTACGCCGACGCCGGCGACCACGGCGGCGACCAAGGCGGCGCCGGCCAGCAACCCGAAGACCAGGGTCAGAGTGAAGAATTCGGCGGCGCCGAGCGCTGCGGCGGCGAGCAGCCACGCGAACCACGGCATCGAATCGCCCTCCGTCAAGAGCCTTCTTCCCTAAGCTACCTCCTGGAACACCGACCGGAACAGACTCGGCGACTGCGGCTTCGATCGTTGAGGGGCGGGTCCGACCTCGCCTCCCTCCGGTACCGCCACTCCACCCTTGCACTATGCAAAATGCGTCTGGAGTGGGCGGCGAGGACGCCATCGCGACAGTTTTGGCCAGTCGCGTCGCCCGCCTGACGTTCGTCGTGGTGCGTCAGGCTTCGTGGCCGCGCGGGCATCGGCGTTGGCCACCGGAGGTCGAGTGCCAATGCGTGGCGCAGTAGGGGACGTCGCACTGTGGACAGAAGCCGGCGTCTCCTGGGAACCCGGCAGCGTGGACTCGTGCGTAGGTCCGGGGGAAGCGAAAGGCTGCGCGACAGCGGTGAACGTCCTGGGCGGCGACGTTCTCACCGTGGCCGTTGGAGTGCGCGTCGCTCTCGGCGATCAGCCACCAGAGGGCGGGGTCCCGCTGTTTCGCGTAGAGGTCGGAAACGGCCCGGGGCCAGGCGCCGAAGGCGATGGGGTGCAAGCCGGGTGGTGTGAACTCGAAGTGGGCGACCTGAGCCTTGCACATGGCGCAGACCGCGTGCAGGACGAGCCAGAGCGTGGGCAGTTGCTTCATGAGGCATCAGGACGTGGACGGATCATGGAGCGCTTCCGTGGAAAGGAGTGGAAAAGAGGTTGAACGTGAAGCCAATATGCTTGCACAGGGCAAGCCACCGCGTGTGGCCCTGGCCGAGTCCGTTCGGCCACCTTGGATCCAGCTCTGTGCCCGGCCGGCCTCGCGGCGGTGCAGGACGGTGACCTCCCGCCGATCGAGACAGCGGCGGTCGCCCTGATCACGGCCACACCCAGCCTTAGGTTCTCCGGTGCGGGACCGCCCGGGTACGCCCGCAGCCGGGCGGGCGTACGCAGAGGTAGGACCGGTCGAGGGGGCAGCCCGATGACCGGCAAGCAGCGGCCTACGCCTCCGGCGGCGGCTTCGGTGCGCCCGCCGGCGGAGTGATCTTCGCGTACTGCCGGGTCGTGGTCGGGGCGGACGTCTCCTGGGCATCGAGGGTCTCCCGGGCCTCTGGAGGCAGCAGCTTGTCGCGCCCGGCTCCCGGGTCCCAGCCGGTGTCGACGACCTTCTTCTGCCAGGCGATCGCGGCAACGAGGATGACGGCGCCGATCAGCAGCATGAGGACGATGCCGGCCACCGAGTCAGCCTTCGCGGCGTTGCCGATGATCAGTCCGAACCAGCCGAAGTCGGCGTCCCCGAAGGTGGTGTTGGCCGAGCCGAACGAGCCGAGCACCCCGAGCAGGAACGCCGGCAGGAGGGTGATCAGGACGCCGTTGAGGAACGCGCCGACGGCGGCGCCGCGGCGGCCGCCCGTCGCGTTGCCGAAGACGCCCGCCGCGCCACCGGTGAAGAAGTGGGGGACCAGGCCCGGCAGGACGAGGGCTGTGCCGAAGGCGGGGTTGAAGACTCCGGCCAGCAGTCCCAGGGTCACCAGGCCGCCGGTGAAGGAGCAGATGAAGCCGACGAGGACGGCGTTCTGCGCGTACGGGAAGACGATGGGTGCGTCCAGGGCGGGGATGGCGCCGGGCACGACCTTCTGAGCGATTCCCTGGAAGGCGGGGACGAGTTCACCCAGGATTGTGCGGACGCCGAAGAGGATGACGGCGACGGCGATGCCGAACTGGAGGCCCTGGCCCAGTGAGGACATCAGGTAGTTGCCGATGCCGGTCGAGCCGGGGTCGCCCTTCCCCGAGGAGTACGCCTGGAATGCCTCGGCCCTGCCAGCCTTGGCGAGGAAGACGATGGCCATGATCATGTAGATGATGACCATGGACAGGGCCGTCGCCACCATCGAGTCGCGCAGGAAGCGCAGGCCCTCGGGCAGGTTCATCTCTTCCGTGGAGCGGCTCTTCTTGCCGATGGCCTGTCCGGTCGCGCCGGAGACGATGTAGCCGGCTGTGCCGAAGTGTCCGACGGCGACGGTGTTGTTGCCGGTGACGCGTTTGGCCCAGGGGTGGGCGAAGGCCGGCATCGCGACCAGCATGATGCCGAGCAGGACGCCGCCGGCGACCACCACGATCCAGGAGGTGACTCCTGCCGTGGCGAGGACCATCGTCAGCAGGGTTGCCATGAACAGCATGTGATGGCCGGTCAGGAACACGTACGACAGTGGTGTGAAGCGTGCCAGGAGCAGGCTGACGAGGAATCCGAGGATCATCAGCCACGCCACGCGCGAGCCGTACTCGGCCTGGGCGATGCCGACGATGGCCTCGTTGGTGGGGATGACGCCGTGCGAGCCGGTCGAGCCGGTGATCATCTTGCCGAGCGGTTCGAGGGAGGCGGTGACCAGGGTGGCGCCCGCGCCGATCAACAGGAAGCCGAGCGTTGCCTTGATGGCACCGCCGACGACCTGGCCGGTCGACTTCTTCAGGGCGATGAGGCCGATGGCGGTGATGATGCCGATGAGGTAGGCAGGGACGGCGAGGATTTCATTGACGATGAATTTCGCGATGTCGACGAGGACGTTCATGAGGTTCCCGGGATGTTCTGGAGGTTCGGCGGGGACGGGCGGCGGGGCGGGGGCGGGGAGGCCGGGGGTCAGACGTCGTAGAGATCGCGCAGTGCGGCGTCCACCTCCTTGGCACTGGTGAAGTCCTCGATGACCCGCACAGGCACACCTACGTCGCCCAGAGCCCGGGCGATCTCGCGTGAGGTCAGGATGGCCACGGCCTGCGACGCCTTGCCTTTGGCGGAGATGGTGTCGGTCGCCTCGGTGTTGACGTAGCGGGACCACTTCCACCGGTCGAGCACTTTGTCGAGTGTCGACTTGAGGAACAGGCTGGTTCCGACGCCGTTGCCGCAGACGGTGAGGATCGTGTGCGTGCCGCCGGAACCGCCTGCTGCCCTGGTGACCGTGGGTTCGGCCGGCGCGGCGGGCTCCTCGGCTCTTGCAAGGATCTGACGCACCGACTCGGGGGTGGGCGCCTGGTCGAGTGCCTCCACGGTCCCGGGGTCGGCAAGCAGCCGTGCGAGAGCGCCCATCGCCTGGGTGTGCGCGGAGGCGTCCGTCGCGGCGAGGGCGACGACGAGACGGACCGGGTCATTCGTGTCGTGGCCGAACGGTACGGGCTCGACAAGACGCACCCAGGACATGCCGGTGTGACGCACAGCGGGTGACGGCCGTGCGTGAGCGAAGGCAAAGCCGGGAGCGACGACGATGTACGGCCCGTTCTCCTCCACGGAGCGGAGCATCTCCTGGGTGTAGACGTCCGTGCTGATGCCGTTCGCGACCAGGAGGTCCCCGGCGGCACGGATGGCGCCCTGCCAGTCGGGAGCGGGGGCGTCGAGGCGGATGGCCTCGACGGGGAGCAGTTCGGTGAGCTGGGGCATGAGGCAGGGATACCTCATCGAAGCGCGAAACTTATGAAGATTCAGTCGCGCTGGTGAGGTGACGTGAGGTGGGGTGAGCTGGGGGGCAGGTGACGTGACGTGTCGCGGTCCTGGTCACCTCTTCCTTGAGCAGCGCCGCCGTCACAAGGCGGCCTGGACCTGGCGGCAGATCCCGGGCAGGCTTCAACGATCATGAGTGACGGTGGACTGTCCCAGAAGGAGGGAACACTCGATGAGCATCACCTCCCGCACGACATCGAGCAGCGAGGCCGGTGAGGTCCGCCGCTTCTGGGCCGGGCTCGGCCTGCCCGGATTGATCGACGTCCACACCCACTTCATGCCCGAACGGGTCCTGCACAAGGTCTGGGACTATTTCGACACAGGCGGCCCCATGATCGGCGGTCGGCCCTGGCCCATCAACTACCGGCGGGAAGAAGCCGAGCGCGCGGCCCTGCTGCACGATTTCGGCGTGCGTGCCTTCACCTCGATGCTCTACCCCCACAAACCCGGCATGGCCCGATGGCTGAACAACTGGGCGGCAGACTTCGCCCAGCGCACCCCCCGCTGTCTGCACACCGCCACCCTCTACCCCGAACCAGACACCGGCGCCTACGTCCGCGAAGCCCTCGAAGCCGGCGCCCGGATCTTCAAGGCCCATATCCAGGTGGGCGCCTACGATCCGGCCGACGAGCAGCTCCAGACGGCATGGGGGCTGCTGGCCGAGGCCGGCACGCCCGTGGTGATGCACTGCGGTTCAGGGCCCGCGCCCGGCAAGCACACTGGCCCCGCGTCCGTCGCCCGGGTCCTGGCCCGCCACCCCGGACTGCGCCTGATCGTCGCGCACATGGGCATGCCGGAGTACGAGGAGTTCCTCGACCTCGCCGACCGCTACGAGCAGGTACGCCTCGACACCACGATGACGTTCACCGATTTCACCGAGGGCTTCATGCCCTTTCCTCCCAAAGCCCTTCCTCGCCTCGCCGACCTTGGTGAGCGCATTCTGCTCGGAACCGATTTCCCCAACATTCCCTACCCCTACCTCCATCAACTCCAGGCGTTGGAACGCCTCGAACTCGGATCCAACTGGCTGCGGGCCGTGTGCCACGACAATGCGGCAAAGCTGTTCGGCCTCTGACAACAGGCGGGGCAGCCGGGCCTGAGACCTGTCCTGACGGATCCGGCCGTCGAGCCGCCTTGGGTCGGTGCATGCTGGCCCGAAGGTTCGCAGGGCGGGTGCGTCTGGGATTCTTCTCCTCATGAGCACACCACCAGACGGACTGCCTGTGTATCGCGTCTTGACCGGCCCGGACGACGCCAGGTTCTGCCGCCGTGTGAGCGAAGCGATCGAGCTCGGGTATGAATTGCACGCAGGCCCGGCCGTGACTTACAACGGTGAGAGCGTCATCGTCGCCCAGGCGCTGATTTGGCCGCAAAGGGCATAGCGAGATCTACCCGGGCTCGTCCGCCCCGTTCCCGCCCTGCCCTGCCCTGCTTGCGCCGCCCTGCCCGAGGCCTCCCTGCGTGGGCCGGCGGCGGCTCCCGGTCAGGTCGGCGGCGTTCGCCGACGTTCCGAAGAGGCGTACGAAGCCCAGACTGGACGGGCTCCGTCTCGGGCCTGTGTTACGGCTGGTCCTCGCCCGCCGCCTCACGCAAACAGCCAGCGCCGAGTGCAGTGGCAGGGCCCTCTTGCTGGGGCCGAGCAGACCTTCCAGACTGCGCATCTGGGGCACGGGGACTGGGGGAGCGATGGCAGTACGACGGCGGCGTCGGCGGATGCGGAAGCGTACGCGCAGGCAGTTACAGGGCTGGGGCGCGGCCGCGGCGGTTGTCGTCGCGGTGTGGGTGGCGGGGAACTGGGCGCTGGTGTGGCCCGTACTGGTGACGGTGGTCGCCATAGCAGTCGGGGGCGGGACCGGCTGGGGCGTGTGGCGTGCGCACCGGCTCGCGGTCGGACGGGACCGGCAGTGGCGGGCGCAGGAGGAGGCGCGGGCCCGTGAGCTTTCGATGGCGCAGGTCGACGCGCTGTCCTGGCAGGACTTCGAGACGTACGTCGCCGATCTGTGCCGGCGTGACGGCTGCACGAAGGTCGTCGTCAGCGGGAAGAGCGGCGACCTGGGCGCCGACGTCATCGGCTATCTCCCCGACGGCCGCAAACTCGTCATCCAGTGCAAGAAGTACGCGCCGCACCGCAGCGTGTCCTCGCAGGACATGCAGAAGTTCGTCGGTACCGCCCGCCTCGAACACGGCGCGGACGTCGCCCTGTTCGTCACCACCTGCCGCACGTTCACCAGAGCCGCCCTCGGGCTGGCGCTGCGCCAGGAGATCGTGGCACTCCACCGCGACCTGCTGGGCTCCTGGGTCAAGGGTGCCCACCTCGAAACCCTGATCCCACTGAATGGAAGCGGTGGCGGCACCATGCGGCGCCCGTCAGTTTGACGGAAACGAGGCCTGCGCGCCTGATCGTGGGTGGCGCCCAGGTGTGGGCTTCACCGGCGCGGAGGAGGACCGCCGGACCATCCCCGTGGTGGTCCCGGAACGCGTCCCGGACACGCCGGACGCCGCCGGGTAGCGGGAGGCCCGTACGACGTCGGTCGTACGGGCCTCTTGCTCTGCCCTGTGCCGCTAAAAGCTGGTCATGGGCGGATGGGGTTGCGTCGTAGACCCAGCCCGTCGGGCCACGCACACGCACACATGTGGATGCCCAAGTCGCCCGTGAGTCGGGACAGTTTCCCCTCCTAGCGCCGGCCTCCACGTCTGCGTGTGGACCAACCCGACCCGACGCCGCCCGAGTGCAAGGCGAGAAGGGCAAGCCCGACGAGCATGAGACTGGTCGGGCTGAAGATCGCCTCCGTCGATGTCTCGGTCGCGTGGATGAGGAAGGCGATGACGAACAGCACGGCCGCCGCAAGTGCCAGCATCTGACTTCTCCTGTCGATGAACGGCCAACCACAGGCGATTCCGGTGACTGCGCCGACTTTCGACGAGTGCCCCGCTCGACTCCGATCACGCCTGGCGGGCGCCTTGGGTCGGCCTCCGGCCGAGCGCGAGGCCATCACGCTGGGAACGGTCACGGTCCTTCGTTGCGTGCGCCCACGGCCGGGCGACGCACCAAATAGGTGCCGGCGGCAGCGGCGAGCAGCACCATGACACCGATGAAGACAAGTCCGGCCTCTTCCAGACCGAGTGGCTCGGAGAGCACGCCGATGCCGATGACGGGGATCGAGATGCCCGTGTACGCGACGACGAAGAGCGCCGAGATGGCGCCGGCGCGGTGTGCTTGGGGGGCTGCGTCCGCGACGCCTGCCACGGCGGCCCGCAGGGCAAGCCCCTGACCCGCACCACCCATAAGCGCGCTGAGCACCACCAGCGACAGCACTTCCCAGGCCAACGCCCCCGCCAATAGGCCCAGACCTCCGATCAGCAGCAGGCAGCCGAGCGGCAGCGCCCTTGCCACACCGAGCCTGCTGACCAGTAGTTGACCGATGGTGGATGCGAAGAACGCCAGGAAGACGATCACTCCGACGAGGGCGAGGTTCGTGACGTCGAGCGTCCGCGTGAGGAAGGCGGGGGACACCGAGGTGAACACCCCCAGCAGGGAGAAGCCGACGAAGGCCGCGAGGGCGGCGGGGACGAAGACCGGCCGGACCTCGGGCGGCAGACTGGGTGACTGTGGTCGTGCCGTGTGCAGGGGCCGGGGTGCACGCACGGTCTCGGGCAAAGACCAGATCATGGCGAACGCGGCTCCCACCAGGACGAGATGGACCACGAACGGCAGGTACAGCGGCAGCGGCGCGTACTCGGCGAGCAGCCCCGCGAGCAGCGGGCCGCAGCCCAGACCTCCCATGTTGGCCGCAGTTGACGCGAAGGCGGCCCGCCCTTCCTTGCCGGGCGGGGCGCATTCCATCACGTACGCGGTCGCAGCGCCGGTGAACAATCCGGCGGACAGTCCCGACAGGAGGCGTCCGAGGTAGAGGAGCGGCAGGCCGCCCTCGGACAGGAAGCACACAGCGCTGAGCGCGGCGAGCACCAGTCCGCCGAGCAGGACCGGCCTGCGGCCCACGGTGTCCGAGACGTTGCCCGCGAGCAGCAGGACACCGATCACCCCGAATGCGTAGACGGCGAAGACGACCGTAACGATCAGTTCGGAGAAGCCGAGCTCGTTCTGGTACAGGCCGTACAGCGGGGTGGGGAGCGTGGTGCCGGCCATGCACACGGCGAAGGCCCCGGCGGCCCGCAGATAGCCACCTCGTCGACGGTCCGGCACGGTGTTCTGACGATCAGTCACACCAGAACCGTAGTCGCCGTCGGAGGAAGGTGGCTGTTGCCACCACGGTCGGGGGAGGGGTCGCGCCGGGATCTAGGCGGGGGTTGCGGCGTCCGGGTGGGTGTGGTCGGTGTCGGGCTCCTGGGGCGGGTCGCTGAGTTGCTCGCGCAGGTAGTTCCAGATCACTGCGATCAGGGCGGCTGCCGGTACGGCGAGCAGGCTGCCCACCACGCCGGCCAGGTTGGCGCCCAGCGTGACGGCCAGCAGGACCACGGCCGCGTGGATACCCAGACCGCGACTCTGGATGATCGGCTGGAACACGTTGCCTTCGAGTTGCTGCACCACGACGATGATGGCCAGCACGATCAGGGCGTCGGTCAGTCCGTTGGACACCAAGGCGATGAGTACGGCCACCAGGCCGGCGAACAGGGCACCCACGATCGGAACGAACGCCGACACGAACGTCAGAACGGCCAGCGGGAGCACGAGGGGCACCCCCACGATCCACAGGCCCAGGCCGATGAAAATCGCGTCGAGCAGGCCGACGAAGGCCTGGGAGCGTACGAACGCGCCCAGAGTGTCCCAGCTGCGAGCCGCCACGGTCGGGATGTCGGTGGCGAGCCGGCCGGGGAGCTGACGGGCGAGCCAGGGAAGGAAGCGGGGGCCGTCCTTGAGGAAGAAGAACATCAAGAAGAGCGCGAGGATCGCGGTGACCAGCCCGTTCAGGACGGTGCTCACTCCGGTGAACAGAGCGCTGACCATGCTGCCGACGCTGTCCTTGATCCGGTCGGTTGCCGAGTCGACGCCTCCTGAGATCTGCGCGTCGTCGATGTTGAGCGGCGGCCCGGCCGCCCACTCGCGCACTCTGTCGATGCCCTTCGTCACGCCGTCGGTCAGTTCGCCGGACTCGGAGGCCACCGGCACCGCGATCAGCGCGACGATGCCCGCTGCGACCACGAGGAACAGCACGGTCACCACCGAGGCGGCCAGGGCGGGGGGCCACCCGCGCCTGCGGAGGAAGTGGGCGAAAGGCCAGGTCAATGTGGTGAGCAAGAGGCCCACTATGAGCGGCCAGATCACTGACCACATCCGACCCAGAACCCACAGGGCTGCCGCGGCGGCCACAACCACCAGCAGCAACTCGGCGGAGACCCGTGCCGAACGGCGGAGGGCGGCGGCGGTTTTCGTGGAACTCAGCGTGGCAGGCATGGGGGACACCCTATGGAAACTTCCGTCTCACGGGGGCACCGCAGCCCCATGGGAGCGAACTCGAAGGGGCAGCGGCCCCGAGGGGGACGGGTGCGTGGCGCGGCAGTGCGACGGTCCTCGCCCGGCGGGTCAGCGGGTGATGAACGGTTCGGTCAAGTGCGGGGTGGCGAGGTGAAGGGTGGCGGCCGAGCTGTGGAGCACCTGTTCCCTCGAGGACCTTGCCTGCCGCGGGTTCATCTCGTGGGCGTAGGCGAGTTCGGGGTGGAGCAGCTGGATCGCGTGGACGAGGAGGTCACCGGTGACGACGACCTGCTCATGTCCGGTACTGACGAGGACGCTTTGGTGGCCGGGTGTGTGGCCGGGTGTGGCGACGATGCGTTCGCCGCCGGGCAGCGGAACGTCGCCGTCGAGCAGGCGTAGCTGGTCGGTCTTCTGGAGTGGGTCGATCAGGTGGGACCGCAGTTGGGGGTTGATCTCCTCGAGCGCGTCGAGTTCGGCCTGTTGCAAGAGGTATTGGGCACGCGGGAAGAATGGCCGCGGCTGCCGGCCACCGAGGACGGCCCAGCCCACATGGTCGGTGTGCAGGTGAGTGAGCACCACGGTGTCGACATCGGACGGTTCGATGCCCGCGGCGGCCAGCGAAGCCGGGAGAGCCCCGGGCACAGGCGCCCAGGAGGCCGCCGGGCTATCGGCCGGGCCGATGCCCGCATCAACCAGTGTCACACCCTGGTCGCTGCGGATCGCGAACGCGCGGAACTGCAGCCGCCAGCGCCCCTCGGCATCGAGCGCGCCGGGATCGAGCTGGTCGGCCGCCGCCCACTGCTGGGTGGTGGCGGCGGGGAACGCCTGCGACCTGGGGGCGAAGAACGGTCCCTCGCCGTCGTCCAGCGCGATGACGGTGTAGGGGCCGACGTGTAGGGAGGGGAGCATTGCACAGATGGTGCCACCGTCGGATGACCCAACACCAGTGGAATGATCGCCCAGTTGACCTCAGGTCCTGTGCGCCTCGGCGAGCCAGCAAGCCTCGGTGCTTGTGCGTGGTGCGGTCCTCGTACGCGGCTCGGCCCGCCGCGGATGGTGCCGTGGTTGCTCATCAGCCTCGCTTCACGTGGCGGGCCAGCCACGTCAGCAGAGGGTCCAGGTCGGCGGCGGCCGAGAGGACCCGGTCCGCTGCCTCGGGGGTATGCAGCCATTCCTCGCAACCGAGGGAGCGGGTGGCGATCAGTGAACGGTGGCGCAGCAAGTCCGTACGGGGGTGGTCGCTCGGACAGCCGCGTGGGGGGCGTTTCATCACGTCCCCGGAGACGTCGTAGCCCTTGTGCCGCACGTCCTCGACGATGGCGGACAGTTCGCGGCCGGATCCCTCGGAGACCACGGCTTTGCGGAACATGTCCACCTGGCCGGGATCGGGATACCACCAGGCGCCCTGGATCCGCAGGCCGTCCAGGGAAAACTGGAGACCGATCTCGACCTTGCGGGCGAGACGGATCACCGCGCACTGGTGCTGCCACCACCATGAGTTGGTGCGGTAGTGCCAGACGGAGAAGTCCTCGTACCGGGGGTCGGCATCCGCGACCTCGTTGAGCATGGAGATCATCGGCTGCCGGACCAGACGTTCGCGGTCCGCACGGTAGCGCTCGCGGGTGTCGTGAGTCGGTTCGCCCTGGAGCTGCCACAACACGTCCATGGCCTGTTCCGACCAGCCGGTGAACTGTCCGTACATAGGCGGAGGGTAGCTCACGATGTGATGACCCGTCCCGGCGACGACCGCATGGGGGATTGTTTCGTTGGCCCGCTCGATCGGCTTCGTCGACAAAGCCGATCGAGCGCTATGAGGCGTAAGTACTGAGTGATCTAAAGCGAAGGGTTGGCTGTCAAGACGAGTGCTTCAGCGGAAGACGGTGATGGTGCGGTCGACCCAACTCCTGAAAGGGTGAGCGGGGTTGCCGAGGACCCGTTCCACGTCCGGGCTGATCTGCACTTCGGCCGGGTTCGGGGCGGAGATGATGTCCAGGGTGTCGTCGGCGAGTTCCGCCGGCACGAACTGGGTCATGGTGGCCCTGGCCTCTTGGCGGGTGAGTTCGTGGAACCTTATGGGTGAGCCGAGCGCGGAGGCGATCGCCTCCGTCTGCTGTCGCGGCGTGATGACCTCCGGCCCGGTCAGCTCGTACACCTGGCCGGTGTGCCGGTCGTCCAAGAGGCAGGCGGCCGCGACCTCGGCGATGTCCGCCGGGTCGATGACCGGCACTCCCACGTCGCCGAAGGGTGCGTAGACCGTGCGCTGCGTGCGGACCGTCTCCGCCCAGGCCAACGCGTTGGAGGCGAAGCCGCCCGGCCGCAGGAGGGTCCAGTCCAGGCCTGATTCCCGCAGCGCGTCCTCTACTGCGCGCAGTGCGATGCGTGAGGGGCCCAGCGGCCTGGTCGCCACGCCCTGTGAAGACAGCAGGACGACACGGCGCACTCCACTGGCCGCGGCCAGACCGATGATGTCGGCCGACTCGGCGTCGAGGGCGTGCAGGTGGCCCGACAGCAGGAGGAACAGTGCTTTCGCCCCCTCCAACGCGGGCCTGAGGCCAGCTGGTTCTGCCAAGTCGGCCGCCACATGCCGTACCCCGTCCGGTGCCGCCACCGCGTGCCGCGATACCGCCGTCACCTGCTCGCCCGCCTCGGTCAGGGCCTGCGTCAAAGGCCGGCCCACATTGCCGGTAGCCCCGGTCACCACGATCATGTTCAGCTCCTTGTCGGTTGTGCGCTGCGGTCAGTGACGCTAGGAGCAGGGCTTACTTTTCGTAAGGACGTACCTGGAGGTAAGCTCCGGAGATGGGAGAAGGGTCGCAGTTGAGGCAGGCCGAGTCGGGACCTCGCTATGAGGTGTTTCACACCGACTGCCCCGCGCGGGACGTGGTCGACCACGTGACCAGCCGGTGGGGTGTGTGGGTGCTGATTGCCTTGCGGAGCCACGATCTTCGCTTCTACGAGCTGCGCAACAGCATCCACGGCATCAGCGAGAAGATGCTCGCTCAGACCCTGCGTGCGCTGGTCCAGGACGGCCTGGTCTGGCGGGAGGTGGAGCCGAGTACGCCGCCCCAGGTCACCTACGGGCTGACGGAGTTCGGCCAGGACATCGGTGAGCCGCTGACGGACATGTTCGACCGGATCACGCAGCAGCTGGCGCCGCGCAGCCCGGCATAGTGCGGTGGCGGCCGGTCGGTCCTGAAGGGCAGTTCAGCGTTTCCTGGTGATCCAGGGTGATGCGGCGGCAGTAAATCCGCGACGTCGTCCGCCCTCTGTTCGGCGGTCTTGCGCCCTCCTCTCACGAGCGCCACCGGCACGCCGCTCGCCCCGGCAGACGCCCCTGCCACTCGCAGAGGAACCCGCCGGGGCAAGGGACTTCACAGGTCGGCCGACACCACTGTGCGTGGCGTGCTGTGTCCCTCCGGGGGAGTGACGGTCACCGTCCTGCCCGTGGCCTCACGTGTCACCTGGTACGCGGCGGCAGGGTGGCCGGCGTGGTCGGGGATGGTGACCGTCACCTGGTGCGCGTCGGGAGTGACGAGCAGGGCGAGACCGTCCAGCCAGTCGCCGTCGGGGTGCTGAGTGTCCGAGCCGAGCGGGAGGACCGCTCCTGGTCGGACGTACAGGGGCAGGCTGTCGAAGCCGTGCCGCTCGCGGCGCCAGACCGGGCCCTGGACGTGTTCACCGGTCAGGAGGTGGGTCCACGTGCCCTCGGGCAGGTAGTACTCGACGACGCCGTCGGCCGAGAAGACCGGGGCGACGAGCAGGTCGGGGCCGAGCATGTACTGCCGGTCCAGGCCGCGGGCGCTGGGGTCCTCGGGGAACTCGAGGAGCATGGGCCGCATCAGCGGCACGCCGGTGTGGTGCGCTTGGGCCGCGGCGCCGTACAGGTAGGGCATCAGTCGGTGCTTGAGTCGCGTGAACTGCCGTGTCACGTCGACGGCTTCATCCCCGAACTCCCACGGCACCCGGTAGGAGCTCGAGCCGTGCAGACGGCTGTGGGAGGAGAGCAGGCCAAAGGCGAGCCAGCGCTTGAACACCGCCGGATCGGGGGTGCCCTCGAAACCGCCGATGTCGTGCGACCAGAAGCCGAAGCCCGACAACGACAGGGACAGGCCGCCGCGCAGCGACTCTGCCATCGCACCGAACGACGACCAGCAGTCGCCGCCCCAGTGCACCGGGTACTGCTGGCCGCCTGCCGTCGCCGAGCGCGCGAACAGGACGGCCTCGCCCGGGCCACGCTCCTTTTCAAGGAGCTCGAAGACGGTGCGGTTGTACAGGTGCGTGTAGTAGTTGTGCATGCGCTCCGGATCGGAGCCGTCGTGCCACACCACGTCGGTGGGGATGCGCTCGCCGAAGTCGGTCTTGAAGCAGTCGACGCCCTGGTCGAGCAGCACTTTCAGTTTCGCCTGGAACCAGGCGCAGGCCCGGGGGTTCGTGAAGTCGACCAGCGCCATGCCCGCCTGCCACAGGTCCCACTGCCAGATGTCGCCGTTGGCCCGCTTCACCAGATACCCCGCGGCGGCGGCCTCGTCGAACAGGGCGGACTTCTGCGCGATGTACGGGTTGATCCAGACGGAGATCTTCAGTCCCCGTCCCTTGAGCCGTGCCAGCATGCCCTCGGGGTCGGGGAACACATCCGGGTCCCACTCGAAGTCCGACCACTGGTATTCGCGCATCCAGAAGCAGTCGAAGTGGAAGACGCTCAGCGGGATGTCCCGCTCGGCCATGCCGTCGACGAATGACGTCACCGTCTCCTCGTCGTACTGCGTGGTGAACGAGGTGGTGAGCCACAGTCCGAACGACCACGCCGGGGGCAGCGCCGGGCGGCCGGTGAGCGCGGTGTAGCGGCGCAGGACGTCTTTGGGTGTCGGGCCCGCGATGACGTAGTACTCCAGCGTCTGGTCCTCGACGCTGAACTGCATCTGCCCGACCGATTCCGACCCGATCTCGTAGCTCACCTTGCCCGGGTGGTTGACGAAGACGCCGTACGCGCCGGCGGGGGAGAGGTGCAGGCTGAACGGGACGTTCTTGTAGGCCTGTTCGCTGCTGGTGCCGCCGTCGGCCTGCCACATGTCCACGACTTGGCCGTTCTTGACGAACGGTGTGAAGCGTTCGCCCAGGCCGTAGACCTGTTCGCCGACGCCGAGCGCCAACCCCGCGGCCATGTGGTGCGCGCCGTCGCCGGTGGTGAAGAAGGCCGTGCCCTTGCGGCCCGCCGAGGTCACTTCCCGGCCGTCTGCGTCGCAGAACGACAGGGTCCAGGGCGCGGCGTGGTCCAGGCGGGTGGTGAGGGGGCCGCTGGTCAGCTCGATCGTGTCGCCGTCGCGGCGCACTTGGCCGACTCCGGTGTCGGCGCCGGGCAGGGCGAAGTCCGGGCCAAGGTGGCGCTTGCCCGCCAGGTGGGTGGTGCGTACGCCGATGACGCCCTCGGCGGGGGAGAAGCAGTCGACGCTCAGCAGGGGGGAGTTGAGGGTGTCGCCGCGGCGCTCGACGCGCTTGGTCGCGGCGTGGGCGGTGAAGCGGTCGGCGTCGGCTCGGACACTGCGGGTCTCGGTCGCGTACGAGGCCTGGACCCCGTCGCGCATGAGCCAGAAGCCGTCGGTGAACTTCATGATCTTCCTCGGGGTGGTGCGGGTGGCAGTTCGGGTCGCAGGAGCCGTTGGACTGCCGCTGCCTATGACGACTGACGACGCTGGTCGGCGGCGTGGCGCCCCTCAACAGGCTTGCGATCTTGAAGGAGAAGTAGCTGCGCGGGCCATTTGATCGTACAGAAAACAAAACGGCAAGGGCTCGGATTCGGGGCGATCGCGGAAGCGCTTCGATTCGTGATTGCGCCAGGTAGTCGTGCTTTGGCAGGGCGTCAACTTGGTTCCGGGGTCTAGCGTCGAAGCGCTTCGTGGCGTATTAGTCATGTCAGAAAACAAACTCGCTGCAAAGGGCCGCACCATGTCCGACCGTTACACCCCCACCCCCGACGACACGTTTACGTTCGGTCCGTGGACCGTCGGTTGGCGGCGCAACGACCCCTTCGGTGCCGAAACCCGCCCGCGCCGGCAGGGCGTGTACGAGGACTACGACGTGAACGCCGCCGCCCAGCGGCCCTTGGCTTGTGAGCTCCTCGATCAGCTCGCCACGGAGCATCTGCTCGGCGTGCGCTGAGCTCCGCACCCCGCGATCGAGCCCGTACGGCCGCGGCCGGAACCGTACCGGGATCTGCGAACACCCCCGGCGGGACACGGGCGTCCCGCCGGGCCGGCCACCCCTCCCAGGCAAGGGCAAACCACCGTGACAGCAGCACACATACCGCAGCGCGCGCGTGTCAGGCGCCGCCGTGCCGGGCGGCGGGCGACGGTCCCGCTCACCGTTGTCTCCGCGCTCGTGGCCACCACCGCGCTCGCCGGCTGCGGCCAGCAACGCGACGACGGTGTCTATACCGTCCTGAACTCCTCGACCGACGACTCGTACCACGGCTGGGACGCCGCCACCCTGTCCCGCTGCAGCAAGCGGCTCGGCATCACCATCGAGCAGCAGAGCGTGCCGGCGGCACAGGTCATGACGAAGTCCCTGCGTATGGCGTCCTCGAAGTCCCTGCCGGACGTCATCCAGTTCGACGCCTCCGAGATGCCGACGTTCGCCGAGGCCGGCGGCCTCATCGACCTGCGGACACTGGGCCTGTCCACCCGGGACATACCCCGGGGCATCGTCGACTTCGGCTCCTACAGGGGCACGTACTACGGCGCTGCGCGCACGGTGAACACCCTCGCCCTGTTCTACAACAAGGACACCTTGAAGAAGGCGGGCCTCGAAGTGCCCACCACCTGGGACGAGATGCGGCAGACCGCCAGGAAGCTCACCAAGGGCAGGCAGTACGGCATCGCCCTGAGCGCGGGCGGCGCGGAGGACGGCGTCTTCCAGTTCACGCCGTTCATGTGGTCCAACGGCGGTGACGAGTCGCATCTGGCAAGCAAGCAGGTCGTCCAGGCACTCGACTACTGGAAGGGCCTGATCAAGGACGGCTCACTGTCCAAGTCGACCGTCAACTGGACCCAGGCCGATGTCAACGACCAGTTCATGGCGGGCAACGCCGCGATGATGATCAACGGCCCGTGGCAGGTCGAGACCCTCAACACCAAGAAGAACCTGGACTGGGGCATCGCCCAAATTCCCGTGCCGAAGGCGGGGGACGACTCCGTCGGCCCGCTCGGCGGCGCCGTCCTGACCGTGCCCAAGACCGGTGACACCGCACGCGAGAAGACCGCCGCGAAGATCATCGACTGCATGGCGGGCGAGAAGGAACAGATCACCTACGCGCGCAACAGCTGGATGGTCCCGGCCAACGAGAAGGCCGCCGCCGTCTGGCGCAAGGAAGTGCCCGAACTCGACGCCCTGGCCGACCAGGTGGCCACCGCGCGCTCACGCACCGCCAAGGTCGGCGCACGCTGGTCATCGGTGTCGCTGGCTTTGCAGAGCGCCTTCCAGTCCGCTCTCACCGGACAGTCGAGCGAGGCCGCGCTCCAGCGCGCCCAGCAGCGCGCCACGAGCGGGAAGTGACGTGACGAACATGGCCACCACCACAACCTCCGCGACCACGCCCGCCCACGACCGACCGACGACCACCGCCAAGAAGCCCGACCCGGCACGCGCCCGGCGCCGCCGCACACTCTCCCAGTGGGGCTTCCTCGCGCCCGCCATCGTCTTCATGGTGCTCTTCTTCGGCTACCCGCTCGTGCGCAACATCCTGATGAGCTTCCAGGACTACTCGCCCTCGACCTTCTTCGACGGCAAGGCCCCGTTCAACGGCACCGACAACTGGAGCAAGGTCTTCCAGGACGACCTGTTCGGCAAGGCGCTGTGGCACACCGTCGTCTTCACCGTCGGCTCCCTGATCGGCCAGTTCGGCATCGGCCTCGCGCTCGCCGTCTTCTTCACCAAGCGATTCCCGCTCAACGGCGTGCTGCGCTCGCTGATCCTGCTGCCCTGGCTCGTCCCGATGGTCGTCTCCGGCATCGTGTGGCGCCGCATCCTGGACCAGGACACCGGCGTCCTCAACTCCTTCCTCGACACCCTTGGCCTGGGCGGCGCCACCCCCTGGCTGACCAGCCCCGGCATGGCCCTGTTCTCCGTCATCCTGGTGAACATCTGGATCGGCATCCCCTTCAACATGGTGATCCTGTACGGAGGCCTCCAGGAGGTCCCCAAGGAGCTGTACGAGGCCGCGTCCCTCGACGGAGCGTCCGCCTGGCGCACCTTCCGCTCGATCACGCTGCCGCTGCTCAAGCCGGTCATCACCGTGGTGCTGGTCCTCGGCTTCATGTCGACGGTCAAGATCCTCGACCTGATCCTCGCCCTGACCGACGGCGGCCCCGCCGACTCCACCCAGACCCTGGGCACCCTCACCTACCAGAACTCCTTCGTGCAGCTGGACTTCGGCGCGGGTGCCGTCGTCGGCAACGTCCTGATCCTGATCTCCGCCGTCTTCGCGGTGTTCTACCTGCGGGCCAACCGCTCCGAGGGGAAGTGACCGGCATGGCCACCACCACCGTCACCGAGACACCCGTCGCCCACGCGCCTGCCATCAGGGCGAAGCGCCGCTGGGGTGCCACCGTCGTCGGCGTACTCATCCTGGGCGTGATGCTCTTCCCGCTCTACTGGATGCTCAACACGGCGCTGCAGCCCACATCCGGCCTCCTGGAGGTCTCGCCCTTCCCGCACGGGGTGGACCTGTCCGGGTTCACCTCGGCGATCCGCGAACAGGGCGGCCACCTGCTGACCTCACTCGCCGTCGCCTTCGGCGCCGTCACCATCTGTCTCGCCATCGCCGCTCCCGCGGCCTACGGGCTCGCCCAGTTCCGGCTGCGCGCCACCCGCACCATCGTCTTCGGCACGCTCATCACCCAGATGGTGCCGGGCATCGTGATCGCCAACGCGCTCTACAGCGCCTACGTCGATCTAGGCCTGGTCAACTCCTACTTCGGCCTCATGCTCGCCGACGCCTCGCTCGGCATTCCCTTCGCCATCGTCCTGATGCGCTCCTTCATGGTGGCCATCCCCAAGGAGGTCATCGAGGCCGCCGAGGTCGACGGCGCGGGCCGGCTGCGTACCTTCGTGCAGGTCGTGCTCCCCATGAGCCGCAACTCCCTGATCACCGCGGGCCTGTTCTCCTTCCTGTACGCGTGGAGCGACTTCATGTTCGCGCTCACCCTCAACACCACCGACGACGTCAAGCCGGTCACCCTCGGCATCTACCAGTACATCGGCGCGCACGTCGGCGACTGGGGCTCGGTCATGGCCGCATCCGTCCTGTCCGCGATCCCGGCGGCAGTACTGCTCGTCCTCGCCCAGAAGTACATCGCCGCCGGCATCACCGGCGGATCCGTCAAGTAACCCACGCACGCCAAGTAAGGCCATCCATGAGTGACTTGCCCCTCTTCCCCGCCGACTTCGTCTTCGGCGCGGCCACCGCCTCGTACCAGATCGAGGGCGCCGCGAACGAAGACGGCCGCGGCCCCTCCATCTGGGACACCTACTGCTACACCCCGGGCCGCGTCGACGGTGGCGACACCGGCGACGTGGCCTGCGACCACTACCACCGCTACCCGCAGGACGTGGCCCTGCTGCGAGACCTGGGCGTCGACTCCTACCGCTTCTCCATCGCCTGGCCCCGTATCCAGCCCAGCGGATCCGGCCCCGCCAACGCCAAGGGCCTCGACTTCTATTCACGGCTCGTCGACGCACTCCTCGAAGCCGGCATCGAACCGGCCGCCACCCTCTACCACTGGGACCTGCCCCAGGCATTGGAGGACCGAGGCGGCTGGCGCGTGCGCGAGACCGCCGAACGCTTCGGCGAGTACGCGCAGATCGTCGCCGACCACCTCGCCGACCGCGTACCCCGCTGGATCACCCTCAACGAGCCGTGGTGCAGCGCATTCCTCGGCTACTCCGTCGGCCGCCACGCCCCCGGCGCCCAGGAGGGCACCGGCGCCCTGGCCGCCGCACACCACCTGCTCGTCGGCCACGGCCTGGCGATGAAGGCACTGCGCGCGGCCGGTGTCCGGGAAGCCGGCATCACCCTCAACCTCGACCGCAACGTGCCCGCGAGCGACGCGCCCGCCGACCGCGCGGCTGCCGTACGCGCCGACACCCAGCACAACCTGGTGTGGACGGAGCCGATCCTTTCGGGCCGCTACCCCAAGACCGAGCAGGACACCTGGGGGGAGCTCATCACCCGCCAGGACTTCCGCCACGACGGGGACCTCGAACTGATCGCCCAGCCGCTGGACTTCCTCGGCATCAACTACTACCGGCCGATCGTCGTCGCCGACGCCCCCCACCGCGAGCCCGACCCCGCCCGTCGCGTCGCCACGGACAACCGCTACCAGGAGGTGGCCTACCCGGACGTGCGGCGCACGGCCATGAACTGGCCCGTGGTGCCCACTTCGTTCACCGACCTGCTGACCGCACTGAAGGACACCTACGGCGAGGCCCTGCCGCCGATCCACATCACCGAGAACGGCTCGGCCGAGCACGATGTGGTGGACCAGGACGGCAGCGTCCACGACCAGGACCGCGTCGCCTACCTGCACAGCCACCTCACGGCTCTGCGCGCCGCCATGGACGCGGGCGTCGACGTACGCGGCTACTACGTCTGGTCGCTGCTCGACAACTTCGAGTGGGCCCTTGGCTATGCCAAGCGCTTCGGGATCGTACGCGTCGACTACGACACTCAGCAGCGCACCCCCAAGGACAGCTACCACTGGTACCGGCAGCTGATCGCGGCACACCGCAGCTGACCCCGCCCCCAGCGCACGGCGGACCGACACCGCCAGGGGCCCAGCCCGGGCCGAGAGGTCAGTCCGCCATGCGCTGCACGTACGCCGCCGGGTCCGCGAGGACCTCGCGCACCACGCTCGCGGCCGCGCCCCGCGCCGCGTCACCGGACGAGGACGAGGCCCGCAGCCGCCCGATGCCGGGCGTCCACAGGCCCGACACCACACGGGCCGTCAGCTCCTCGTCGGCGGCCGGGGCCAGCCACGGCATGAGGTCACGGAAGACACCGCCCAGAATCACCGCATCCGGGTCGATCAGATTCACCGCGCCCGAGAGCACCCGGCCCAACCGGCGTCCGGCCTCCTCGATCGCCTGCCGGGCCCGCGGCTCACCCTCGCCCGCCCGGCGCGCCAGCTCCGCGAGCCCGGTCAGGCCCCCGTCCTCATCCAGCCCTGCGGCCCGCAGCAGCGCGGCCTGTCCGGCGTACTGCTCCAGGCAGCCCCGCGCACCACAACGGCACGCGGGACCGTCCGGCTCCACCACCACGTGCCCGATCTCACCGGCGAACCCGTGTGCGCCCCGCAGGAGTTGACCGTTGAGCACCAGGGCGCCGCCGATACCGATTTCACCGGTCAGGTAGATGAAGCTGGTCACGCGGTCGTCGCTGTCGCCGAACCACAGCTCGGCCATCGCCGCCAGATTCGCCTCGTTGTCGGCGCTCACCGGCAGGGCGCGCTGTGTGGGACGCAGCGCCGTCAACGCCTGCGCGAACAGCCCCTCCACGGCCACCCGATTCCACCCCAGGTTCGGAGCCTGCCGCACCGAACCACCGGAGACCAGGGCAGGCAGGGCCAGTTCGGCACCCACGGGCCCGAGCTTCTGCTCCGCGGCGGACGCGATGGCCCGGGACGCGAGCCGAGCCGCCTGGGCCAGGACCGTGGAAGGCGGAGCGCCCCGGTTGTCGGTGCGCTCCACCAGGCGTACGCGGTCGGTGCCGGCAAGGTCGATGACGCACACCGTCACATAGTCGACGTTGATCTCGATCCCGAGCCCGGCAGGCCCGGTCCGCGCCACCTGCAGCGCCGTGCCCGGCCGGCCCGCCTGGCCGCTGAACGTCTTGCCCCACTCGGTGAGGAACCCCTCGGTGAGGAGCTGGTCCACGAGCGAGGACACCGCGGCCCGGGTCAGCCCCACCCGCGCGGCGACCCCGGCGCGCGTCGTCTCACCCGCGTCATGAACCGTGCGCAGCACCAGGCTGAGGTTGTGCCGCCGTACGGTCGCCTTGTCGGCCTTGGACGGTGCGGCGGACGGATCGTTGCTGTTCATCGTGGGTTCGACCCTATGTGACGAGCGGCCGTGGCCTGCACTGCCGCGGGTGCGCCGAGGGCGAGGCCGACCAACAGCGAAGGGGGCCTGTCTACCCGGCCTCGCGTGCCTTTGGCGTCAGGGGCGTAACTCGTCGGCCGCCGGGCCGTGATGGGGGACACTGCTGTGGCAGCGAGCAGGGGGAGGGCCGATGACGATGCGCCGGGAACGGGTCGCGGCCAACGTGGCGACGATCGCGCCGATCGCGGTGGGCCTGGGCGTGGGCGTGGCCATGGTGACCATGTCGGGGTACAAGGGAGCTGCTCTCTGGCCGGTCTGGTCGGCGCTGGCGCTTGGACTGACCGGTGCGGCCGGAATCGTTTTCGTGCTGGGCGTCTACCAGTGGCGATGTCTGCCGATGGAGGAACGCTGCTCCCGGCGGGCGTTGATGACCATCGCGAGCCTCGTCGGAATGGGGGCCGTCCTTGACGGCCTGGCCGCGATCACCGTGGACGACCGTCCGGGAGCGTGGCGGGGCTCCATCCTGGTGGGGGCCGCTCTGATCGGCGCGACGCCCACGGTGTGCGTTTCCTACTCACTGTGGCGAGTGACCCGCAGTGATCGAGACGGCATGGCCGCCGGCGAGTTCACGGAGTGGCTCCTGGCTCGCCGACGGAGCCTGCGAACCCTGCTGGCAGGCCTGGGAGCCCTGGTCGCGCTGTCCACGCTGGCCCTGGGAGCCGCAGTCCGGACGGAGGCACAGATGGTGAAGACGGACGCCATGGCGGCCGCTGACGCCATGCCCTTCGAGTTCGTGCTGATCTTCGGCGGCGCAGGCTCGCTTCTCGTCGCCATCGTCTACGTGCCGGCGGCCTGGGGTCTGAAACGGCATGCCCGCCTTCTCGCTGTCAGGTTGTTCACCCTGACCGGTACGGACGAGCCTGAAGCGCTGCTGGAACGGGCCGAGCAGCGATCCCGGTTCGAGCACTTGCTGGGCGCCGAGCCGGGGCCGCTCGCCGATCTCCAAGCGGGCCTTGTGGTGCTGGCTCCTCTGCTGGCCAGCGCCGTAACCGTCTGGCTTCCCCACTGAGCGCGCGGCCCCCGCAGACCTGCGTCCGCCTCGATGCATGCCGTGACCGCGGAACCTCACGCCGCGTTCGTCTGCGGCGTGGCGGCCAGGCTCTGTTTGATCTGCCGGGTGAGCTCGTCGGCGACGATCTCGGGCCGGCCCGTCTCGATGCCGTGCAGGGCTTGGGTCGCGACGTCGGCGGCGGCGGTCTTCTGGTCGGCGGGGACAGCGGCGGCCATGTCGGTGTCCATGTATCCGACGTGCAGCGCCGAGACGGCGATGCCGCGAGGCGCCAGCTCCTCGCGGATCGCACCGCTCAGCGCCCAGGCGGCGGCCTTGGACGCGGCGTAGGAGCCAAGGGCAGCCGGGTGCACCCAGGATAGGACGGACAGGACGTTGAGCACGGCGCCGCCGCCGTTGCCCTCGATGATGGGCGCGAAGGCCCGGGTCACGCTGAGCGGTCCGAAGAAGTTGGTGTCCATCTCCCGGCGCACCTCGCCCAGGTCGCCTTCGATCAGCGGCGCACCGGTGGAGATGCCCGCGTTGTTGATGAGCAGTGTCGCGTCCGACGCGATGCGGGCGGCCTCGCGTATCGACTCCTCGTCCGTGACGTCCAGCCGCAGCGGGGTGACGCCCGGCAGGTCGACCGTCTCGGGGCGGCGGGCCGCCGCGTACACCTTGGCGCCGTGCTCGACGAGCTGGGCGGCCAGGTGCCGCCCGAGGCCCCGGTTGGCGCCGGTGACCACTGCGACCGCGTCCTTCAGCTTCATGTCTGCTCCTTCTCCTGGCGGGGGCCGTCGGGCCACCCTGGTGTTTAGATTATGCCTCCAATCTAAACACCGAGCTAGGATAGATGCCAGTCGACATCCAAACGGGAGGTGGTCATGGGCCGCGTATCGCAGGCGCAGGCGGAGGAAAATCGCAGGCGAGTGGTGGACACCGCCTCCCGGCTGTTCCGGGAGCAGGGCACTCAGATCAGCGTCGCCGACCTGATGAAGGCAGCCGGTCTCACCCACGGCGCCTTCTACAAGCAGTTCACCTCCAAGGAGGCACTTGTCGACGAGGCCACCGCCCGCGCCTTCGAAGAGCTCACCCGACACCACGCAGCCGGGCTCGAGCAGTACGACGGGCAGCGGGACGCCGCTCAGCGGGCCTTGATCGACGCCTATCTCTCCGTCGAACACCGTGACGACCCGGCGGACGGCTGCCCGGTCGCAGCCCTCGCCACCGACGTCGCGCGCGGGGACGAGGACGGCGCGGCGCGCCGCGTCTACACCGAGGGGGTGGCCGACTTCGCCGACTTCCTCGCCGATGGCGAACAGGACGGCATCGTGCGCCTCTGCACCCTGTTCGGTGCGCTGGTCCTGTCCCGGGCCACCAAGGGCTCTCCACTCTCCGAAGAGATCCTCACCGCCGCACGCGCAGCCTTGACGGCGGAGGGCTGAGCAGGGGCGGGGCGCCTTGGCGGGCCCCTGCCAGTCATGTCACAGCGGCGGCCACCGACCTGTTCATCAGTGCCATGCCACCCCAGGGCGGCACGTCATCCGGGACTGCACTTCGCCGCCAGTGTGGGACGGCCACCCCCGAGCGTGAGGATGCGGGGCTCCCCTCCGCCGCATCCTCACGAGGGCCCACCCGCAGTTGGGGATGCGGGAGTACCCCCGCTTGCCGGTGGGCGGAGGCTGGCGCCGTGTTGTCGGTGATACGGCTCCAGCCGGCCTTTGTTCTGGCTCGAGGGCTGGGAGCCTGAGGGAGTCACGCGCAGAGTGACAGCGCGCGGCCTCTTCGTCTGAGGTCAGAGTATGGCTTGATGGGGCATCAGCGATAGAGGGCCCCAGCAGCTCACCTACGAGCGTTGCCAGTTGATCGAAGGTGCTGTCCACACATCTGGATCAGTAGAACGCCCAAGTAATCAGAAGAACGCCCAAGTAACTCGACATGTCAACCTTCTCTCGAGGCAACCACCCGCATGGGTTGCCTGTCGGGCGCATGGACGTTTCTGCATCATCTTTCTTCGTACGGTGGTCGGGCGTTGCCCCAGCCCCTGGTGACGGTCCGTCGGCCGCACGCTCCCGTCCGTTGGGGGTCTCACTTCAGGAAGTGTCATGGGCATCAACGACGCGCGTTCAAGCTCGGATCTGTGCGGGGCCCACGGGCCGCCGCGGCTGCCGCATCCATCTCGGTGTGCGCGCAGTTATCGTCAGCGCGGGTTCACCGTGGTCGAGTTCTACGGAGCGATCGACGTGAGTAGCGCCCCCGGTGTCCAGGTGCATACCGACGCCGCCACTGCAGCGCCGTACGCCCGGGTGATCGTGGACTTGCGACCGGTGGAGTTCTTCGACTGCTCCGCGCTCTCGCTGCTCTGTCGGACACGGCGCAGGGCCCTCGAACTCGACGGCTACCTGGGGCTGGTCTGTACCCGGCCGTGGCACCTGCGGATCCTTGAGGTGGCCGGACTCGACGTGCTCTTCAAGCCCTTCTCCACGCTCGAGGACGCTCTCTGCTCCGGATGATCGGCCTGTCACCAGCCGCTGCCCGGCGGGCGCGAGATCGGCTGGCTCCGTCAGCTGTCCGAGTCCTCGGAGGGTGGCAGGTCGCGGAGGTCGACGTGGTCGTCGATGACGGCATGGGCCAGGTCGGACAGGGTCGTCGTCCGGGTGTGGGCGTGGGCGCGCAGCAGGGCGAGGGCTTGGCCGGTGGTGAGGGCGTGACGGTAGCTGATCATGCCGATGGCCTGGTGGACGACGGCGTCCGCAGGCAGGAGCCAGGCGTGAATGAGCTCGTCTTCGCTCGGGACGGGCATGGCGAGGAGCAGGAGGTCGGCAGCGTTGACGTGGTTCTGTGCGGTGTGCAGGTCGGCGTCGGAGATCGGTCCGGGCCGGTGGCGGTAGAGGCTGAGGACGAGGCCGGCCTGTTGTGCCGGGTCGGCGCCGTTGAGGACGGGCAGGGCGAAAGCGGCGCGGATGTGGTGTGCCTTGGCCTGTTGGGCAAAGACGGGCCAGTGCAAGGTGGCGGCCGGGTCATCGAGGTCGGCGACCAGAACCGGAGCGCGCTCGCTCAGGGCCTGTACGCAGGGGCCTTCACCGAGACTGATCTGCAGTTCCTCGCCCTTGCGTGCCAGCGGGCCGACCGCGCACAGCGAGACCCGTTGCGCCAGGGCGGCGTCGGCCGCCAGGGTGAGTCCCACGGAGTACGCGCTGTGCAGGGCCCTGCGGCACGCCTCGCCGATGCGCAGTCCGGGTTCGGCGTCGCGGGTATAGCGGGCGGCGAGGATCACGGCCTCCCGCCGGGCGGCCGTCATCGGAGACTCGGTGAGGAGGCGGGCAGGCGTGCCAACCTGAGGCGGGTGGTCATGGTGGCGTCCGAACTCCGGCATTCACCGCCGACGCTGCCCTTATCGGAAGCCAATGTCAGGGTGGGGTGGGCGAGCGGTGTCGCCTTCGGGCAGCCGGTGTCTCCACCCTACGCCTCGTCTCGTGTGCGGCGGCGTCCGCAGCCATGCGGTTGTCTGCCTGTTTCGTTCCTGGGGCGTTGGCGGAGGGGGCCGACCGCCGCGTCGGCTTCGGCAGGACACCGTAACGGGGAGGAGGGCATGCGCAGTAAGAAGCCCCCTAAACTGGGCTGGTCAGCGGTGTCCTCCGTGCCGCGGAGGTCCCTCCTGAGGCTGCTGCAAACGGGAGGTGAAGAGCGATGGGCACTGACAGTGACTTGACTGCCGTGCTGCAGAGCCTGCACCCCTCTTCCGGGGATGCGGGCCTGGCCCCGGGGAATGCGGGTCTGGTCGGCGCGGACCCGAGGCTGTGCGCCCAGGCTCTGCGGGTGGACGGCATCGCCGTCTCCGCGACCACCGGCAACGGCCTGAGCGAACTGCTGTGGTTCACGCCGGGTACCAGCGCCTGGCTGGAGGACCTGCAGTTCACCCTCGGACAGGGACCAGCCCTCCAAGCGGCCGCCACGTGCCGACCCGTCCTGGTGGCAGACCTCGCCCGCGTGCCGGCGGAGCGGTGGCCGGCGCTGGTGCCCGAAGCCACCGCGCTGGGCATCGGCGCGATCTTCTGCTTTCCCCTCACCGTCGGCTCCGCCTGCCTGGGGACGATGACTTTGCAACGCACCACACCGGGTCCGCTCTCGGACGCCGCGATGACCGACACCTGGCTGGTCACCAACGCCCTGATCCCCATCCTGCTGGAGAACAGCCCGCAACAAGAGGCCTTCGCCACCGCAGAGGACTCCGCCGACTTCTACCGGGCCGCCGTCCACCAGGCCAGCGGCATGGTCAGCGTCCAGGCCGGGGTCAGCCTCGCCCAGGCCCTGCTCCTGCTGCGCGCCCACGCCTACCGGCACGAAAGGCCCGTGCTGGAGGTAGCCAACGACGTGGTAGCCAGGCGCCTGGCCTTCCACGATGATGAAAACGGGCCGGACATTCCTGCCGGTGAAGGGACTGAAGGGCCATGAAACGCGAAGAACAACTCCTGGCAGCCATGGTCGATGCCGTGGACACCCTCGTCTGCGACTTCGACCTGATCGACTTCCTGCACCAACTGTGCGACCGGTGCAACGACTTGCTCGACGTCTCCGCCGTGGGCGTCATGCTCGCCGACCCCGCCGGGGGCCTGCAGCTGATCGCCGCATCGGACGAACACACCCGGCTGCTGGAACTCTTCGCTCTCCAAGTCGACCAGGGCCCCTGCGTGGAATGCCACCGCACCGGCACCGCCCGCTTCAACATCGCTCTGACCTCCCCCGCCCAGACGGCCGCCTTCCCCCTCTTCGCCGAGCGCGCCCGCCAGGCCGGCTACGCCACCACCCACGCTCTGCCCATGCGACTGCGGCAAAAAGTCGTGGGAGCCATGAACCTCTTCGACTCCCGCGACCAAAAACTGAGCGACGCCGACGCACGCGTGGCCCAGGCACTGGCCGACGTCGCCACCATCGCCATCCTGCAACACCGCACCGTCGTCCACGGCAACATCGAACGCGCCCAGCTCCGGGCCGCCCTCTCCAGCCGCATCGTCATCGAACAAGCCAAAGGCATCCTCGCCGAACGCTGGCAATCCACACTCGACGAAGCCTTCGACGCCCTGCGCCAACACGCCCGCGCCCACCGACAAACCCTCGCCGGACTCTGCCAGCAACTCATCGACGGCACCCTGAACTCCTCAGCCATCCAACGCCCCTGACCGCGCGACTGTCCCGATCGCCCCCCCCGGGTGCCCCGGCGGAGGGGCGCGTCCCCACCCCCGCCGCAGCAGGCCCACTGTTTCCCTTCTGCATCAGACCGGCGGGGGGTGCCCCAGGCGGGCGGTTCGTCACGGCTGGAAGTGGTTTCCACTCGCGCGCGCCGCTCGCGCCATGATCGGCTCCGCGGCCTCCTCGGCCGTATTCGGAGGCACGACAATCAGGTCCCAGCGCCCTTCGCCGGGGGCGGTAAGGATGACGGTGCGCGTGGTGCCGGCGGTCCGGCGCCTTTGCAGACGGACGACCTGACCGGCCACGAGCATCCGGCTCGGCGTCGTCGACCATGCCGCGCCGTTCAGTACGACGGTGGCGATGTGGCCCCAGTTGCGGGGCAACCCGGCGAGCAGCGCGGGGAGTTCGGTGAGCAGGTCGTACGAGCGTGGCCACCATGCCCCGTCGATCGCGCGGGGCCCGCCGGTGGGAGGTGCCAGCCGCAGGCGGAGCAAGGGTTGGGAGGGGAGTGGGGAGATCGGCGCGAGTGTCATGAGGTGCGACTCCTGCCTGCTGTGCGGTGGAAATGTGGTTCCGGGTGGGTGGAGGCGGCTCGGAGGAAGCCGTCAGAGGCGACGGGCGGCTACACGGGCCGGCGTCGGCCAGCGCACCTCGTGCACCAGGCCGAGGCGTTCGAGGAGGCGGATGACTGCGGCCGACGGGTCGAGCTGACCTCGGCCCACACCGTGGCGGGCGCTGGTCGGGTCGGCGTGGTGCAAGTTGTGCCAGCTCTCACCGAACGAGAGCAGGGCGAGCGGCCACAGGTTGGTGGCCCGGTCGTGGCGTCGGGTGCGGAACGGGCGCTCGCCGATCATGTGGCACAGCGAGTTCACGCTCCAGGTGACGTGATGCAGCAACGCGATACGGACAAGTCCCGCCCACAGCAGCCCGGTTACTCCGTGGAGCCAGCTGCCCCCGATGGCCCAGCCCAGGCCGAACGGCAGGGCGAGGGTGACAAGGCACAGCGCCGGAAAGGCGCGGGAGACCGCACGGATGTCACGGTCGGCCAGCAGGTCCGGGGCGTAACGCTCGGCTGACGTGGGGTCGTTGCGGAACAGCCAGCCGATGTGTGCGTGCAGCAGTCCGCGTAACTGGCCCCGCAGATGCGTGCCGTAGCGGTACGGGGAGTGGGGGTCGCCCGGGCGGTCGGTGAACGCGTGGTGGCGGCGGTGCGTGGCGACCCAGCCGAGGACATCGCCCTGGAAGCTCATCGATCCTGCCACCGCGAGAGCGACGCGCACGGGACGGACCGCACGGTAACTACCGTGCGTGAGACCGCGGTGGAAGCCGACCGTGACGCCGAGACCGGTGATCACGTACAGGGCGATCCCGAGAACGATGTCCCCGGGATGGATCAGACGCCCCCACAGCAGCCATCCGGCGGCACCGAGTCCTACGAACGGCAGCACGACGATCACCGCCGTCACCACCACGGCCAGGCGTTCCATACCGTCCCGCGGGGGCGCCGGCCTCCCGTCAGGAAAGGGCGAGTCGCCGTCGTAGCTCTGGTCCGGCGGGAGTGTGGCGGGATGCGTGGTGGACGTCAAGGACATCTGCGGCTCCTCGGCCTGGTTGCGAATGGCGCGGCCGGGGTCGGGGGCTGCCCCTGAACGGGTGGCGAGGGAAAAGTGAGGGTGCTCCGAGGTGATCGGGCACCGGCTTGCACACCCCCTCGCCTCCTCCACCGTACTCCTGCCTGCCCGGAAAAGGACTGGACGTACGCCGAAGCCCAACGGGCGCTACTGGTAGGCGAGTTTGAGATGTGGGCGCTTGGCGGTTTTGTTGGATCAAGGCGGAGGTAAGTGATGGCGGCGGGTCCAGCCTGGCCCTCCGGGGCGATGCGATCCCCGGTTTCCCACGTGCCCTGCACGCCGGTGAACCTGCGAATACGCCTGTGACGTCTGGTCAGCCGTGCGTGGGCGAGGTAGCCGTGCCCGAGGATGATCTGTCCTGACGTACGTGGACGGCGGCGGCCTCCGGATGGACCTCGGGCCCCGCACGATCGACAACACGGACCTTCGCATCGCCAACCCCCGTGGCGGATGGCATCGGTGGGGAAATCGGGTCGACACGCGAGCCTGCGATGCACTGTGATGGCCTCCATTACCTGCCGCTCGGGCGGGTCGATTACTGGAGCTGTTCTTGGCAGTCGACGGAGTCACGGATGTTCGTCCCTCGATGGACGCCGCGCTGGTGAGAGGTCTGATCGACGCGCAGTTTCCGCACTGGGCCGCGTTGCCCCTGAAACTGCTGGAACCGGCCGGCTCGGACCATGTGATCTACCGCTTGGGCGAGGAGTTGTCCGTCCGGCTGCCCCGCCATGCCGACGCCATTGGGCAGGCCCAGAAGGAGTCCGAGTGGCTGCCCCGGCTGGCCCCGCACCTGCCTCTGGCCATCCCCGCGCCCGTGGCCGTGGGGGAGCCCTCCTTGGGCTATCCGTGGCCGTGGGCGGTCTCCCGCTGGCTGAACGGCGAGGTGGCGACGGTCGAGGCACTGGCCGATTCGTCCGCTGCCGCCGTCGAACTCGCCGGGTTCCTGACCGCTCTCCAACGCTGCGTGCCCGAGGGAAGCTCGGCCCTGGGCGCCCGTGACGACCTCGCCGCCCCGCCGCTGGCAGCACGGGACCGGGCGACCCGAGCCGCCATCGCCACGGTCGCCGACGCGTTCGACGCCGCGGCCATGACCGAGCTGTGGGAGGCGGCGCTGGACGCTCCCCGGTGGCAGGGGCCGCCGGTCTGGGTCCACGGCGACTTCCACACCGGCAACCTGCTGACCGTCGACGGCCGTCTCAGTGCGGTCATCGACTTCGGCGGGCTCGGCATCGGCGACCCGGCCTGCGACCTCACCATCGCCTTCACCCTGATGTCGGCAGAGCCCCGGGCCGCCTTCCGCGCCGCTCTCGGCGTGGACGACGCCACCTGGTTGCGGGGCCGCGGCTGGGCCCTGGCCACCGGCCTCAACGCCTACACCTACTACGCCGCCGTCAACCCCCGGGTCGCCGCGCAGACCACCCGTCAGATCACCCAGGCCCTCATCGGCTAGCCCCGCAGGTGCACGAGAACGCCCATACGCAGCAAATGTGTGCCTGGTACGCCAGTTGGACCGGCGGACGTCAGGGGCAGAGAGTGAGACGGGGCCCTCACTGGTGTCTCGCGGGGGCCCGCGGCGACAAGTTGCAGACGCGGTGAATATCGATGCGGCAGTGGGGCACAAGATGCGACGCATACCCCTGGTAGTGGCTTTGTGGCTTTGAGGGAGGCCCTGATGCTGATGGCACACCCGGTCGTGCTGAAGAACCTGCTGGAGCAGTACGAGACGCTGACCGCCCTGCATGCTGAGAACGGCACCGATCAAGCACGTCAGCGCATGGAAGACGTCGCCTACACGCTCTGCATATCGACCGGCACCCGCCACATCGACGCCGCCCTCAGCGCAGCACGCGGACGCCTCTCCGCCTCCCACGTGGAAAGCGAGCCCGTCCTCACCGCCTGACTACGGTGGGCGGCGCCACAGCGCCGCCCCGCCAGTCCCAGTTCCTGGCGCGCAGCGGTCGTCTGCCGTTACGCCCCTGCTCAAAGGGACTGGAGCACAGTCACATGGGAACATGGAACGCGCAGTCGTTTCCGGTCCGGTGCCGGACCGGACGCCTGGTCGGTGAACCGGAACGTGTGAGGGGAGCGATCGTGATGTCGAACCCGCAGCAGCCCGAGCAGCGGCGCAGCGACAAGGGCGGGGCAACGCCCCAGGACAGCGCCGAACTAAAGGCGCGACAGCCGGGGAAGTCCCGCCGAGCCGGCGCTCACGACCATGGAACGGACAAGGGCAGCAAAGGCGGCGGCCCTGGCGGCGGGACCCCGCCCGAGGAACGCCCGGACCACCCTTAACGGCCCAGCCGGACAAGCTTGGGCCACGGTGGCCGCCCGCCCGACCGGACCGCTGACAGGAGTGGCCCAGGGAGACGGTGGCCCCAGACAGACGGTGCGCTGTCGCGACGCTACTCAACGTGCCCGGCGGCCTTCTTCACCCGGGCTTCCGTGTCCTGCCTGGCCTCACCCTGCTGCTTGGCGTACTCGGTGACCGCGCTTTGGATGTCCCGGGTGAGATCACGCCCTGCTCGCCATGCCGTCTCGTACGTCTGTGACTGGTGCTCGGACCACGGGTGGACGGTCGGCGGACCGTACTGATCCCGTAGCCGCTGCGCCTGTGCGCACGCGGCGTCGGCCGCGCGCTGCATCTCGACCAGTTCTTCAAAGGTGTGGGCCACAGGGGCAGATGGTAGGGCGGGCACGACCACGACCACCGCCGCGACCCGCGCAGAAGGGCGAGGTGTGCTCGCGGCATCACCCGGCCGCTGGAGACGGCGCCTTTATCGGCAAAGGATGGCCGAGCCCTGTGAGATCGCCGTCCGGGGCCCGGGGGCGTTCGGCTGTCGCGGTCAGCCCAGGGGGGCCCGGCGGTTACCGGATGCCGTTGGCGTCAGCATCGACGGGCGGGCGGTGGCATCCCTTCGACAAAGGCCCTGGCGGATAGCATGGCAAAAGCGGGTGAAGCCGGGCGATCGAGTCGTTTGTGCGGGATCGGCACGGCAACGCACGAGAGCGTGTTTTCAGGCAGCTGATCCGCTGCCGCGCCTCTTTGCTCATGGGATGTCGAGTGCGATGACCGAACACAGAACTGCCACCGTCGCGGCGGATGCCACCACCAGCCGTGAAATCGTCGGCGCACCTTGCTGGACGAGCTTGCTGACGCATGACCTGGCCGCTGCGGAGTCCTTCTACAGCGCGGTCTTCGGCTGGACATTCCGCCCGGCGAGTCTCGGCGAGGACTTCCGCGTCGCGCTGTACGAGGGCAAGCCCGTGGCCGGCATCGGCGCTCTCGCCTCGACGCTGCGGGTCCCTGCCACGTGGACGCCCTACTTCGCGGTCGAGGACGCCGACGAGACGGCCGCCCGGATCCGTGAGCGCTGCGCCACCGTCGCCGTGGGACCCCTGCGCTTCCCGGTGGGCCGCGGCGCCCTTGCGGCAGACCGGGACGGCGCCGTGTTCGGCATCTGGGAGGGCCGGCTGATCTCCAACTGGCACTCCTGGCGAGCGGATGCCCCCGTCTGGCTGCGCCTGGAATCATCGAACGCCTTCGAGGCAGCCATCTTCTACGGCCAGGTCCTGGACTGGGCCTGCGAACGCCCCGGCTGCTGCGACGTCGGCTATGAGCACGACGAAGTCGTCCTGAGCCAGGAGGGCAGGGTGCTCGCCCGCCTCGGCTCCGGAGCGGTCGACGCCGCGCCTGACCCGGCGGACCTGCCCCGGTGGGATGTCTACTTCACGGCCGCCGACCCACAGGCCACGGTGCGTGCGGCGCTACGGCACGGAGGTGCAGTGGTGCGCCACGGTGGCCAGGGCAGCCTCGCGACTACTCTCTGCGACCCACAGGGCAGCATCTTCACCGTCACGGGCCGCTCGGACCCTTGAGGGGAGCGCACGGCCGCGGTCGTTCCCGCAGGGCCGGGCGGGACCGTGGGCGAGGTCCGTCAGCCCTTGGCCTTCTCCTGCGTGTACGTCCAGGCGTACTGCAACCAGTCGGCCATCGTCATGGCGGCGAAGCCGGCCCCCACCAGCCGGGCACCCCGGGGAGCGAGCGCGTAGGCCCCCAGCAGACCGGTGGCCGCCCAGGGCGCCACGCAGAACGGGCACGACACCAGATCGCCCACCGCCAGCCTGAGGTCGGTGCCCCGCGGTTCGTCCATGACCTCGCCGGCCGTGGTGTCGTCGACGCGGCGGGTGAACGGCGCTCGGAGGAAACTGGTGATCTTGTCCTTGGTGAGCAGACGAGCGGTTTTGTACGTCGCCACGCCGAGGAGCGCCACATCCCACGGCGGCACACGCTCCGGCAGGACCACACCGCGCCGGCGCGCCAGCAACGCGAGGCCGCCGGCTGTGGCCGTGAACGTCGCCGCTAGAACGGCGTAACCCACGTGGGGGACGTTTCCGCTCTCGTCGTACTCATGGCCGAAAGGCTTCTCGGCGGCTGTCATGACGCCTCCAGTGAGGGGTGGGGGAGTAACACATCAGGCAAGAAAGGCATGAAAGGAGTCGGTGAGCATGACTCGGCACGCTCAACGGACGACATACGCGGTGGCGGCTTCCGGCCAATGGGTCGACGAGGAAGAGGGGCGGCGGCGACTGCCCGCCGGTGAGGCGCACGCCTGGGAGCGGGGCCGCAACGAAACGGTCTGCGGGCTCTCCCTCAGCCGCTCGCAGCTCACACGCTTCCCGCACGTGCCCTGGACGGATGCCATCCCCGAGTCCGGCGGCGCGGCCGACCGCATCCAGCGGCTGTGCAGGCGGTGCGCCTCGGTGGCCGGACGCGCGGGGGCCGACGCCAAGCCTCCGTGGCGGCGGGACAACCCCCGCCCGTGAACCGGACGCAGAGTCGGGCCCCCGACTGCTGGTCATGAGCCCGGCAACCGGCTCTCCCCGGCGGCTCCCGGAGGGGACGCCCGCACCGGGTGCCCAGCCGCCCACCCTGTCAGTCACGTCTCCGAGGCCGGCGGCAGCTCCTCGTCGGGGACGATGTGTACCGCCGCCTCCTCGGCCCCCGCCGCGCCGCCGTCGATTCCCTCGTCCGTGGCGATGACCTCCTTGGTGGTGTCCGGATGGGCGCCCTCGTCCGGCGCCACCAGACGTCCCGCGCGGCTCTCCCCGGACTCCGGGTCGAGGGGCTCCCCCTCACCGCCAGGCAGATCACCGACGCCGTCACCGGCGGGCGGCTCCGTGTCCGGGACCTCCTGCGCGAGACGCTCGTCGAGCGTTTCGCCCTCGTGCTGCTCCTCCGCCGTCGTCCCCGTCTTGGTGACGCCGAGCGGCTTCTCCGGCGGCGAATAGCCCTCGTCGAGCATGTCGTCGTAACTACGCTCGTCCACCGCGTCCTGGAGGTCCAGCGGGGAGGCGTCCGCCTGCTCCTCGTTGCCGTCGGTGGGCTGGTAGGCGTCGTCCGCCATGTTCTGGTCGCTCATGACTACCTCGCGCTAGGGGTCTCGGGAGATCGCGCTTCGTCCTTAGATCGTCGCGCGTCGGTGCTCGAAGTGCCCGTGGCCGACCTCGCCAAACGCGACACCGAGCGGTCTGCCGACGCGCCTTTGGGGCACTCCCGGGAGGCGCGTGAGAAGGGCCGCGGCCGTGCCGTCCGGCGACCCGGTGCCCATCGAAGAGGCGGCACAGAGGCTGCTGGCGGGAGATGGCGCGAGGAGCGAAGAAGCAGCAAGGAGAGCCACCAGACGCATGAGCGGTTCGGACGACCTGCCGGTCCTGCACACGCTGCGGTAACTGGCCCGTTTGGCGGAAGAACGCCGTCGCCGCCTGTACCTGCGCTGGTCCCGCGGCCCCGCCACGGACCTCGGCAAGGTGACGAGCAGAGACGACCTGACGGGCATGCGCATGCCCGTGCTCGGCGAACCCGCTCGACGTGGAGGCGTGGTGGGAGGACCGACCCGCCGACGATCAGGTCGCGATTCAGGGCGATGCGGCCGCAGTCGCGTCAGGGCGATGCGGCCAGGTAGAGGCCCCAGGTACAGGCCGGGTGAGGAGGGCCAGGACGTTGCCCGGCCGTGGCCGTGCCTCCGCGTCAAGCGCGCTGCTGGACGACTGCGACACCCGCGACGCACTCGGCGTACTCGAAGACGCGGCTGCGGGCGTCAGATCAGCAGAGGTCGACTATCCCCGGAGCAGGGTTTCCAGCGGTCTCCTGGTTTCGACCAGGAGACCGCCGCTCACTGCCGCCGCCACGCCACGCTCAGTCCTTCATCTTGCGTGGGTGTACCCGGCTTCAACCGGGGAGAGAAACGCATCCAGGACCGCTGTGACCCGCAGATCACAGCGGACGTTCTTGCTGCTCAATGTACTGACCGGGTGGCGGTGAGTGGTGCGCCGCCGCACGAAGCGGACAAGTAGGAGCGCGACCAGAAGACGGAGCCCACCCTGGCCTGGTTGATCCGGCCGGTGTTCTCGGCGCGCAGGTAGCGAGAGCTGACGCCTTTGAGGGAGTTGATCAGCCTCGCCGTTGAACTCCCGCAGTTCCACTTCGAACTTGCCACACACCTCCCCCATGATCTCCTCACTCCGCTTCAGCATGTTGTCATCGAAGGCACCGCGCCGGTACTTGGTGACGAGGTATCAGGTGGGCGTGGAGGTGGTAGGTGACGTGATGGCCGGTGTGAACATCGGGATTTGGGTTTCAGCGGGGCGACGTATGCCAGGCGTTGTAGCCTTTTCTCATCTGGCCGGGAAGGGGGTGGGCCGGGGTGAACCGTGCGTACAAGTTCCTCATGCGGCCTACCGTGGGCCAGGCCGCCGCGCTGTCGGCGATGCTCGCCGATCACTGCTCGCTCTACAACGGGGCCTTGCAGGAGCGCCGTGATGGCTACCGGCACGCCTCGAAGACGAGCATCGCGTACGGGCAGCAGTCCGCGCAGCTCAAGGAGATCAGGGCGTTCGACCCGGAGCGTCAGGGGCGGTGGTCGTTCTCCTCGCAGCAGGCCACATTGCGCCGACTGGACAAGGCATTTGCTGCGTTCTTCCGGCGGGTCAAGTCTGGTGAGGCGCCGGGCTATCCGCGCTTTCGCGGGGTCAGCTGGTTCGACACGGTGGACTTCCCCAAGGACGGCGATGGCTGCCGCTGGAACTCCACCCCGCACGATCCCGTCCCCCGCGTCCGCCTGCAAGGCATCGGCCACGTCAAGGTCAACCAGCACCGACCGGTCATCGGCAAGGTCAAGACCGTGTCAGCCAAGCGGGAAGGACGCCGCTGGTACATCATTTTGACCGCCGAGCAGCCCCAGCCCGCGTCTTGGCCCGCGACGGGCAGCGTGGTCGGCATCGACATGGGCATAACCAACTTCCTCACCACTTCCGACGGCGAGCACGTACCCAACCCGCGCCACGGCCAAAAGGCTGCCGCGAAGCTCGAAGCCGCGCAGCAGGCCCTTGCCCGGTTCCCCCGTGTCCGCCGGGACAAGCGCACTGCCAATCACCAGCGGGCCGTCCAGAAGGTTGGCGACCTGCACCGCAAGGTCCGCCGCCAACGCCTGGACCACGCACACAAGACCGCGCTCTGCCTCGTGCGGGAACACGACGTCATCGCGCACGAAGACCTCAAGATCCGCAACATGCTCAAGGCCGTCGCACCCAAGCCCGACCCCGAACAGCCGGGCAGTTTCCTGCCCAACGGGGCGGCAGCGAAGAGCGGCCTCAACCGCTCGATCTCGGATGCCGGATGGGGGGTGTTCCTCACGATCCTGCACGCCAAGGCTGAAAGCGCCGGACGGGAAGCGATCGCCGTGGACCCCCGCAACACCTCCCGAACCTGCCCCGAATGCGGGCACGTCACGAAGGACAACCGGCCCACACAAGAAAAGTTCCACTGCGTCGCGTGCGGCCACACCGCGCACGCCGACACGGTAGGCGCGATCAACGTTCTACGGGCCGGGCTGGTCCGTCGCAAAGCCCACCCGGCATAGCGAGAAGCCCCCTCATCCATGAGGAGGAGGAGTCACGGCGAACCCGTCTCTCAGCGCTTCGTAGGCGCGCAGCGCATCCCCACAGGCATCCTCTCGCTCCTTCTTGACCGCGTCGCTGTGCGCTTCCGAAGGGTGGAGCGCGCGGGCGTCGGCCCGGCAGATGCGGGCCGCCTGTTCGGCGACACCGGCGAGGGCTGAAGAGAACGGGGCGGCGGGCGCGGTCAGATCAGCATGCTCCCGGACGGCGCTGGCGAGCGTGCGTGTGGCTGCCACCAGGTGACTGACGATGCGCCTCCACTCATCGTCCATCTCTGCCGGCGGGGGCGGCACCGTGCGTCGGAAATACCTGCCGGGGTTGCACCTGGAGCTCTCCGTCGACCATTGGCGCGCTTCTGCCACCGCTGCCAGGACGGCCTCCAACCGACCGGCACGGTCGTACCACTCCTCGGCCTCGCCCACGCCCCAGTCGGCGTCCTCCCGCATGGTGCGGGCCATGGATTCCAGCAGGTCGGCGCTCTCGTGCCCCAGGCGCTGGAGCTGTTCGCGCACATCGCGCAGGTGCACCGGTGGCAGTACCAATGCGTTGACGGCGATGCCGATGCCGGCGCCGATGGCGGTTTCCAGGAGACGGTGGCCGATCTGTGCCGGCTGGTAGGAGCCGTAGGTGATCACGAAAAGGGCCGAACTCGCACCGTAGAAGCCTTGCGTGCCGAACCGCCGGTAGGTCCCGAACAGGGTGAGGAGGGGGAGAGCGAACGCCATGGCCGCCATGGTGTTGCCGTCGGTGAGGACCATCGCAAAGGATGCCGCCAAGGTGCCGGCGACGATGACGGCCAGCTGTTGCAGACCCACGCGCAGGGAGCGGTAGACAGTCACGTCCACCAGGGCCATTGCCGTCCAGGGGGCCATCAGAGCCATCGGTGCCTTCAACCACCAGCCGGCGAGGGCCCACGCCGCGATGGCCGCCCCGGCGGCTTTCAAGGCCTGCACCAAAGTGTCGCGTTCGGCGCCCTGTCGGTGAGCGGCGTTGCTCGCGCTGCGACCGATCGCGCTTGCTTCCAGGCGTAGTTGCTCCCAGGCGTCCGCAAAACGATGACGCATCGGGACCATGGGCAGCCTTCCTTTGAGGTATGGCGGTTCGCCATGTCCTCCCGCCGCGTGCGGACCAATGCCGGTCCGGACGCCCACAGCTACGGAACCTGCGAACCAGTTGAAAGATGGACAGGCGTGTGGGTACCCCGGGACCGCGGATTCCCACGCCGTTCCACCCCCCCCGAACTCGGCGGTCGGCATCGCTCGATGTTCGGCCGCGGCGCGAAGGAAGGGTGGGGGGGGAAGGCGGGCGGTCGAGCCGCACACCGCCGGCGGGCGGATTGCCACCGTCCGGGGGATTACGCGTGTCTCGCGGCGGTTTCGGGTGGTGGGCAACCCACGATGAGGCAGGACATGGCCCGCGGAACGGGGAGACAGTGTGAGCGGACGACATCGGCGCACCGCGGGGGTTGTCCTCCCCCTGTGCACGCTCCTGCTGGGATTGAGCGCCTGTGGCGGCCCAGGAGAACGCAGAGCCGCCTCGTCTGCCGCGGCCACGGCTTTCGAACGAGTACGGGACGCGGGCGATGCGGCAGCGATGTGTGCGGCACTGGCACCGCAAACGCGGCGCGAGGTGGAGGAGTCGGAGAAGAAGGCGTGCGTTGATGCCATCAGCGCGCTGGAACTTCCGGCCGGCGGCCCAGTTCGCGACGTGGATGTCCATGGCCGCCAGGCACGAGCGGCGATGGCGTCGGACACGCTGTTCCTGTCGCAGTTCCCGGACGGCTGGAAGATCGTGGCGGCAGGGTGCGAGCCGCGCCCGGGCAGGCCCTACCAGTGTTCGGTCAAAGGAGGCTGACACGTGCGTCTCATGTTCACGCTCTGTCTGACCGTGGTGTTGGGTGGCTTGGCCTACTTCATCGCGGTGGGGCTGATGTATCGATGACTGCCGACGAGTCGCCGCCCCCGCGTGACGTACAGGGCCGGACCGAGGCTGACACCACAAGGGACCACCGCGTGCGCCGCTTCGTACGGGACAACGGCATGAGCCTGGGCTTCGGCGTCGCGTTCCTGCTTGCACTGGCCGGACAAGCGGTCGCGGGATGGACGGAGTTCAACAACCAGCTCACCACCGATGGGCTCGCACACATCGGCTTCCTCGCTTATATCGCGTCCTCCGATTTCGCGGTGGACGTGACGGAGAACTGGCAGTCGGAGTACCTGCAGTTCTTCCTGTACATCTTCGCCACCGTCTGGCTCCTTCAACGAGGTTCACCGGAGTCGAAGAAGATGCACAAGGCCGGTCCGGAGTCGGACAAGGACCAGCGCATGGGCGCGCACGCACAGCCGGACTCACCGCGCTGGGCGGGGGTGGGCGGGGCACGTCAGGCGGTGTTCTCCCGCTCGCTCGGCTTGGTGATGGCCGCGCTCTTCCTTTTGTCCTGGCTGGCTCAGTCGATCGCCGGCGTTGCCGCCTACAACGAGCAGCAGCTGCGGCAGCTCCAAGCACCCATCAGCTGGACGCAGTACCTCGCGTCTGCCGACTTCTGGGACAGAAGCCTGCAGAACTGGCAGTCCGAACTCCTCGCCGTCGCCTCCATGGCCATCTTCTCGGTCTACCTGCGCCAGCGCGGTTCCCCCGAGTCCAAGCCCGTGGGAGCACCTCACTCCTCAACCGGCGTCGAGGGGTGAGCAGGCAGCCCCCGGCCCGGTGTCGTGCCGGGGGTGCCATGGTCTGCCTGCGCGTGGTGACTTCGGCAGGGGAGCGGACGGACTCTAGCGAGGGGTGACTGAGCCGTCGTAGACGTTGTCCGGAGTGGCGACCGCGGTGATCGCCCGGGCGAGGATGGTGGAGGGCTCCTGGCCCTTGCTCGTGATGTCCGTATTGATCATGATCACGAGGGTGGCCTTCTTCGCGGGCAGATAGACCGTCACGGTCTCGTACCCCGGAATGGAACCGTTGTGCCCGAGCCATCCGTTGGCCTTGAAGATGCCCAGACCGTAGCTGAGGCCGGGGATGCCCGTCGGTAGCGTCTTGAGCCGCTGTGCCTGGATCTTGGGGCTCAGGAGTTCCCCGGTGGCCAGGACCTTGGCCCAGCGGCGCAGGTCGTGCAGGTCCGAGATCATCGCACCGGCTGCCCAGGCCCAGCTCGGGTTCCAGTTCGTCGCGTCGGCGACCTTACCGCTGAGTGTCTGGTTGGTGTAGCCGCGCGGGTGCGGATGGGGAAACTCGTTGCCCTGCGGGAAGAGCGTGCGTTGCAAGTGCGCGGGGCGCAGCACCCGTTGGTGGATGAAGTCGGCCAGCCGGTGCCCGCTCACCTTCTCGATCACCAGGCCGAGCAGGACGAGATTGGAGTTGGAGTACTGGAACTTCTTGCCGGGCGCGAAGGTGTTCTTGTGCTTGAAGCCGTACGCGAGGGACTGCCGAGGGGTGAAGGTGCGCTGCGGGTCGCTCAGCAGGTCGCGGACGAAGCCGGGGTCGGCGGTGTACGGGAACAGGCCGCTGCGCATCTCCGCGAGATGACGCAGCGTGATCTTCTTCCCCTTGGGGACGCCCTTGACGTACTTGGAGATCGGATCGTCAAGTCCGATCTTGCCCTCCTGCACCAGCTTGAGCAGCGCTGTGACGGTGAAGGTCTTGGTCTCGCTGCCGATCCGGACAAAGGAGTCGGCGGACATGGGTTCGCCGGTGTGTTTGTTGGCTACCCCCTTCGCGCGGACGTAGCAGCCCTTGCCGGGCATCCACAGCCCGACGACGACTCCGGGGATCCCCGCCTTCGGGGCGATGTCGTCGATGGTCTTGTCCAGCCGGGCGGTGAGCTTGCGCCCGAGCCCGTCCGACGAGCAGTCGTTGTTGTGGGGGTGGGTGTTGCCGGTCACGTCAACGGCTGCGGCAGGAGCGGCTGCCGTCGGCGCCCATACGGCCATGGCGAGCAGCGCGGCGCAGAGCAGGCGGCGGGAGGGGGAACGTCTCATGCGGGGTACCTCATCCAGTCGGCGACATTTCGGGGACGACGGCCCAGGTCGGTCGGGGACGGTCGGTCCCGGTCGGCAAGAAGATGACCACCCCGGCCCACGACGCCTCTTGCACTGCTGATCCCGCACCGAGGAGTCCACCCGTTCGGAGTTACCGGGACGGCCCGGACAGCCCCTTCCAACTGGGCTTGCCCGCCGCCTCGTGGCCGGAGGCATGGCGGGATTGGATGGCAGCCCGCGGTGGCGTCCGGTGGCTTCCGGTGATGGAGGCGAGACGCAGGTGGCCGCACTCATCGCGGCAGCAGGCGCATCCGGCGACGAATTCGGCGCGTCGTAGAACCTCTCCCAAGCAGGCGGGACGACCAGGGCCGGCCCGGCGTCGTCAGGTGCCTGCGCTCATGGGCATTGCCCACCCTCGCCCTGCTCTTCTTTCGAGGCGCGTCGCCCGCGCGTGATCGCCAGGACGCTCCCGGCGACCCCGATCACGGCGATGGCCAGAGCGATGCTGACCCCGCCCTGAGTATCCCAGTACACGTCTTCCAGGCTGATCAGCAGTGCCGCCTCGTCGACGATGAGGGCCAGGCCCACTCCGTAGGCCAGCCCCATCCAAGCGCGCGTCCGTGCTGAGCGATCTACCAGGCCTGCCGCGCCGACCGCCGCCAGCAAGAGGATTCCCCACACGTAGTGGTGGATGTGTAGCCCGCCGGCCTCCATGTCACCCACCCCGGCCACGTCGATGTGGATGAGCCACGTCAACAACCGCATCCCGCCGAACGTGAGGGAGAACCCCCACCAGGCCAGTACGAAGCCGCGCCGCTTGGGGGAGATGCCGGGCAGCAGACGCAGCCAAGGGGAGGGACGTCGGGTCTGCTCGGGCCGTGCAGGGACAGGAGCCTTTGATGACGTCACCCAAGTTCCCCCGGTTCCCCGGCCGTGAACTTTTGGATCAGCGATGCCACCGCATCTGGCGCACTGTAATGGCACGCATGGGCAGCCCCCGGGATCTCGACCGCTCGTTCGTCGCCGACCAGTTGTGCTACCCGTCGACACCAGGGACCGGAGGCGACGGTGTCGCCCGCTCCTCGTACGACGAGTGTCGGCACGCTGATCTTGGTCAGGTTCACCTCGAAGGACTCAGCCGAGTCCCGCAGGGCGTGGCGGAAGGAAGCAGCGCAGCGCAACGGGCCGGTCAGCAGGTAATCCAGCACAGCAACGGAGAGCAGGCCGAGGGGCTCGCGGGGCGCGTCGCACAAGAGCCGGCCGCATTGGCGCCAGCCCGACGCACCTGGGTCGAGCGCCGGACCGACCATCACCATGCGGCTCACCAGGAGGGGGTGGCGGGCGGCGAAGGCCGCGGCCACCTGGCAGCCGACCGAGTTGGCCACCAGCAGACTCGGCCCCAGCGAGAGCCGCTGGTGCCAGCGCGCCAACGCTTCGGCCAGCTCTCCGACGCCGGGCGCACGGGCCGCGACGGCCCGCGAACGCGCATTGCCCGGCAGGTCCGGCACGAGCAGGGTCGCCCCGCTTGCGGCCAGCCGCCGTGCGAGCGGCACGAAGTAGCGCCCCGAGAGCCCAAGTCCGTGTACCAGTACGGTGGCTGGGGCACCTTCGCGCGGCCGCGCTCCGAACCTGCGGGTGAAGAGCCCGGCTTCTGTCGTCTCGTCCACTGACCCACCATCACCGCTTTCACGGCCGCGGTCTTCGCGCCCTCTGCGGGGCGGATCGTTCACCACCCTTGCGGTGCGGCAAATGGGGGAGGCGTGGGACTGACAGACCTGAACGTCTAACGGGGCTGCTCCAAGAGGTCCTCGCCTGTCGGGCTGGTCAGTTCCGTCCGGTCGTTCATGCCGCGTCCGGCCGAGGCCGCAGGCCGAGCAGGACGTCCTGGACGAGATCGGCGCTGCGCCTGACCGCGTCGTCGCCGAAGCCCAGGAAGTGCCGGTAGTGAATCGGCGCGTAAAAGAGGTCGACCATCACGTCGGTGGGTACGTCGGAGCGGAGCTGCCCGGCGGCGACGGCGGAATCCAGGCGGGCCCGGCACTCCACGATGCTGGGCTCGAGGATGGTTTCACGAAACGCCTTCATCAGCGCGGGGTCGTTCTGGGCCTCGCCCATGACGCCCTTGAAGGCCTCGCTGATCCTGCCGGTGATCAGCCGTTGGCTCACCGCGGTGATCTGGGTCTTGAGGTCGGCGGCGATATCGCCGGTGTCCGGAAAGGCGAAGTCGTCGCCGAGTTCCTCGCTCATCGCCTCCAGCACCACCGCGCCCTTGGAGCGCCACCAACGGTAGATCGTGGGCTTGCCCACGCCTGCCTGAGCAGCGATGGCTTCGATGGTCACCTTCGCGAAGCCCTTGCGGCTCACCAGGTCGAACGCCGCATCAAGGGTCGCCCTGCGGGCGCGCTCGCTGCGCCGTTCACTGTTCGGATCGGGGGTCATGGTTCGCACCCTATCGCTCGCGTGACGTTACGTTTCGTTTCGCGTTGACAAGGCGCTCAGGTTGTCCTAGCTTCCATGGCGTTACGAAACGTTCCGTAACGTCAGTCGCGGGCCTGAGACCGCCGGGCCCGCCGAAACAGGGGAGAGGCATGTCGTCCAGCAACGAGAGCGCAGCCGCCGAGGGGTCCATCGAGAAGATCGCGACGAAGCCGGACTGGTACGAGCCGTACCTGATATCGCAGGCCGTCAGGGCCGGGGGCTTCGTGTACGTGTCCGGCCAGGTGGGCTTGGGGGAGGACGGGACGACCGTCGAGGGAGGGTTCCTGGCCCAGGGGCGGCAGGCGTTCAGGAACGTCGGACGGGTGCTGGAAGCGGCCGGCCTGTCCTTCACGGACGTGGTCAAGGTCGGCATCTTCGTTCGGGACATGGCGACGAACCTCCCGCACGTGATCACGCTGCGCGGCGAGTTCCTGTCAGAGCCCTACCCCGCCGACACACTCGTCGAGGTCGTCTCACTGGCGCAGCCCGACTGGCAGATCGAGGTCGAGGTCATCGCGCTGGACCGGAGCGCCGCATAAGCCAGGGACGCGTGACGGGGCATGCGACGCGTCGCGAGAGGAACTTCCCTGCCTTATAGGGATGCAGGAGCCCCGGCTGGACGGGGGAGACCAGCCGGGGCCGAAGGCGGTGACTGGCGGAGGGCGGTCGCCTCTCGGCGAAAGGCTCCACGGGGCTTCAGCCGAACGATCGTCCCCGTGGGCTATAGGTGAGGCCCGGGGACACTGTCCCCTCCGCAGCCACATCTAGATGAACGATGGGCCGTACACGGGTGTTCCCGGCCCAGGGCCCCTTCCGGGGTGAACTGGGGCACACTGCTGGAGGCCGCCGCCGTGCGATGCAGGAGCGAGGGCGACCGACCGTCGGGTCCGGACACGGCACCAAGGTCGCTTCAGGCCGGCTTGGTGACTCGGTGGCCCTCGTCGCCAGTGTGCGCGGGAGGAGCAACCCGAAGACGTGCGTCTGAGCGCCTCCGAAAAGACGTGCGCGCCTCTGCCGTTCGGGGAAGCGGGACCGTCACTATCGGTGCATGACGACGCGAGACGAAACGAACGCGTCCGGCCCGCAGAACCAGCTGCCGCCGCTTCCCGAGGACTGGGAGCGATGTCTGGCAGTGGCGGCGCATCCGGACGACATCGAGTACGGCGCGGCCTCGGCCGTCGCCCGCTGGACCGCTCAGGGCAAGCGGGTGACGTATTTGCTCGCGACTCGTGGTGAAGCGGGCATCGACGGTCTGCACCCCGCCGAGGCCGGACCGCTGCGCGAGGCCGAGGAACGGGCCGGAGCCCGCGAGGTCGGCGTAGATACGGTGGAGTTCCTCGACCACCGCGACGGCGTGGTGGAGTACGGTCTCGACCTGCGCCGCGACATCGTGCGCGCGATGCGCCGGCACCGGCCCGAGGTGGTGGTGACGGGCGCGTTCACCGTCCGGATGATCGCCGGTGTCACCAACCAGGCCGATCACCGCATGGTCGGCCTCGCAGCCCTGGACGCCGCGAGGGACGCGGGGAACCGCTGGGTCTTCCCGGAACTGGCCGACGAAGGCCTCGAACCCTGGGGCGGCGTCCGCCTCGTGTGCATGGCCGGCCCCGAACGTCCCACCCACGCCGTGGACGTCACCGGAGAACCCTTGGAACGCGGCATCGCCTCGCTGTCCGCCCACGTCGAGTACACCAAGGGGCTGGGGGAGCAAAGCTTTGAACCCCGTCCGTTCCTGACCTGGGCGGCGCGGATGGGCGGCCCCGCGCTCGGGGTCGAGGCGGCGGTCCTGTTCGACGTGCACCACCTGGCGTTCGAGGGGAAGCCGCCCTGGGTCGAGTAGGCTCCACGCCGCGCGTGGCCCGCGCCGAATTCCTGGTGGAAGAAAGGCGCAGAAAGGCAAGGCCTATAGCGGGGATGACGCGGTTCGCCGGGGGCTCGTGAAAGGTCGACTGGAACTTCGCGCACAGGTCGTGGCGGTGCGCCGTGGCGACGCACGCGAGCGGGAATCCTTGCGTCAAGACACCTCACATTGCTGTGCCGTCAAGTCGGAAGGCGGATGCCGAGCGCATGCGTGACGGCGTGAGGCCGTGGTCCTTCGTCGCGAGCGGTGCCCCGTTCCACGAGGGCCTGCTTGTTCGTACTGATGCCGCTTCGGTGGCGGCCTGCCTGGAGATCTGCCTCCCGCGGCTGCGTGCCCGTGGTCTGGTCATCCCTGAGTGACACAGGCGCGGTTGGCCGGGGTTGTGCGACCGCCTGTGTGCTTTCGAGCGGGTTCATAGAGGTGAGGCGCGAATAGGTAGCCGGCATGGTTGAGCCGATCGCTCGTCACCATCCTTATGCACCTTCATCCACCTTCATGCACCTTCACCCACCGCTGGGGGATGGATGACTTCGTGCCGGAGGCTGCGGTGACCAGCAACGGGCCGGGGTATGCGCCCGTGCACGTGGTGCCGTTGACCGCGAAATCGGTGGGCGCTGCATTCGCGCCGCTGTAGGTGAATTGCGCGTCCGTCCTGGCGGCGGTGGCCGCGATCTTCGCGTTGCACGAAAAGGCTTTTCGCGGTGATCGCTTTACCGGGCTGCGGCCGGATCGCGTTCCGGCCGCTGGCCGGTTTCTGGTTGCCGTTGTGGGTGTAGGTGAGGGTCCGGGAAGAGCGGTGAGCTCGGCGAGCGGTGGTGCCGGCTTGCCCGAGTCGGCGTCCCAATGACAGCGGTCCAATGCCGCCGGGCCCGTCTTTGTGGCATGCCTGGGGTCCTCCTTGCGGTTCGAAGAGCGAGGGGTGGCGTTGTGATGTGGGCGTCACAACCTGTGAACCAGTGGGAGCGCTCCCAAGGATGGGCACGGAGGAAATAGAGGTCAAGAGGCTTGAAGAGTCGAATTAATTCGACAGTGCAGAATTCCCAACTCCTCTATTGCTTGACGGGAGTTCAGTCTCTACAGTCCAGCAGCAACCAGTGGGAGCGGTTCCATCAGTCGACGCGACGGCCATGTGCCGGTCGCGCCCGAGCTGCAAGGAGTCGCTCATGCGCCACCCCCCGCGTCATTCGTTACACGCAATTCTGCTCGCGTGCGTCGTTTCGGCGGCCACGTTCGTCCCCATGACCGACGCCGCGTCCGCGGCCGCCCCCGCATGCTCGGTGGAGTACTCCGTCACCGGCCAGTGGGACAGCGGCTTCCAGGCTGCCGTGAAGGTCACCAACCACGCTGCGGCCAAGGACGGGTGGAGCCTTTCCTTCGCCTTCGCCGACGGACAGAAGGTCACCCAGGGCTGGGCCGCGAAGTGGTCCCAGTCCCAGGCGGCCGTGACCGCCACCAACGAATCCTGGAACGGCGCGCTTCCCTCCGGCGCAAGCCTCTCGGCCGGGTTCATCGGATCGCGATCGGGCGCCAACACCGCACCGACGGCCTTCAAGCTGAACGGCGCGACCTGCAACATCGACGTCACCGACCCGACCGACCCCACGGACCCGACCGATCCGGGCGGCGAGGGCGAGGCTCCGGCCCTGAAGGTCTCCGGCAACAAGCTCGTCGACGCCTCCGGCGCCACCCGCCGCATCCTCGGCGTGAACCGTTCCGGCGCCGAGTTCATGTGCGTACAGGGCCACGGAATCTTCGACGGCCCGGTCGATGACGCGTCAGTCGCAGCCATCGCCAACTGGAAGGCCAACGCTGTCCGGATCCCGCTCAACGAGGAGTGCTGGCTCGGCCTCGACAACATCAAGCCCGAGTACGCGGGCGACAACTACCGATCCGCCATCAAGGAGTTGGTCACCAAGGTCAAGGCCCACGGGATGACGCCGATCCTGGAGATGCACTGGTCGTACGGTCAGTACACCGGGAACTCGGCGGGCTGCGCTGACGTCCACGCCACCTGCCAGAAGCCGATGCCGGACGCCCGGTACGCACCTGATTTCTGGTCGTCGGTCGCCGGCACCTACAAGGACGATCCGACGGTCGTCTTCGACCTCTTCAACGAGCCCTATCCGGACCGCGCCACCTCCAACCTCTCGGATGCATGGGCCTGCTGGAAGGACGGCGGCACCTGCCCCGGCATCGGCTACGAAGTCGCCGGCATGCAGGATCTCATCGACTCGGTCCGTGCCACGGGCGCCAAGAACGTGATTCTCGCCGGTGGCCTCGCCTACTCCAACGACCTCGGTCAGTGGCTCGCCCACCGCCCCTCCGACCCGGCCGGCAATCTCGCCGCGGCCTGGCACGTCTACAACTTCAACACCTGCTCCACCGAGAGCTGCTGGGACTCCACCCTCGCACCCGTAGCGGCCCAAGTTCCGCTGGTGGCAGGGGAGATCGGCGAGAACACCTGCTCGCACGCGTTCATCGACCGCGTCATGAAGTGGTTCGACGACCGGAAGCTGTCGTACCTCGGCTGGACCTGGAACACCTGGGACTGCTCATCGGGGCCGTCCCTGATCAGCTCCTACGACGGCACACCGACCGCCTTCGGGATCGGCCTGCGCGATCACCTGCGCACCGTGAACGGATGACCGCCCCGCGCCGTGCGACCACCCCGCACCGTACGACCCACCTCCTCTCCAAAAACCGCCTCTTCTCCAAAACCCGTACGACCCACCTCCACTCAGGAAAGGGACACCGCACACCATGAGCCGTATCAGATCGCGAGCCGGTACCGCCGTGCTCACTGCCCTCGCCCTCACCGGCGCCGCCTGCGCCGGAACCGCCGTCGCACAGCCCGACGTCGGGGCCGCGGCCCCCGCCTGCACCGTCGACTACAAGGTGCAAAACCAGTGGGGCAGCGGCTTCACCACCGCCGTCACCGTCACCAACAACGGTGCCGCGGTCAACAGCTGGGACCTCACCTGGTCCTACGCGGGCAACCAGAAGGTCACCAACAGCTGGAACGCCGACCTCTCCCAGTCCGGCGCCGCCGTCACCGCCAAGAATGCCTCCTACAACGGCACGCTCGCCACCGGCGCCTCCGCCTCCTTCGGCTTCAACGCCTCCTACAGCGGCAGCAACGCCCTGCCCACCACCTTCAAGCTGAACGGCGTCACCTGTAACGGGGACACCGACCCCACGGACCCGACCGATCCCACGGATCCGACCGAGCCCGGAGACCGCGTCGACAACCCGTACGCCGGAGCCAAGGTGTACGTGAACCCGGAGTGGTCCGCGAAGGCCAAGGCCGAAACGGGCGGCTCCCGCATCGCGAACCAGCCCACCGGCGTGTGGCTCGACCGCATCGCCGCCATCAACGGTGTGGGCGACGGCATGGGCCTGCGCGACCACCTCGACGCGGCCCTCGCCCAGAAGGGCAGCGGTGAACAAGTCGTCCAGCTCGTCGTCTACGACCTGCCGGGCCGCGACTGCGCCGCTCTCGCCTCCAACGGTGAACTCGGCCCCACAGAGATCGACAAGTACAAGACGGACTTCATCGACCCGATCGCCGCGATCCTTGCCGACAGCAAGTACGCGGATCTGCGCATCGTCACCACGATCGAGATCGACTCGCTGCCCAACCTCGTCACCAACGTCTCCGGTCGGCCCACGGCCACGCCCAACTGCGACGTGATGAAGGCCAACGGCAACTACCAGAAGGGCGTCGCCTACGCTCTCGACAAGCTCGGTGACATCGGCAACGTCTACAACTACATCGATGCGGGCCACCACGGCTGGCTCGGCTGGGACGACAACTTCGGCCCCTCCGCCGAACTGTTCAAGACGACTGCCTCGGGCAACGGCGCGAAGCTGTCCGATGTCCACGGCTTCATCGTGAACACGGCCAACTACAGCGCGCTCAAGGAGAACAACTTCGCCATCGGCGACACCGTCGCGGGCAAGTCGGTACGCGAGTCCAAGTGGGTCGACTGGAACCGCTACACGGACGAGCTGTCGTACGCCCAGGCCATGCGCACCAAGCTGGTCTCGCTCGGCTTCGACCAGAACCTCGGCATGCTGATCGACACGTCCCGCAACGGCTGGGGCGGCACCGCACGGCCGGCCGGACCCGGCGCCACCACGGACGTCGACACCTATGTGAACGGCGGGCGCTATGACCGCCGCATCCACCTCGGCAACTGGTGCAACCAGTCCGGCGCCGGCCTCGGCGAGCGGCCGCAGGCCAACCCGGCCACCGGTATCGATGCCTACGTGTGGATGAAGCCGCCGGGGGAGTCCGACGGTTCGAGCAAGGCCATCGACAACGACGAGGGCAAGGGCTTCGACCGCATGTGCGACCCGACGTACACCGGTAACCCGCGCAACAACAACAACATGTCCGGGGCGCTGCCCAACGCGCCGGTGTCCGGACACTGGTTCTCCGCCCAGTTCCAGGAGCTCATGAAGAACGCCTACCCCGCGCTGTAGGCGCACTGCACTCCGCCGAGGTCCGGGCCCGTACGCTGCCGGGCCCCGGCGGAGGATCTCCTGCTGGTGGCCGTCAGCGCACCGATGCTCCCACCCCCTGCCGACCGTGCATGCGCCCAGTCGGCAGGGGGTGATCGGTGAGCGCCTGCGGGCCGCCCCCGGCCGGTGGCTCCCGACCGGATCAGCCCTGGGACGTAAGCCCGCGGGCTACAGCAATCGGCGTGCAGTTCATCGACGGGCCGATGCCGCGAGGGTGGGGCAGGTGACAGCGTCGTCCTGTGTCCGCGGGCTGGCCGCGGGCCACGGTTGACGGACCGTCACCAGGGGAGGGCCCATGAGCACCACACCGTTCATCAGCCGGAGAAGCCTGACACGCCGCCACATCCTGGGAGCTGCCCTGGCTGCCGGGGCGGCCGTGCCGCTCGCCGGCGTTGCCGCCCCCGCGTGGGCCGGCCCGGTCGCGCGGCGGCTGGTACTGCCGGGGCCCAGGGGGCCGTACCCGGTGGGCACGATCCCACTGCACCTCGTCGACCGGTCGCGGCCGGACGACATCGCGGGCCCCGGCCACTTCCGCGAGCTGATGGCCACGGTCTGGTACCCCGCGCGGGATGCCAGGCGGTATCCGGTGGCGCCCTGGATGCCGGACGGTGCGTTTCAGGCATTCATCGCCGACGCCGGGTACAGCGATCTGGCCTCGCTGGGGCCGCTGACCGCCGGACGTGTGGGTGCTCCGGTGCGCCGAACGGACCGACGGCTGCCCGTCGTCGTGTTCTCACACGGCGCGCACAGCCACCAGGGCGACCACACCGTGGTGGTCCAAGAGCTCGCCAGCCACGGGTACGCGGTGATGACGGTGGCTCACCAGCACGACACCTACACCCAGTTCCCGGACGGCCGGGTCGCCGTCCCGCTCGATGACAGGCAGGCGCCGACGCTGCCCGGGGATTTCGCCGCTGACCTGCGGTTCGTCCTGGACTGCGTCGAGCAGCTCGCCGCCGGGGGCAACCCCGACGCCGGCCACAGAAAGCTGCCGTCCGGCCTTCGGGGCTCCCTCGACGTACGGCGCATCGGCGTGTTCGGCTGGTCCAAGGGCGGAACAGCCACCGCCTGCGCCATGCTCGCGGACGAGCGGATCCGGGCCGGGCTGAGCCTGGACGGCCCGATGCAGATGAAGCCGCCGCTGAGCGGGGATCTGGAGCGGCCGTTCATGATGATGTCGGCCGAGTTCACCCGGGCCACGGTCCCCGAAGCCGCGGCGTTCTGGTCGCACCTGCGGGGCTGGCGGCTGGACATCCAAGCGCGGGGCGCCGCCCACATCTCGTACGGAGACAACGAGGCGCTCTTCCCGCAGGTGGCGAAGCTGTACGGATGGAGCAGAGAACAGCTGCAGGACATGATCGGCACTCTCGATCCCGATCAGGCGGTCAGGATCCAGCAGGCGTATCCGCTCGCGTTCTTCGACGAGCACCTGCGTCAGCGCCGGGGGCAGCTGCTCGACGGCCCGTCCCCGGCCTTCCCGGCAGTGATGTTCCTGCCCTGAGGGCCCAGGGCGCAGTCGTGTCCCGAGTCAGGCGTCCATCCGTTCCTCCAGGCGAATGGTCACGGTGTCGCCTTCTTCCTTGCTGATCGCCTTGCGCACGTCCGCCTTCACGGGCAGTTTGTGCGTGCCGTCCCCCAGAGCCATGAACGAACTCTGGAACGGATGACCATCGATCGTGCCCCTGACCTTCACCAGGCCGCGGGTGCCGAAATACTCGACCGACTGGGGCCACACGACGTAGGTCCAGCCCCCCTTGTTCGGGCTCTTCTGCAGGGTCGCGGTGAATTGCTTGTCCATCTCGGTACCACCTGTTCAGGAGTTCTCGATCTTTCTCTGCGTTCACCAGGTCAGACAGAGAAAGACGGCGAAACTCATCGCTGGCCCACGAAAAGTCGACGACAGCCAGTTTTGACCCTCGATGAAGGTCGTGGCGCTGAAGGTCGTGGCGCTGGGGCACTCACTTCACTGCACACGCCGCATGGGGCAGGAGCAGCGGCCCGTCACTGCCCGGGACGGCGGGGGGAACTGGTGCGCTGCTTCTCGTTCCGGGCCCCGCCCCCGGTCATGTCGCCGATCAGCTCGGGCAGACCTGGGCGCTGGGACGGGCCCCCTTCCAGGTCGAGACGGTTGCAGGCCTCGGCGAACCGCAGGTAGGTGTCGACGCTGGCGATGACGACCCGCACGTCGATCTTGATGAGCTCGATGCCGATGACCGAGATGCGAATCTCCGCATCGATGACCAGTCCTCGCTCGAGGATGAGCTCCAGGACGTCGTACAGTCCACTGGTTCCCCGTGCGGAGCCACCCTGCTGTGCCGGGAGCATCGCAGCTACCTCCGTATGCCGTCCAAACCGAGTGATTCAGCTCCTCGCGCGCGGTTCCGGGACTCGCTCGCTCTCCTTCAGTCTGTCCGGGCCTTCACACTGCTTCTCTGCAGAGCGCAAGACTTCGCACCTCGCCGGGTGCTGCCTCTGCCGGTTGCCCTGTGGGCAGAGGCGGAAACAAGTTCACGCATAGCCCCTGCCGGAATCCGGAGGATCGCGAGGCCGGCAAGGGCTCTTGGCGGGGCGTTTGCGCTCAGGTGCTCTTCTTGAAGACAAGTACCTCAGTGGAAGCGACACCCATGGGGGCCAGGAATCCGGCCTCCAGGATGCAGCCGAGCGTCGCGAAGAGGTCCACGCATGTCCGGCGGGGCATGGCCGCCGGGTAAGAGCCGTGCCCCTCGCCGCCCTTCGTCGCCCACGTGCGCATCGTGGCCGGGTCCAGGCAGTTCTCCGTCATCACATCGAAAACGATGCGGCCACCGGGGCGCGTGACGCGTGCCATCTCGAAGTAGTAGCGGGAGGCGCAGAGAAAGGTCACGGTGTTGAAGACCTTATGGGCCTGTACGAGATCGATGCTGGCGTCGGGTGTCGGGGCGAGACTGCACCCTTCGGTCGGTCGGGCGACCACTTTGTGGGTGTCCACGAGGTAATCGGCCCAGGGGCCGGCAGTCTCGTAGATCTCGTACCGGTCCGGTGAGCACTCCTTCAGTGTCTTCTCCAGGTATCGCCCGGAGCCGGGGCCGATCTCCAGCACCGCGCTGGGGCGGCCAGCGAAGACGCCGAGGGCGCGTAGTTCATCGATGGTGGACTGGGTGGCACCGGGCGTCCCGTTCATGACCTCGTCGACATAGTCGCCGACCGACAGACCAGCCGCCCGCGCAGCGCGCATCGTGGCCTCGAACGGAATGAAGTCGTCCACCCCGCCGCGGCTGTTGGTGCTCCGAACGATGTCGAAGCCAGTACGTCCCAGGAGTCGCTTGACCCCTGTCTTTAACACTGACTTTGCAGACCCTGCTGTGCTCATCAGGCATGACCCCCCGGGTCGTAAGAGCGTGAACGCAGACGCGCAGCTGTGGCGGCGACATACACCGCGCGCGGCTACCTACCCGTGCACACCGTGCCCGTACACCTGTGGGCTTCTCCGCCGAACATTCCTCGCCTGCTGACGCGCCCACGCCGGGGTCTGGGTGTTGAACGGTGGTCTGCCGCGCATTCGCACGCACCAAAAATCCGGTGACGTCGACGCGCATCCCGGGATACTGATCGCCATGGATGAGGTCAACGTCATCGTCGCCCATCACGAGCGCGCGACGCTGCGGGTCGGCGACGTGTTCCTGAAGATCGACGCCGATCAAGGGCGCACCGACATCGAGGTCGAGGCAATGGCCCTGGCGCCGATCCCGACCCCCGAGGTCCTCTGGCGCAAACCGTCCGTGCTCGCGATCGCCGCGCTTCCGGGGACGGCGCTCGGCCGCTTGGGCGAGCCGTCGACCGCGTCCCCGGCGGCGTGGGCGGCGGCGGGTGCCGCCATCCGGAAGCTGCACGATGCGCCGCTGCCTCCCCGGCCCGGCCGGGCCGGCCGGAACCTCGACGAGGTGAGGGCGGAACTCAACGGCGAATGCGAGTGGCTCGTGGCAAACGGTGTCCTGCCCGCCGACCTGATCACTCGCAACCGCCAGGTGGCCGAGGCCGCGCTCCGTCCGCGGACTCCGGCGTTCACGCACGGCGACCTGCAGATCGCTCACGTCTTCGTGGACAGCGACGAGATCACAGGCATCATCGACTGGTCCGAGGCAGGCCAGGGCGATGCCCTGTACGACATCGCCACCCTTGCCCTCGGACACGAGGAGCACCTCGACGACCTCCTCGCGGGCTATGGCACCGACGTCGACCGCGACGTGATCCGTGCGTGGGGATCGTTGCGCAGCCTGCTGGGAGTTCGCTGGCTGGTCGAGCACGGCTTCGACCCGACCGCGCCGGGCTGCGAGGTCGACGTGCTGAAATCCCGGATGTGAGGAGCGCGGGCCCGACTGTTGCGAGTGCGTTCTGGCACATCGCATAGGCCACTGTCTGGGGGCGAGTTGCCCGCCCTTACGGCATGCGTGCGCCGGTACGTCTGCCCCGCCCCCCCCGCCTGCGCCCGTAGCCGCCCGCCACCCGGGAGGGCGTGGGGCGCTGGCTCAACCTGCATGATCTCGGCGGCGGTTGCCCCTCGCCCCAGACGGGTTCGATCTGAGATTCGCCCACCTGATGCGTAACCCAGCAGTTACGCTTTGGATGTGGACGACCTGAGCAAGGTGGCCGACGCCATCGCCGATCCGGTGCGCCGGGAGATCCTGATGATGTTGCGCCCTGCCCCGCTGACGGTGGGCGACATAGCTGCCCGGTTCGCCATCAGCCGACCCGCGATCAGCCGTCACCTGCGTGTACTGCGGGAGAGCGGCCTGGTCCAAGACCAGCAGATCGGCCGTTATCGGCGTTACTCCCTCGTCCGCTCCCGGCTGAGCGACCTCACCGCCTGGCTCACTCAGCTCGCGACCCAGCACGTCAACTGGTCGCAGCGCCTGGCGGCGTTGGACACCGAAGTCCACCGCACCCGACGGGATCACAAACGGGCTGAGCCCGTCACCGATCAGCCCACCGCGCGTCACTCCAAGGAGGACACGGCATGACCCTTGAGCCCACCGGACAACTGGTCCCTACACCGACGGGGCACGACCTGATCCTCACCCGCAACTACCGCGCCTCCATCGACGACGTCTGGGCGAGTGTCACCGAGTCGGAGCGCACCGCCCGCTGGTTCGGCCCCTGGCGCGGCCGTGCGGCGGTCGGCCGCACCGTCGAGGTGCAGATGGCGTTCGAGGAGTCGGCACCCTGGTGTCCCCTACGAATCGAAGCCTGCGAACCGCCGCGCCGACTCGCCGTCTCCATGGAGGACGAGGCCGGATTCTGGTCGATGGAACTGCTGCTGGCCGAGAGTGGCGGAACCACCGAACTGCGGCTGATCCAGCACCTCACCTCCACAGACCAGCTTGGCCAGACAGGTCCGGGCTGGGAGTACTACCTGGACATGCTCACCGCCGCACGCACCGGCGGGCCACAGCCTGACTTCGAGGACTATTACCCCGCGCAGAAGGCGTACTTCGAGTCCCTGGCTTGAGCGGCGCGTCGTTTTCTTCGTTCTGCGGCGGCGCGCCGTGGTTCTCCACGAGTACGGGGTTGCTGATGGAACTGCGGTCTCCAACTTCGCCCCCGCTGTGAGGTGAGGGTGAAGTACGGGCAGCGTCGCTCCACTTGCCCGGTGCACACGTGGCCGCAAGCTGCAACGGGGCACTGGCTCTACTTGGTGGTGTGGGTGGGGTAGACCTGGACGTCGGTGTAGGCGCCCTTGATGGCGCCTGCGCCTGCGGGCCAGTCCAGGGTCACGGAGTGGGTCTCGTTCGGGGGCGTCACTAGGATGTTGGTCGGGGACGTAAGGCTGTTGCCGCTGCTGTCGATGGTGTAGGCGAGGTTGAAGACGGCGGCGTCGCCGGGCTTGAGGGTGGTGATGCGGGGCTGGGCGGGGCCGCGCTCGATGGGGTTCGAGGTGTGGTCGGCGTCCTTGATGTCGACACCCGCGAAGCCGGTCGCCGAGCAGGTGGTCGATCCTCGGTTGATCATGGTGATGTTGATCCTGCCGGAGGTCTCGTCGGGCGCGGCGTCGACGGCGTCGATGGCCAGGTCCTCGGTCTTGCAGAAGGCGACCTTGGTGCTGGTCTGCGTCGTGCCCTTCGTGGCTGTCTCTGCCGTGGTGCCCTTCCCGGAGCCCGCCTCGGCGTTGCCGGCCGTCGAGCCGCTGGTGCCCGAGCCGCCTTCCGCCTTCGAGCCGCCCTCTGCCTTCGCGCCGCCTTCCGCGGACGACGAGGAGGAACCCTTGGCGGACGCGTCTGTTCCGGAGTCGCCGTTGCCGCAGGCGGTGAGTGAGAGGCCCGCGGCCACGGTCAGGGTCGCGGCGGCAAAGCGCAGCGTGCGGCGGCGGTTTCCACGGATGGTGGTGGTGGAGCGCATGGGGGGTCCTTCGCTAGGTGGTGAGTGGTGCTCCCTCCTTGGGAACAACACCCACTCTGTTCGCGGCCGCTACCGTCCAGTTGACGTCCCGCTAACGTCCGCCTAACGGAGATCACGCACACCCGCTCTGGTCCAGATTCCGTCCGTGCGCAGAAGCTTGTTTGCAGGAACGAACTGCAGGCACTCCCTCGACTGATCGACACTGTTTTCCGGAAAGCGGTCCGGGCAATCGGAGAAGCATGAATCGCGACGCAGTCATTCAAGCCGCCTCTGACGACGCCAGCAGCTCAGTCCTCATCCCGATCCTGTGTCTTTTCCTGATCATGGGACTGGTGCAGGTCATACGCCCTCAACTGCTCTGGAGAATGAACAGAAACATGCAGAGAGGGTGGGTGAAGGATCCGGATGCGACCGAACCCACTGCCAAGGGGTACGCGATGACGCGGGTGAGCGGGGTGCTTGTCCTGGCATTCGTCATATGGATGCTGGTGCGGCAGATCTGAGCGTGAGCGCGGAGGCGACGCGGGGAGGGGGCTTGGCGGGTACTCGCGGGTGCCATCAACCTGGGCTCGACGCACCGTCGCGTGTGGCTGCTAAAGGTGCTGGCCTACTCTGGCTCAGGAGGCGGACATGGAGCGAGGTTGTGGGGCCGCCACGGTGTCCGGGCCGGATGAGTCGGCACGCCACCGACGTACGAGGGATGGGGAGCACATGACTCTGAAAGCAGGCCAGCGGGTGGTGCTGGCAGCGGACACCAGGCTGACCGATTCGGCCGAGGTGTCGGGGGTCGTCGTCGGGTTCCTGTCCTTGGCGGCGGGTACGGGCGGGACCGTCGAGCAGGTGATCGGCCACCAGGACGAGAGCGAGGACGTGCGCGAGTACGAGCGGCTCAAGTCGCTGCTCGACGCCTTCGGGGGCGAGATGCCCACGGAAAGCAGGAGGCAGCTCGAAGAGAAGGTCGCTTCTCTGGAACCCGCGTGGACCGCCTTCCAGGAACGGGCGCCTCGCGTGAGCGTGCGTGTCCGCTTCGACAACGGGTTCATCCTCGACGGGGCCGACGAGGACGTCTTCGTCCCTGCCTGAGCGCCCCGGGGCAAACCGGTGGCCGGCGCCCGCCCCTACTTCAGCCGGCGCGTGGCGGCGCGTCCGGGTGGGGGGATACTGATGGTGACAGTGGCCCCGGTTTTGGGCCGGCCCCGGACTCGGGCTCGGTTGGCGGGCCCGCGACGTTGTTGATGTCTTTGAGGGGGCCGTTCATGACTACGGCGAAAGACCTGTTCATCATTGCCATGGACTCGAAGCGTTCCGTGGGGCAGGGCGACCTGTCTCTCGCACTGGCCGGAGCCGAGCTGATCGATCTCATCGCTGCGGGGGCCGCCTCCGTGGACGGCGACCGTATCGTGCCGGCCGGGCAGCCGACGCTGGACGACCGGTTCATGGCCGAGGCCGGGGCAGGCCTCACCCGGCAGACGCCCTATGAATTGATCGAGGACTGGCTGTGGCGCCGGGGCCGCGATCTCGCGGCCGCCTACCAGGCCGCTCTGGAGAAGAACGGCGAGCTGAAGCCGCAGCCCAGCGGCCGGTCGCACTTCGGCCCCGAACGCGTCGAACCTGTCGATACGCCGGCACGCCGCCGTGCCGGCGACCGCTGGAGAGACAAGGAACCCGTCCTGGCCGCCCTCGCCTGGGCTGTGGGTATCCACGACGAACCGTCCGACGACAAGTTTGGCTCCGAAGACCAGGCGGTGACGACCGTGCTGGCGGCCGTCCAGGACGCGGTGATGGAGCTGGAGGCCGTACGGCAGAGGCGCACCATCGAGAACACGGCCTTCGCCAACCTCTGGCGCGGACCGTGAACTCCCCAAGCCGACACCGTGGAGTTCGACGGCGGCGACAGCCCGGTCGCACCTCGGCCGGGCGGCGCCTGCAGCACTCTTGCGGCCCTCGTTCGGCCAGGTCAGGGTCAAGCGGCCTGGATCTGGAAACCGGGTGACGTGCGGGGCCGCATCTATAGCTGCCATGTCGCCGACCTGGCCGTTGACCTGCCGCTGACGTGAGGACCCGCCCGGTGAGGGGTCGTCAGCCGCGCCCCAGACTGCGCACGTCCGAGCGCCGAGCCCTACTCCCAGCCGTCAGCCGACGACTGGTTCGCCGCCCGCGCGTCGCTCGGGCAACCGGTGCTCCGGCGGGGCGCGGCGAGTTGGTCCGGCCTGCTTGGGCCGGAACGGATCATGTTCAGGGGGCGGACCCGGTAGCCTCAGCGCATGGCCAACATCAACTTCAGCGCTCCGGTCGGTGTCTGGTGGACCAGCGATCGGTGGCCGATCACTGACGTGATCACCCGGGCACGCGAGATGGAGCAGCTCGGGTACGGATCGTTGTTCTACGGCGAAGCCGGAGGCAAGGAGTCCTTGACCCAAGCCGCGGCTCTGCTCGGCGCTACCGAGCGGCTGGTGGTCGGGACGGGCATCGCCAACATCCACGCTCGCAGCGCCCCAGCCAGCGAAGCGGGCGCCCGTACGTTGGGGGCGCTGCACCCGGGTCGTTTCGTGCTGGGCCTGGGTGTCAGCCACGCTCCGCTGGTGGAGCACAGTTACGCAGGCTCCTATGACAAGCCCCTCAGCACCATGCGGGAGTATTTGCGGGTCATGGACGCGGTGCCGGCCGAGGTCGAACCGGGAGGGCAGCGCCCCGCCCGGCTGCTGGCCGCGCTGGGCCCGAAGATGATCGAGCTGTCCGCCACGGCTGCCGACGGGGCACACCCGTACCTGGTGACTCCGGAGCAGACCGCGAGGACGCGCGATCGGGTGGGGCCTGACAAGTGGGTCGTCAGCGAGCAGGCGGTCGCGCTCACCACCGACCGTGAAGAGGGCCTGCGCCGGGCCCACCAGCACCTGCACATGTACTCGCAGCTGCCGAACTACCGCAATTCCTGGCTGCGTCAGGGGTTCGACGAGTCCGACGTCGTTGTGGGGGGTTCGGACAAGCTGGCTGACGCCATGGTCGCCATTGGCGACACACAGGATGTTGCTGTGCGCGTGCAGCAGCACCTGGATGCGGGCGCCGACCACGTGGTCGTACAGGTGCTCGGCGAAGATCCCTCATCCGACCCGCTGCCCACGCTGCGCGAACTCGCCTCGGCTCTCCACCTGAGCAGCACGTGACCGAACATGTCGTCCTGTAGCAACGGGCGATCGACGGCGGGCGCCTGCTTCTCCGAACCTTCGGCAGGCACGAAATGCTCAGCCCTGATCAGCGAACGCACCATCGACCGGACACAGACCTGCTGAATTCGGGCCTGGTGAGCTACGGGAGGGCAGGAAGGGCAGGAAGGGCAGGGAGCGTATGACGGCCTGCCACGACGTTCTGATACGAGTCCGCGGTAGTGAGCAGCATCGGGGCTCACGCACGCACTGACGTCGACGGGGATGGGGGGAAGACGCGACGATGGACAATTCCACGGCAGGCAACAGCGGTCCACCGGCTTGGCTGACTGAGGCCGAGGCAGGGATGTGGCAGGCGTTTCGCAATGGGAGCGTCTACGACCTGCGCACGGGTGAGGGAGACATCGACGATCCGCACGGCGGGCATGCTTGGGGTCCCGCGCGCAGTGTGCGCGCACGGGTCGTGGCGTGGCTGCTGCTCCACCGGCCGCCCGCCCTGGAGGGCAAGGTCTCCTCACTCAAGCTCCGGGGCGTGCAGATCACCGACGTGCTGGATGTCGCGGGCGGCGCCGTCATCCCGTACGTCGAGATGAAGCAGTGCCGCTTCGAGAAAGAGCTGTTGATCTCGAAGGCGCGCTTCACGACGCTGCGGCTCGTGGAGTGCTCGGTGCCGCACCTGGCAGGGGACCGCGTCTGCACCGAGGATGACCTCGACTTGTCCCGCAGCCGCTTCCACCAAGGCATTCGCCTGGCCTACGCCCGCATCGGTGGGGACCTTATGCTCAACCAGGCCGTGGTGTTCCGCGACCGCCGCGGCAACTCAATCTTGGGCGACGGGTTGTCGGTCGGGCAGGATCTGCAGGCCGAGTTGCTGGAGTCGCACGGCCAACTGAGCCTGCGCGGCGCGACGGTAGGTGTCTCTTTCAGTCTGCGCGGAGGCAAGCTCGTCAATCCGTACGGCCGGCGCGCGTTCTACGCGCCGCAGATGACTGTGGAACGCACCCTCTACATGACGCCCGCCACCCTCGGCGACCGGCTTCAGACCGGCCAGATCCCTGCCTCGGGCACCCGCTTACGGCGCTTCGAGTGCCAGGGCGGTATCCAGCTCGACGACGGCCTCTTCGGAGACGCCGTCGACCTGGACGGGGCGCGCTTCGTCCTGGAGGACGACCAGGCGGTGTCGCTGCGCCGCGTCCGGACGGCTGAACTGCGCTTCCTCGGGGAGGCCCCCGAGCGCGGCAAGGTCATTCTGTCCGGTGCCAAGGTCGTCAACCTCGTCGACAGGTCGACCAGTTGGCCGGGCCCTGGTCGCCTGCAGTTGGGCGGATTCGGCTACGAGAACCTCGTCCCGCTGGGCAGCTTCCCGCTGTCCCGGCGGCTGAGCTGGCTGGCGGCCGCGACCCCCGAGTACGACCCCGAGCCGTACCAGCAGTTGGCCACAGCCCTGCGCAACGGCGGCGAGGACGCCGACGCCCGCCAGGTCCATCGTGCTCAACAGCGGCGCTGGCGAGCCACCCTGCCGTGGCCGCAGCGAGCATGGCACGCGGTGCGGGCCGTTCCAGGCAGCTCGGTGATCCTGTGGGCCCTCATCGTGACCGCGCTGCTGGCGGCGGCCTGGGCCAGTACGCGGGCGGTTCTGTCAGACGTCAGCCACGGTGCCGGGCTGGGGCCATCCGACGCGCCCCCCGCGGTAGTTGCCGCCGTCAGCCTCATCACGGCCTCCGGAGTGCTCATCGGTGGCATCCTCAACGGACTTGCCAAGTTCGTCAGAGCTCGGGGGCAGAACGCCTCCGACATCGTCCAAGTCCGCGGGCAGGCAGATGCCGACCTCATCCGCGCACAGGCCGAGATGAGAAGAGCCGAAGCCGACATGCTCCGCGCCCGCGCCGGCCTCCCTCCGGGAGAGCCGCTCCTACCCGATCCGGGTAACACCCTGGGCAACGGCCCCTTCGCTCCTCCTGCTCTGCCCGCAAACGACGACGGGGCGCCACCGCCGCCCTGACCACCGTGGCCTACCCGCAAGGGCACACGCGCTACGTGCGTGGCGGCCGGATGATCGACTACCTCGGCCTGACAGCCGAGGGTGATCTCCTCAAGGAGCGCGACCCTGAGAGCGGTGATGGCATGGCGTGTAGGAGCCCTTTGTCGCCTCGTCGCCTTGTCGCCTTCAGAGGTCAGGCGCCGTCAGCCCTGTCGGACACGGTCGCGCTGACCGGTGTGCCAGCCTCGACGGTGCGGCTGACCGTGCAGAGCCGATCGTGCGAAGTCTTCACGGCCCGGGGCAGGATGGTGCGGGCGCGCTCCCCTGACGGCCCGTCCGGGAATGTGACAGCGAAGGTGACCTCGAGGTCGGACATCCGGTTGCCGCCCTCGTCCTCGACCTTGCTGCCGGTCACAGTGACGGAGAACGTGGTCGGCTCTTCGTGACGACTCGTGGCGACCTCCACGTCGACCGCGGTACAGCCGCCGATCGCCGCCAGGAACAACTCGACCGGCGTGAAGTCGGCTCCCTCGCCGGTGCCGAAGCTCAGCGTGCCCCCGCGGGTGTTGGTCGCGGTGAACCGGCCCGGGCCGGCCCGCTTGATGGTGACAGAACGCAGCGAATTGTCAGTCATGGCGACGACAGTACTGTCACGTTCCGCCGACCGTCTTCATGCCGCGCCAGCCCGCGTACTGGGCCGCGCCCGCCCGTACTCCGTGCCGCGCCCGCCCACACTCCGGGCACCGACAGCCGGGGTCACCGGATGCAAGTGGCGTGGCCGAAGCGGCGGCAGGCCACCAGGCTTCGACGAGCTCGCACTACTGCGCGTCGAGGATTCCAGGGGTGTCGTGCACGACAACACTCTGTTCAAGAGGGACGCGTCCCATGTGGAAGCTGTTCGCCGGTGCGGCCAGGTCGGCGTTGCCGAAAGAGATGCCGAACAGCAGCTTGAGATCCTCGGGGACCCCCAGGAACTCCCGGACGGTGTCGGCGTACATCCCGAGCATGGTCTGCGGAATGCCGCCGAGTCCCCGGGCCGTCAGTGAGAGCAGGAAGTTCTGTGCGTACATGCCGATGTCACCGGCCACCCGCACGCCGTCGCCGAACGCGGGCATGAAGAGAAATGCGGCGTGGGGGGCTCCGTGGAAATTCAGGTTCTCCCGGGCATGCGCGTTCCTTGCTGCCCGGTCCGAGCGGGGTATCCCCAGAGCTCCGTAGACGGTCGCGGCGTGGTCGTGCGCCCGGTCGAGGTAGGCGCCCTCGCCGAAGTCAGCGTAGCTGAAGGAGAAGTCGGACGAGAAGCGCTCTTCCTCGTCGGCCTTGAGCAGTTCCTTGCTCAGGGCGTCGCGCGCCGCGCCCGAGATGACGTGCACCGTCCAGGGCTGGGTGTTGCAGTTCGAAGGGGCAGCTTGAGCGTCTTCCAGCACGCCGCGGATGTCGGACGGGGACAGCGGTGTGGGGTGGAACTTCCGCACGGAGTACCGGGACCGCACGATGTCGGTAATGGGCGAAGCTGTGGCAGGCAAAACGATTCCTTCCAGGGGGAGCGGTCGGGTGACCGCGGTTGCGTCTGAGGGGGCGTTGCAGGCTTGGCGAGCGTGCCGGGGGGCCGCGTCAGCGGTGGAGGGAACGGTTGAGCTCGACAGTCTCGTCCAGCGTGGGCATGGAGGTCAGGGCGGCGAAGCGCTCCATCTGGCGGTCCCGGTTGCGCGGGGCCTCGGCCTTGTCGGCTCGTTCCAAGGCCAACTTCAGTTCCGGCAGGTCCAGTTCGGTGCAGTAGGCGGGCGTCATCGGCTGCTGGCGCCAGGAATTGGCCAGTGCTCCGGCGTCGTACGGGTCGAAGCCGCTCTCGTCCACCAGAAGCATGGCCACGCGCCGCGCTTCTTCGGAGTCGGCGGCGACGGGGAGCGCGATACGGCCGGGAGTTCCGGCCGGCACGCCCCTGGACTGCAAGGTGCCGGCCAGGGCTGCGTTCCACGCTTTGACGACGGGCCGTCCCAGTTGCTCGGCGACCCACAGGCTCTCGACCTGACCCTGCTCCACCGCGTCGATGGAACCGCTCAGGTGGGGGAAGTAATTCGAGGAATCGATGACGACGGTCTCGTCGGCCACGGCGGCGAAGAGGGGCCTCAGGGACGGGATCCGTCCGAAGGGGACGGAGAGGATGACCACGTCCTTGTCCTGAACGGCGTCGGCAGCGCGCACCGCGTGCGCGCCGTATTCCAGCGCGGCGGCGTCGATCGTCTCGGGTCCCCGGGAGTTCGCCACCTGGACCTCGTGTCCGGCCGCGCTGAACTTGCGCGTCAGCGTGGCCCCGACCGCTCCCGCACCGATAACACTTATTTTCATGATTTGTTCCTCACAATGTCGCACTGCCCCCAGGGAGGGGGCGGCAGGGTGTGGCGGTTGACCGCGCGGAGAAGGTCCCCGGGGCGCTCGACGGCGTCGGCAGCGGCGGCCAGCCGCGAGGAAAGCGGCGACCAGTCGCCTAACCCTCGTCGCTCTGTGCGCGCTGTTCGCGGTATCCGCTCTCGATGAGCGTGCGCAGGCGGCCGAGTGATTCTTCGTCGGCAGCGCCGGTGCCGCTGATCCAGGCGGTGGAGACGGCCGCGAGGTACAGGTCATACCCCGTCACCGAAGGCCGCGCGTGCCCTGCGGCCTGCGCGGCGCGCAGATACGCGTCGGTGGTGGCGATGAGGTCGTCGCAGGGAAGGGTCAGCGGGTTGTCCGGCTCCCGCTCCCTGGCCGCGGTCATGAGGGGTTCCGGCAGCCCGCTGAAGGCGCTGAAGTACTCCTCCATCGCGCGCAGCCACCGCCGGAGTCGCTCGGAGGCGTCACCGAGCCGTGCGATCTCCGCCCGGCGGGCCACCAGCTCCTCGGAGCGCATCTGGAGCACGGCCGCGAGCAGCGCCTCCCGGGTCGGGAAGTGCCTGTACAGCGTGGCGGGCCCGACACCGGCCTCCTTGGCCACCCCCTCCAAAGAGGCACCGACGCCGTCCTTCAGGAAGTGACGCTGCGCTGCTTCCAGGAGAGCCGCACGGTTGCGCTGGACATCCGCACGGGGCTTGCGCTCTCGTTGTTCCTTGACGCCCATGCAACCTCCGACCTCGTGCTTTTCTGCGATCACAACAAAACGGAGGCTGACTCCGTACTGGGTCGAGAGTAAAACGGAGGCGGCATCCGGTCAACTCGTCGCTACTGCTTCGCCCACACCGGGTCGGGACGGGGATCGTCGGGCCTGCTCACACGACGCTGAAGAAGGCGCTTCGCCAACCGGGGGTAAAACGCCGTCAAAGCGGAACCTGCTAAGCCCTCGCCCGCTCTGAATGGAGCGGCCTACGAGACTGTTGCCTGCTGGGGCCGTGCCTGGCGTGATCCTGTTGGGTCCGGGCCTGGTGTGGGCGAGGCGGTCGACGATGGGCGCACTTCGAACAGCTGGGGGGCGTCGTCGGATTTCATGGTGGAGACCCGGACGTCGCAGGGTGTCTCCACTGTTGCCACGAGCCCTTCGCTGCTGAGCGGCGACGGGCCTCGCGCAGGGGCGTGGTGCTCGCACCCAGAGACTCCGCGAGGTCGCATTTCCTCGCGACCGCCGCTCGAGCAGCCGGCCGGTCCGGCAGATGCAGGCCCTACTGGCGAGTGAAGTCGTGGGCGGGTTGCCAGATGTGGCCGTTCATTGAGTGGGCGCAGTGAAGGTCATGCAGTGCCAGCACCGCGCACCTCGGAAGGGCGGGTGTCGGCAAACCGAAGCTGCAGCTAGGCGCCCTGCGCCCGGCGCCCAGCGTCTGCGCGAGAGCGCGAGCGGTCAGGCAGGAGTGCGTAGCCCCGCCAAGAGCCGGTCGAGCGCCTGTTCCCCGGCCTGCGGGTCCCCGCCTCGCGCGATCCAGAGCGCGGCCTCGTTCATCGCACCCGAGAGCAGTCGGGCCAGGGGCTCCACCGGCTGTTCGTCGATGATCCCGGCTGCGGCGAGCGCTGTCAGGGCCTCTGCGAGGTGCCGCGCGGACGACTCTTCGTCCAGGGCCCGCCACTCGTCCCAACCCAGTACGGTCGGGGCGTCGACCAGCAGGATCAGCCGCACCGCCGGGTCGGTCCCCGCGGCCAGGAAGGCCCGGCAGCCGGCCCGGAGCTGCTCCCAGAGATCCTGATGCCGCTCGGCTGCGGCAGCGACCCGCTCACCCAGTTCCCGTTGGACCTCGGAGACGACAGCCCGGAAGAGCCCCGCTTTGCTGTCGAAGTGGTGGTAGGCGGCCCCCTTGGTGACTCCGGCTGCGCGCGCCACCTCCGCCAGCACCACGTGGTGGTACCCGTCAGCGGCGAACTGCCGCCGTCCTTCGGCCAGCAGCGCCTGCCGCGTGGCCGCCCGCTGCTCCGCCCGGTTCACCGCCACCGTGCGCACCGCCCTTCCCATTTCGCATACCCGAGGTATGCTAACTCACCGGTTCGCATACCCAGGGTATGCGAGATCGACGTGAAAGGACTTCTGCCATGACGAACGTGCCCACGACCAAACTCGGCGGCTTCTACCCGGTGCTCGCCACCCGGGACGTGGCTACCTCCCGCGACTTCTACACCCGCCACTTCGGGTTCGAGGTGACCTTCGAGGCGACTTGGTACGTCAGCCTGCGCCGCCCGGACGCCCCGCAGTACGAGCTGGCCCTCCTGGACCATGCTCACCCGACCGTCCCCGCGGGCCACCGGGGCGCGCTCCAGGGCGGCTTGCTGCTGAACTTCGAGGTGGACGACGTGGATTCCGAACACCAGCGGCTCGTGGCGAAGGCAGGCCTGGACGAGGTGCTGCCGCTGCGTACGGAGGAGTTCGGCCAGCGCCACTTCATCGTCGCCGCCCCCGACGGTGTGCTGATCGATGTCATCACCGTCGTCCCGCCCAGTCAGGAGTACGCCGCCCAGTACGCCGGCGTCTGATCCTGCCGTTTCTCCCAGCTGATCCTGCTCACCCTGCGGATCCCCGCGGCCATCTCGGAAACCTCGCCTCGGGCTGCGCGTTGCCGCCGCCGGTCGAGGCGATGCGGATAGTCGATCCCAAGGAGGCCGGCACACGGAAACCCGCAGTCGGCGAGGTCGGAGCCGCTCCCGGCCTGGATCACTCTGCTCGACCTCGCCGGCTCCGGTCAGCTCCCGGCGTCACATCAATGAGAAGTTGGATACGTTGTCTAGATCTAGAAAGCCAGTCTAATGTGGGGTGGTGGGGTGTTCACCGCGCCGCGGCGCCCCTCAGCGGCAGCACACGTCGAGCGAGGAGAAGCCGGGACCGTCCATGAATGCCGAACAGCACTCAGCCGTCACTGCCCCGGACCTGTACGACCGGTCGGGAAAGCGCTATTCCCTGGACGACCCGCGCTGGCGGGGCGAGGACGGCAGCCCCCTCGCCGTCAGTGCACTGCCGGGTCTGCGTCCCGATCAGATCGACACCGCCGAGCGGTCCCTGTGGCGCTACTGTGCGTCCCTGCCCGTTCCGGCCGCCCGCCGGGTGAGCCTCGGCGAAGGATGTACGCCGATGATCCCTGTCAACTGGGCCGGTCGGCGGGTCCACTTCAAGCTGGAGTGGTTCAACCCGACCTCCAGCTTCAAGGACCGGGGCGTATCGATGATGATCTCCCACCTCGCCGCACACGGCATGGACCGGGTGCTCGAGGACAGTTCGGGCAACGGCGGTTCTGCGGTGGCCGCCTACGCCGCTGCCGCAGGCATCCGCGCCAAAATCATCGTTCCCGCCGCCACTTCGGCGGCCAAGATCCTGCAGGCCCGCGCCTACGGAGCCGAGATCGAGCTCGTGGCTGGCACCCGCGATGAGGTCTCGGACGAAGCGATCCGCCAGTCGGAGCACATCCATTACGCCAGCCACAACTGGCACCCCATGTTCATCCAAGGCACCAAGACCATCGCCTACGAGATGTGGGAGTCGCTCGGCTTCACCGCGCCCGACAACGTCGTCCTGGTGGCCGGGGCGGGCAGCAACATCATCGGGTGCGACCTAGCCTTCGGCGAGCTGCTCGCCGCCGGTCAGATCGACAGGCGCCCGCGCCTGTTCGTCGGGCAGCCCGAGCACTGGGCGACCATCGCCGACACGTTCAACGGCATCGACCCGGCCCGCCGTGGCGAGCGAGTACCGACGATCGCTGAAGGCGCTTCCATCGCCCACCCGGTCCGGCTGCCCGAGGCGGTGGAGGCCATCCGCCGCTCCGGTGGCGCCGCCTGCGCCGTCCCCGAGGCGAACATCCACGCCGCGGTCCGCGCACTGAGCGCGCGAGGGTTGTACGCAGAGCCGACCAGCAGCGTTGCCGCGGCGACCCTCGACCACTTCATCGAGACGGGGGCCATTGCTCCGGGAGAGACGACCGTGGTCGTGCTCACCGGTGCGGGGCTGAAGTCCGCCGAGAAAATGGCCTCAGTGTTCGCCGGACCATCCGACTGAGGCCGTACGAGGAAGGAGAGCACGTTGGCACACCCCGCCGAAGAGGATCGCACCGACGAGCACGTCGTACGGGAGGACGAGGACCCCGTACGGGAGGACGAGCACCTCGTTCGGGAGGACGAGCACCTCGTACGAGAAGCCGAGCGCATCGCCGTTGCCATCGGGCGCATGTTCCCGGGCCTGTGCGAAGTCGTCCTGCACGATCTTCGCCGGCCCGACAGCGCCATCCGCGTGATCGAGAACAACCTGTCCGGGCGGCAGGTCGGCGACTCCGCCACCGAGCTGGGGCTGCACCGCATCGCGGACCCCGAGTACCCCAGCGTCATCCAGAACTACAGCAACCAATTCCCCGACGGACGCCCGGCCAAGAGCACCTCGATCGGCATCAAGAACGCCGACGGGCGTTACGTCGCGGCCCTCTGCCTGAACCTGGACGTCAGCACGCTGTCCCCGCTGGCACTGACTCTGGCCAACCTGGTCGCCACGGACGCCGAACACCGAGGCGAGACCCTGGAGACGCTGCGTGATCGCACCGGACGTGAACTCCGGTCACACATCGACTCCTTCGCCGCCGCGCGCTCCAGTACTCCCCGCGGCCTCACCCGCGATCAGAAGCGCGAACTGGTCCGGCAGCTGCATCACGAGGGGTTCTTCGAGACCCGGAGTTCCGCACAGCTCATCGCCGACCAGCTCGGCGTCTCCCGGGCGACTGTCTACAACTACACGAAGTAGCCACCGCGCTTACCCGCAAAAAGATCCCTGCTCAGACCGACAAAGTAAGTTCCAGGTAGCTGAATTCGTTGCCGCGTTGGCGGGCGTCGGTGTTAAAGAGTGCACCGGGCTCCGTGTGAATCCCGGGGTGCGCTGCCGACTCTTTGGACGCCGACCCGGGCCAGGGGCAGGGACGGTGCCTGGGGTGGGGGAGTGGTCACGGGCAGTCCCCCTGGTGTGGTGGAAGCGAGGCGGCTGTGCCGGGTCGACGCGGCTCGGCCTCTCAGCGAGTTGGGGACCTCGACCAATTGGTCGGCCTCGACCGGTTGGTCGACCACCATGCCCCGACCACGGTGACGAAGAGGTCATACGTGGCCCGCCGGGGTGGTAGCTGCTACCAGCACCCGCCACTGCGGCCACTGCGGGGGCCTGGTGTGCGCAGCGGCCGTGACGGCCTTGCGCGCACCCTGTCCCGTCGCCGGGCGTGGTGAACAGAGCGGTGGCATCCCTGCCGCAATGGCGGCTGCGCAGGCGCCGATGAGCAGGTAGGGCATACGTGGTGTGTTGGCCTCGGAACAGTGGTGTGGCCTGCAGAGGCCGGGGGGTACGGCGCGGATGGTCGGGGCGGCGTGGATGTGGTGGTCGGTATCTACCACGGGTGCAAGCCGGTCGGGAGTTTACGCAGGGCCGATGCGCAGCGGCCCTGTGCTTTCGCATGGACTGGCCGGTGCCGACCGATGACTGACGGCCGCCCCGGGGCAAGCGATGAGCCCGTACTCGCCTCGCGCGGTGACGATCCCGACGCGCGCGGTGCACCGGCGTGTGGCTGCTGTCCTTGCAACGTCGCCGATCATGCGCGTCGTTGCGCGGGCTGGTTCGAGAACGTGGGGTGTGCCGGCTTCCCGCGAGGTCCTTCACTCGCGACGCGGGATGACGGGTGAGGGCGGGCCGATTGTCTTCGCCCGCAGGGGATCAAGGGCTGTGCACCGGGCGCCGCGAAGCGGGCTCTCTGATGGTCTTGCGGGTAGAGCCTGGTCAGCCTCCGCTGCCGCGCAGGCTGGGCCGTGCCGTCAGAGGCCATCACTGCCAGCCAGCCAGCCAGTCCGCCGAGCCGGCGATCAGGATCGTCACTCGCTCGTTTAGGTGGGGTGGCGCATGCCGTGGTGGTCGCAGGGCAGTTCGGCGGCCTTGTGGTGGGTGAGGAAGTCGCGGTTGGCTTGCCGCCCGGCTTCGGTGATGGCAGTGGGCTGGACATCGATGATGCCGCCGAAGGGGCGGTCGACGTCGCGGATGATGCACAAGGTGGTGGTCAACAGCGCGGTGATGACGACCAGGGTGATGATTTGGCCGCGGTTGTTGCGGCGGGGCAGGCAGACTCCGAGGGCGACGACGGTGATGACGAGAGTGGCGAGCAGGAACCACAGGATGGCGCTGGGGATGCTCGCGGTGGCCTGGGTGAGGCGTTCCTCGCGTTCGTCGGAGCGCTTGTTGTCGGCGGAGACCAGCATGCCGAAGACCGGCTTGTCCTGGACCTCACGAAAGACGCGTCGGAAGTCGGTGGACCAGACGCTGGGGGCCGCGGAGCCCTTGCCGTCGGCCATGGCCGGCCATTCCTTCTCGCGTACGGCGCGGGCGTAGCAGACCGCGTCCGCCTGGATCTCGGCCCGCTGCTTCTCGGGCGCGTACTCGGCGGCCTCGACGAGCTGGTCGACGGCGCGGGCCTCACCGCGGGAGGCGACCTCGGCCTTGCCGTAGGAACCGTTGGCGGTGACCAAGACGAAGGCGAGCAACAGCACGGTCAGGGTGAGCAGGGGCCCGACCAGGTCTTTCACGGCCATGCCGGTGTCGTCGTCCTCGCTCAGGACGCGGGGGCGCAGGTAACGGTTGGCGGCGAGGCCGGCCAGCAAAGCCACTGCGGCGACGACAATGACAAGGATCACGGACACACTCCTGCGGAAAGCGTCGGGCAAAGGCCTGATACGGGACGCCGGGATGATCTTCCGCACGCGGTGTCGGACGCAACAGCAAAATCGTCTCCTCGCCTCCGAACGAGCGATGTCCTTGGGCCGAAGAGCCCCGGCCCTTGTGATCAACACACGGGTCGCGTGTCCCGGCAGCGCCCCGACGCGCACCGCCGCTCCAGGCCCGCCACCAGCCCCGGCACACTGGAGGCGCCAGACCCGGCACACCGGTGGCAAGGCCCTCACTGCGCCCGTGGGTTGCCAAGGGACGGCTGCCTTGCGTATCCCAACAGCAGAAGGGGCATGCGAGGAACTGGCGGAGAGCTGCTGCAAGTTGGCCGCTGCACTCCTCCAGCGCTGTCACCTTGACGGCGTGCCGTTTGTCGCTGCACGCGAGCGGTGTCCCGGCAGGGGGAGGGGCGGCCTGTTCGTCGAGGGCCGTTCGGACTATGGCGAGGGCGAGGGCGTGGATGGCTCAACTATGTTGCCGTTAGCCATGAGCGACATGTGCCAGCACTCCTCGACACGACATGCGTCAGCACCCCTCGACCTCGCGGGCTCGCTCGATGGCGGCCTCGGCCTGCTCGGCGTGGGCGTACGGCTGGTGGAGGTCATCGTCGGTGATCGTGTCGGTGCTGGGCTCCTGCAGGGGTGCGTCGGCCCAGAGGTCGGGCGGCCGGGGGCTCGTCGTCCCCGTCGCCACTGCTGGGCTGTCACGGACACACCTTGGGGTAGTCGGGACACATGGACTTAAGAGACAGGCCCCTCGTGGTTCGGTTGGCGATGACGTTCCCGTCGGCGGCGTTGTATGCGCTCGCGGTGCATGCGATTCGGCGGGAGTCGTGGGCGGACACGGGGTGGCGGTTCCTCGTGTTTCTGGGGACATTGTGGGTGTTGGTGTTCATGCAGGTGGGTTGGCGTAGGTGGAGGCAGCGGTGACCGGGGGCGCCCCCGGCTAGGTCGAGGTGAGCCGGGACGCGTTGGAGTTCCGCTTCCGGCGACGCGCCGTCCCCGCGGGAGCGGGCTGTACCCTTCCCCGGTCCCCGCATCGACCGGAAGGGCACGGCATGACAGTTGAGCAGAGCATCCGGTTGAACTCGACCCTCCGGGCTGAGATCAATCTGCCGTGCCCCGCCGAGGGCGACGCCTACCGGCAATTGGCCCACGACTGGATCACCGGGGCCACGGGGCTGCTCGCCGGGCCACTCGGGGACGGCTTCCACTACGGCCTGGACCTCACCGCCCAGGCCCTGGCCAACGACGGCGTCGGGCCCTGCGGGGCACCCGGAGCGCTCTGGGCATCCTTCGTCTACTACGAGACCACCCGACGACGGCAGCGGCTCGTCGAGACCTACTTCTCTCCTGCCAACTGGCAGGACTTTCTCGCCCAGCTGGAGCACCGGCCCCTCGACGCGCAACTGCGGTAGGCCCTGCTCGACACCGATGGCCAGCCTGGTGAGCCCTGGCTCGAGGTCTCGATCACCCGTGACAGCGACGCGCCGGATGCGGTGTCCCTGGTCGCCGTGCGCACGTCGGAGGAGTTCGAGGACCCCGCGACGGCGGACGAGGCACAGCAGCGCTGGGAGTCCTTGCTGCGCAGCCAGGTCCAGAGCCATGGCGGCGTCCTCTACGCCTACGTGGCCGACGACTCCGAATACATCTCGGGGCGCACGGCCCTCGAAGACGGTATTGGCCTGCTCCTGGGCGACACCCTGCCCGAACTGGAGACCACGCTGCGCGGGTACGGGTGGCTGACGGTCTGCTCCCACGGCGTGGTCACAGCCCTGGGCGGCATCGCCGCCCTACGGGCGTGTGAAGCGTTCGCCGAGGTGAGCCCCTTGGCCGACGGTGGTGCTTGGCTCAAGGCGACCGACCGTATTCACGGCTACACGCCCGCCCGCGTACGGGCCGTCTTCGACGCACTCGCACCGGTCCTGCCCCCGGACAGTCCGGTGCCGACACTCGCATCCGAGACACGGCGCCTGGTGTACGAGGCTCCTGGCGGTGCGCGCTGACTCCAGTTGCTCCACCTGAGCCCGCCGCAGCCCGTCGAGGCGTTCTCTGCCCCCCATCGCCGTCGTGCCCTTCGGGTTCTCGCCCGGGCAGCCCGCGCGGTCGAAGGAGGGGCTTGCGCACCGGGACGGGGACGGATGTAGCCGACGTACGGACTACGTGCACGTCAGTCCGAGTGGAATTCTGCTGTCAGGCAGGCCAGTAGCCGGGCCGGTGCGTCTTCCTGCAGGAGATGGCCGGCGTCCTCGATCCAGTGCAGTTCGGCATGCGGAAGGCGCTCGTGCAACCACTCGGCGTACTGCGGAGGGAGAATGCGGTCCTCGCGGCCCCACACGAGCCGTACCGGAATCGACACGTCGCCCAGCAAGTGCTCATACGCGAGGGTGTCCGCCTGCCTGATCTGGCTGTACTGATGGTAGAACGCGGCCTGGCCCGAGTCTCCCCGCCACGGTGCGAGGAACGCATCGAGAACTCCCGGCCGGAAGCCGGCGTGCGTGGCGTGCCGCAGGTGGCTGGCCACCAGTGCTTCGTGCGCGTAGTCGGGAAGCTTCTGGAAAACCTCCTTGTGATCCAGGAAGAGCTGGAAGAGCCCTCGTTCCCACTCGCCGCCGCTCACCGCGTCGAAGAGGGTCAGATCCCGGTAGCTCCTGCCCTCCAGCAGCAATGTCCGAAGCGCCACCGCTCCGCCGATGTCGTGGGCGACGACGCTGGGACAGGACAGCTCCCAGTGGTCGAGGAGCCGGGCGAAGTTTCTCGCGTGAGCCGCCAGGCTGAGGTCCTGGCCCTCGCGCTGATCCGACTGGCCGAAGCCGAGATGGTCGAAGAAGAAGACTTTGCGGGTACGGGCGAGCGCCGGAGCGATGTCTCGCCAAAGGAACGAAGAGTACGGGGTTCCATGCACCAGCACGATCGGGTCTCCACTACCCATGGCCCCCCACCGCACCGCGCCTTCGGGTGTCTCCAATACCTCGCCAAGTGTCCAGTCCATCACTGGCCTCCTCCCGTGCCTCATGAACAACGCCTTCCACTTTTAGCGGCCCTCAATACCCCTGCATCAGAAAGTCTCCGCGCTCCCGGGGCGGGTGGGGGTGTCAGCCGGCGATGCGGGTGACGATCTTGCCGAAGATGCCGAAGATGCCGAAGATGCCGAAGGTACCGAGGGCGAGGTGTTCGTATGGCCGCTGGTGAGCGCGTGGACGGCTGTCGGCGAGGGCTGAAGAGTGAACCAGTGACGACCGAACAGAACCGGTCCGCGCGATCGCGAGGAATCTGGGGATCGTAAGGCCCGCCAGCCACAACGGCGGGCAAGGTGGCCATGTAGACCGCAGGTTCATCGTGTGATCGGCGTGGCGCCGGTCACGGCGAGCGACAGTTGCCAGAGTCGGGCCGCCTCGTCGGGGTCGACGGCGTATGCGCGTACGCCGCCGTCGTCCATGGGGGTGCCGGGGGCGGAGAGACGGGCGACGTCGCAGTCCTCCAGATAGAGACCGCCCAGGCCGTCGAGGAGCGGGGACGTGGCGGCCCACAGGCCGGTGGCGGCCCCCTGGGAGGGAGTCTTGAAACCATCGCCGATGACATCGCCGTGCTCGTCCACCCAGCCACGGTCGATCTGTGCCTGCAGGGTCATCTCCCGCTGCAGCCCGGTGATGATCTTGCCTGGGTGGAGGGCAAAGGCCCGGACGCCGTCGTTCTTCCCGAGGGCGTCGAGGTGTACGGCGAACAGAGCGTTGGCGGTCTTGGCCTGGCCGTAGGCCAGCCACTTGTCGTAGCCGGTACGGAAGTGCGGGTCGTGCCAGCGGATGCCGGTCAAGGTGTGTCCGGCCGAGCTGTTGGCGACGACGCGCGCGCCGTCCGCGGCGGCCAGCAGCGGGTAAAGCTCGCAGGTCAGGGTGAAGTGCCCGAAGTGGTTGGCGGTCAACTGGCCTTCCCAGCCGGGCCCGACGCGCCGCTCCGGGGTGGCCATGACTCCGGCAACGGCCATCAGGAGGTCGAGCCGATCGAGACGCCTGCTGATGTGCGTACAGGCCGAGCGGACGCTGTCGAGGTCGGTCAGATCCATGGGGATGACCTCGCAGTTCTTCACCTCCTGCAGGGCGGCACGGGCAGCGTCGGGACGGCGGGCGGGAACGAGGACCCGGGCTCCGGCGGCCGTCAGTGACCGGGTGGTCTCCAGCCCGAGACCGGAGTAGCCCCCGGTCACCACGGCCGTCTTCCCGGAGAGATCGAGGCTGGCCACGATGTCCTCGGCGGTGGTGGCGGCGGAAAAGGGTGAGCCGAGGGGCTGCTGTTCAGTGATGGTCATGCTGCGGACGTTACGATCTAGAGCGAGGTCTAGATCAAGTCCAGGGGGAGCGGCATGACGACCACCGAGACCGGCGGGCAGTCGCTGAGCATCGGCGAGGTGGCCGAGCGGACCGGACTGAGCGTGCACGCCCTGCGCTTCTACGAGCGCGAGGGCCTGCTCGTCGGACCGGTCCAGCGCACGTCGGGCGGCCGACGGCGCTACACCGCCTTCGACGTCGAATGGCTGCTGATCTGCGTCAAGCTCCGCGAATCCGGCATGCCGCTCGCCGACCTCAAGCACTTCGCCGAACTGGTACGCCAAGGGCCGGGCAACGAGGAGTTGCGTCTGCGGCTGCTCGACGCCCATCGACAGCGCGTCGACGCACAGATCCAGGCGCTGGAAGAGTGCCGATCTGTGATTGCCTGGAAGGTCGGCGTATATGCCGAGCACCTTGCCCGCGGTGAAGCCGACGGACTCTGGGACCCGACAACCTGAGGCAAGCGTGGGCAACCGCGTCGTGTGCGCTGTGCTGGCAGCTGGGCTGGCGATGGAACGACAGGCCGTGGCTCGCCGACCACAAGAGTGTGCAAACTGAAAGTGTCATCAACGCCCGGGCCCGCAACAGCCAAGGCTTGTCCCGCAATGGTCGGTTGGGCGTCAGATGGCCTGGGTGGCTGGGCGTCCTCGGTCCATCCGGCGAGGGCGAGATTGTGGAGGCGGGCGATACCGAGCATCGCGTGGTGAACGCCGTCGCCCTTGAGGCGGCAGTCGCGAAGGATCTTCCACCCTTTCATTCGGGCGAAAGGGTGCTCAACGCGCGCGCGGACCTTGCGGTGTGAACGGTTGCGTTACTCCTTCCAGCGCCTCCCGTGTGCCCGGCTCATGGGAGGGCTTCGAGACGCTCTTTGTGGTCCTCGCCCCACTGGCCGAGTGGGGTGAGAGCGGTAAGGAGCGAGTGACCGAACTCGGTCAGTGAGTACTCCACCTTCGGTGGCACCTGGTGATGGACCTCGCGGTGCACCAGGCCACTGGCCTCCAGCTCCCGCAGATGCAGGATCAGCATCCGCTCACTGATGCCGGCCACCGCTCGGCGTAACTCGCCGAATCGCAGCGGCCCCTCGCCGAGCCAGAACAGGATCAATCCCTTCCATTTTCCTCCCATGACGTCGATGGCAGCGTCCAGGCCGCAGGTATAACTCCGCTTCCTCACCAGCATTTCCCCTAACAAAACTGTGGGTACCAGACAGAATTGTAGGTACTTGTAGGAATGTTGGTGCCGCCGCAGCATGGATCAGGCGTCACACCGAGAGGGCAGCAACTCCGTGGGATGCCGGCTATTCGACCCGTACCGCGCTGTGCATGCATCGGCATCAGGCAGGAGCAAACGTATGACTGGGCACCACCGCACTCCCGTGACCGTCGTCGGGCTGGGCTCGATGGGCAGCGCATTGGCTGAGGCATTCATTGACGCCGGGCACCGGACCACCGTCTGGAACAGGACAGCGTCGAAGGCTGTGCCGCTCGTGTCCAAGGGCGCTGTTCACGCGCAGACGATGGACGAGGCAGTCGCGGCGAGTCCGCTGATCATCGTCTGTCTGACCACATACGAGAGCACCATCGAGGCCCTGGAACCGGTCACTGCCACGCTCAAGGGGCGTGCCCTTGTGAGCCTGAACAGCGGTTCGCCGGCCGGTGCCCGTCAGATGGCCGAATGGGCGCTCGGGCACGGCGTGCGTTACCTCGGCGGGGCGATCAAGAACGTGCCGTCTGCTGTCGGAGCTGAGGACACCCTCCTGTATTACGGCGGCGACAACACCGTCTTCGACGAGTTCGCCTCGACGCTGCGGGTGTTGGGAGGTGACACCGTCTTCCTCGGCACCGACGCCGATCTCGCCGCCCTGTACGAGATGGCAGTGGGCGGCACCCTGCTGCCTGCGCTCGTCGGCTTCTTCCAGGGCGCGGCAGCGCTGCAGGCGCGTGGCCTTGAGGTGGCCTCAATGGTGAGGTTCAGCGTCAAGTGGTTCGAGATGATCAACTCGGTGCTGCCGGTCTTCGCAGAGGAGATTGACCGCGGCGACTACAGCAAGCCCGCGTCGTCGGTAGGTCTGTTCCTGGCTGGAGCCGCGCATGACGAGGAACTCGGCAAGGAAGCCAACCTCGACATGGAGTGGCACAAGCCCTTCCATGACTTGCTGAAGCGAGCCGTCGAGGCCGGCTACGGCGACCACAGCATCTCCGCCCTGACAGAGATACTCAAGACCCCGGCGCCGACCGCGTAACTCGGGACCGCACACAACTTGGTTCCGGGCGCCCCGATGGGGGGGCCATACGCACCCCAGCAACCGTCATCATCTCAGTTACGGGACAACCCCATACACAGCGGAATGCACCCTGGGTGAAGCGCAGTCAGGTCCTTCATCGCCAGTGCGGCCTCGGCGGCCGCAGCCGCGCGCCCGCTGTTGCTCGGCGCGCGCGGTGCGTTCCTGCGCCCGACGCTACGTACCCGTGTCAGGGAAGACATGTTCTACATGCCTCTGTCCCCGCCCGACGACAGGCGGACAGGGAGCGAAGGGCGGGTCGCCATCATCGAACTGTGTGCCGACGCCATCGCCTGCCTCGGCGCATTTCTCCGGGACGAGGAACTGCCCGTACGGAGTGCCAGGGTTGAGGCCACCCGCAATCTCTGGCCTGAGTGGAAGCACGAGGACGACAGCTACTTCTACATGTGGGAAGCCGACGATGATGACTCGTTCGATTGAGCGTGCGCGGGCATCCCGGGCGCAGAGGCGGTCCGAGGGGTGAGCCGGGCGACGGTGAGCCGGGCGACCAGGACTGCCAGTACGACGGTGCCCGCGGCGGGCAGTGTGGACCATCCGGGCAGTGGGCGCACTGAGGCCCCCGGGGAGGAGGGCGCAGTAAGGCGTCACCTTGCGCGCGGTCAACCTCGTAGGTCTCGCGCCGCTGTTCAGGTCGCGATTGTCGCTGCGGGGGCGGTTTGCTGCCTTTCGCTTCGACGGCCCCTGAACCGATGTCGGCCATTGATCTATGAGCGACGCCAGTTGAGCAGTACTACGTCGACCGCGGTGTGCAGAGTCGCCGCCGCCACCCCGTCGCGCAGCTGCGTGGAGAGGCCGAGGAGAAAGCTGTGGATCATGGCGGTCACGCCGTCGATGTCGGCATCGGCGTCGAGTTCGCCCGCGGCGATGCCCCGTTCCACGCATGCCCGGATGCGTACCCGGTCCGCTTCACGGCGGGCCGCGACGGCCGCGCGTACGCCCGCGTGCTCCTCTCCCGGCGCCCGCATCGTGCCGGAGAGGGCGATGAGACAGCCGACGGGGTGGGACGAGTCGGCCTGCATGTCGATCGAGCCGTGCAGCAGGGCGGCCACCGCCTCTCGCGGGCTGATTGACTCGTCCTCGATGACGCCGGTGGCGTCGCCGGGGCCCTTCATGTAGTGCTCGACGGCCTGCTTGAACAGCCCTTCCTTCGAGCCGAAGGCGCCGTACAGGCTCGCGGAGGACAGCCCGGTGGCGGCTCGCAGTTGTGCCAGCGAGGTCGCTTCGTAACCCTGCTCCCAGAACAGCAGCATCGCGGCTTCCAGTACGCCCTCCATGTCGAAGGCGCGGGGCCGGCCGGCCGGTGGCATATGGACCTCCTGCATCAGCGTCATGGACGAGCGTCTCGGCACGGGGAGCGCTTCCCCGTGTCCCACCTCCCATATTGGACCAACCGCTCCACAAAACGCCAAGCGTCGAAGCGCCCGAACGTTGGGGGTGCGCAGTGACCCTGATCACTTACAGATCATTCAATCCATAATTGCTTGACTGGCACGCCGGGCCGGGGCAAGTATTCCGGCATGAACGATCCAGAATTCGAGAAGGGCAGCATCGCGGCCCGTGCCCCGCTGAGCCGCGCGATGGTGCTGTTGCTGGCGGTGACATGCGGCGCGGCGGTCGCGAACATCTACTACGCGCAACCGCTGCTGCCCGTCGTCTCCGAGGCACTGGGGGTCTCCGAGGGGGCCGGAGGCCTGATCGTCACCGCCTCGCAGATCGGCTACGCGCTTTCACTCGCACTGCTGGTGCCGTTGGGCGACGTGCTGGAGCGACGTCGGCTGGTGAGCGGGCTGCTCGCCCTGAGCGCTGTCGCTCTCCTCGGTGCGGCGGCCGCGCCCTCGCTGGGTGCGCTGTACGCCGCGGTCGCGCTGGTCGGGGTGACCTCCGCCGTGGCACAGATCGTGGTGCCGATGGCAGCCTCGCTGGCCGCCGACCACGAACGTGGCGCGGTGGTGGGAACGGTCATGAGCGGCCTGCTCATCGGCATCATGCTCGCGCGGACGATTGCCGGGGCGCTGGCCGAATTCGGCGACTGGCGGCTGGTGTTCGTCTTCGCCGCATGCGTCATGGTGGTGCTCGCGATCACTCTGCGCCTGGTGCTGCCTCTCGTGCCGCCGACGGTGAAGACGCCTTACCCCCGGCTGCTGAGCTCGGTGGTGACGCTGGTGCGCACCGAGTCGCTGCTGCGCAGGCGTATGGCCCTGGCCGCGGTCAGCATGGGCGCCTTCACCGTTTTGTGGACCGCCTCGTCATTCCTGCTGGCCGGCCCCGCCTATGGGTACGGTCCGGCGGTCATCGGCCTGTTCGGTCTGGTCGGGGTCGTCGGGGCCGCCGCCGCGTCGGTGGCGGGCCGCCTCGCGGACCGGGGGCACGCCCGCCGGGTGACCACCGGCGGGCTGATCGTGCTGACGGGCAGTTGGGGCGTGCTCGTCTTCGCCGGTCACGGCGGTCCACTCGGCCTTGGCGCGCTGATGATCGGCATCGTGGCGCTCAACCTGGGACAGCAGGCACTGCTGATCAGCCACCAGAGCGTCCTGTACCGCCGCATCCCGCACGCCCGCAGCCGGGTCACCACCGCCCTCATGGTCTCCGCCTTCGCCGGCAGCACCGTCTCCTCCGCGCTGACGGCCGCGCTGTATCCGCTCGTGGGCTGGGCAGGGGTCTCCGCGCTCGGAGCCGGGATCGCGCTGATCGGCCTGGCGATCTGGTCCCTGGAACTGCTCCGCCCGAGCCCCGCGGAACCGCTCGCCGACCCGTCGGCGGACGAGAACCTCCACGCCGACGTTCAGGTGGCCCGCACTTCTCCCGCAGGCCCGGCCCGCACCCTCGTACACGCACAAGCACAGGAGACCGCTGATGCCTGAGATCCGCCGAGTGGCGATTCTGGACGACTATCAGCACGCGGCGCACCGGTACGCCGACTGGGATTCCCTGCCCGAGGACACTCATCTCACCTATTTCTCCGAGCACTTGGGCAGCACGGAGGAGGTGATCGCCGCACTGGAGACGTTCGACGTGGTCATAGCCATGCGCGAGCGCACCCCATTCCCTGCCGAGGTGCTCGGCAGGCTGCCGAACCTGCGCCTGCTGGTGACCACGGGGCCGGCCAACGCGGCCATCGACACGGCCGCGGCCGCACAGCTGGGAATCGTGGTGTCCGGCACCCGCGCCGCGGGACTGACCTCCACAGCCGAACTGACTTGGGGACTCCTGCACGCCCTGACCCGCTCATTCCCCGCCGAGGACCGCAACCTGCGCGAAGGCGCCTGGCAGACAACTGTGGGGCGCGACCTCCACGGTGCCCGCCTGGGCGTGATCGGTCTCGGCGGCGTGGGGAGTCAGGTGGCCCAGGTAGGAGTCGCCTTCGGCATGGACGTCGTCGCTTGGAGCAGCCATCTCGACCCCGGGCATGCCGAAGCATTGGGCGTCATTCCTGTCAGCAAACGGGAACTGCTGACCACTTCGGACGTGGTGACGCTCCACGTCCGGCTCTCCCCACGTACCACCGGCCTCATCGGTACCGACGAACTCGCCCTGATGCGACCGGACGCGCTGCTGATCAACACCTCCCGTGCACCCGTCGTCGATGAGCGGGCGCTGCTGGCCGCGCTGTACGCCGGAACCTTGGGCGGGGCCGCCCTGGACGTGCACTACACCGAGCCGCTGCCCATCGATTCGCCGTGGCGCGGCGCTCCGCGCACCGTCCTCACCCCACACCTGGGCTACGTCACCGCCGGCGCCTACGAAACCTTCTACCGCGACGCGCTCGCCGACATCCTCGCCTACGCCGCCGACAAGCCGGTCCGCGTACTCACCCCATGAGCGGACCACGCCCCGCCACTCCCACACACGAACGAGGAATAGGACTCACCATGACCACCAGCGAGCAGACCACCACCGCCCGCCCGCAGCAAGAACCCGCCGACGACTCAGGAAGTCGCCTGCCGCACCTGTGGACGCGGACCCTGGGTGACCTCACCCTCACCTACGTCCCCGACGCCGGCGTCCACATGATCCCCACCCGGGTCTACCCCGCCTCCGCCGACAAGGACTGGACAGCCCACGGACCCCATATGACGAACGCGGGCCACCTGGCCATGGGATGCGGCGCGCTGCTCGTCGAGCGCGGAGGGAAGCGCCTGCTCCTCGACGCCGGCCACGGCCGTATCACGGGCGAGGACCCGGAACACTTCCAGCACGGCTTCGAGCACGTACAGACCCTCCCCGATCACCTGGAACGTCTGGGCGTCGACCCGGCCACGCTGGAGACAGTCGCCTTCACCCACCTGCACGACGACCACACGGGATGGGCCCGGCCGGATGCCGTCGACGACCCGCGCGGCCTGTTCCCCCACGCGCGCTGGGTCGTCGGACAGGGCGAACTGCAGGGCCTGGACCCCGCCTTCGGTCCACGGCTCGCCGGACAGGAGACACGGACCACAGCCGTCGCCGACGGAACGGAGATCGCTGAGGGAGTACGGGCCTGGGCGCTGCCCGGACACACCACCGGGCACACGGCCTACATCCTCGAGACCGGCGACGGCCGCCGGGTCGTGGCCTTCGGCGACGCCATGCACTCACCCGTCCAGGTCCAGCACCCCGACTGGGAGGTCGTCCTCGATCACGACCGCACCCAGGCCGAGCAATCACGCCGCCGACTCGTGGAATTCCTGGCCCAGGACGGCGTCTTCGGCTTCGGCGTGCACTTCGCCGACCAGCAACTCGGCACCGTCGACGACACCGGCCGCTGGCGCCCGTGGGACGACGAGACGGATAGGTGCCCGTCCAGGGACCGGCGGTCCGCCAGCCGCGACACCACCACCGCGTAGACGGCGTTCACCGTCATGTTCGCCGCCGCAGGGATCCAGGACGAGTCGGCGTCGGCAGCGGTCGCGTCAATCTCCAGGCCCCGGTGACGGCGAGCAGCACGCAGCCAGCCCAGCAGGTTGTCGGTGACGTATCCGCGTGAGTTCGGGGCGACCAACTCGGTTGTCTCGACAGCCTGGATGTTAACCCTGGGCACCTTTGTGTTACTGACCTGCTGAGCTGGGTCCTGGGCCCTGCAGGCTTCGTAAGCGCCCGCTCCGGCTTCGGGCTGTTGATCCGTGAGGCGGCTCGTCGCTCCGAGCCGCCGAGGGCCTGACTGGACTGGCTCGCGTATGCCGCCTGATCTGCTAGATCGATAACCGACTGTGGGGGAGTCGGCAGTAGGTGGCCCGTGGTTCCGGCTTGCGGCGCACAGCCGTTTATTGGGATTGTCTGCGCATGTTCGAGTTGCTCCCCGACGTGGGTTTGCGGCTGCCCAGCTGTGCTGGAACCCTGCGCTTCGGCATGGACGAGCGCGCCGCCCAGTGGGCTGTCGCCACTGTCGCGGACGTTCGCGAGGGGTGGGTCTGTGGCGCCCGTTGGGCTTTCAGCGCGCACTATCAGGGCCTGACGCTCGAGGTGTACGGCGACACCACGGACCGTCTCGGTCGGCATCAGGACGCCTCTGGTCTGGCCGCCATTCGTCTCACCCGCGACCCCTTCACGCTCACTGGATCCTGCGCCTGCCCCGTTGTCCTTTGCGGCGTCGACCTGTTCGGCTACCCGGCCGCCGAGGTTTCCGATGCCCTCGGTGGCAACCTGCCCCCCACGCTCAAGCTCAGTGGCGAGGGGCTCTACCTCACCGCCGTGTCGATCCACGCGGCGTCCGTACCTGTCGAGAGCTGATCACGGCGGTGAGCCGGACCGGCGAGACCGAGCACACCGCCGACATCCTCGCCCTCTGAACACGACACCTGTCGTGTCAGTCGCCTTGCCTGCGGGCGCGCAGAGCGGCCCACTGACGCAGTCGCTCGGCGATCTGGGCTTCGTAGCCGCTGCGGGTGGGCTGGTAGTACGTCTCGCGGTCCATGCGCTCGGGGAAGTAGTCGGCGCCGGAGAAGCCGTCGGCGGTGTCCGGGTCGTACTGGTAGTCCTTGCCGTAGCCGAGGTCCTTCATCAGCCGGGTCGGGGCGTTGAGGATGTGGGCGGGCGGCATGAGCGAGCCGGTGCGGCGGGCGGCGCGGTGTGCCGCGTTGAAGCCGCGGTAGACGGCGATTGATTTGGGGGCAGTGGAGAGGTAGACCACGGCCTGGGCGATGGCCAACTCGCCCTCGGGGGAACCGAGTCGCTCGTAGACGTCCCAGGCAGCAAGGGCCTGCTGGACGGCATGCGGGTCGGCGACGCCGATGTCCTCGTTCGCGAAGCGGACCAGGCGACGGGCCACGAACAGCGGATCTTCGCCGCCGTCGAGCATGCGGGCCAGCCAGTACAGGGCCGCGTCCGGGTCGGAGCCGCGCATCGCCTTGTGGAGCGCGGAGATCAGGTTGTAGTGCCCCTCCTGCGCCTTGTCGTAGAGCGGGGCGCGCTGCTGGATGTGGTGGGCGAGCGCCGCGGTGTCCAGGGGTGTTCCTGTCTTGGGCAGGACAAGGAGCTGTTCGGCCATGTTGAGCAGGTAGCGGCCGTCGCCGTCGGCCATGGCGATCAGAGCGCCGCGCGCGTCATCGTCGAGTGGCAACCGGTGGCCGATGAGGTGTTCGGCGCGGTCCAGCAATGCGGACAGCGCGACTTCGTCGAGGCGCTTGAGGACGAAGACCTGGGTACGGGAGAGCAGGGCACCGTTGAGTTCGAAGCTCGGGTTCTCCGTGGTGGCGCCGATCAGAGTGATCGTGCCGTCCTCGACGTAGGGCAGGAAGCTGTCCTGCTGGGCGCGGTTGAAGCGGTGGATCTCGTCGACGAACAGCAGGGTGCCTTGGCCGATGCTGCGTCGGCTGCGGGCGGCGGCGAAGACCTTGCGCAGTTCGGCGACGCCGGAGAAGGTCGCCGAGACCGGTTCGAAAGCCAGGTTGCTGCCGTCCGCGAGGAGTCGGGCGATGGTGGTCTTTCCGACCCCGGGCGGGCCCCACAGAACGGCGGAGCCGAGGCGCTGCTGGGCGACCATGCGGCCCAGCGGGGCATCCGGGGCCAGGAGGTGATCTTGCCCGACGACGTCTTCCAGCCGTGTGGGGCGCAGGCGATCGGCGAGAGGCCGGGCGGGCTCTTGGTCGAAGAGCGGCAGGGTCGGTTCGTTCGGTTCCATCGGTCTCTCGGGTTGTGGGTGGGCACGCCAGGACAGTTCGAGTTGTGAGTGGGCACGCCGGAGCGGTTCGAGCTTGACACGGGACACTGACATGTGAGGGTTCAGCCGCTCGCGGGGAAGCTCGTGGCGCTCATCGCGCTGCGGGGCGGTCCCGTCGTGGCATCTTTTCGACGATCAAGTCGTAGGAGTGCTCGACCGCGTCCGTGATCAGCTGCTTGGTGATGCCGGAGCCCGGACCGACCGAGATCCAATGCCGTTTGTCGAGGTAGCGGCCCGGTGCGATGGTGGGGTAGCCCCGCTCCAGCGCGTGGGCGTGTTCGGGTTCGCACTTGATCGTGATGATCTGCTCGTCCGGGTCGTCGGTGACGATCAGGAACACCTTGCCCGCCACCTTGTAGACGTCGAGTGCGGGAGTGAAAGGCCGTCCATGGCTGACACCGGCAAGAGCGAGCGCCGCCTGGCGGGCAGTGTCCTGAAGTCGATCGCCGGCCGCGCTCACCGGACCGCCTCCGCCCGCATGCTGGTGCCGTAGACGTGCGGGTCGACTGGCTGGTCGGCCGTAGGCAGACGGGCGACGACGAGCCGGTATGAGTCAGTGACGAGTTCCCTGACGAGCGTCTTGTCGATGTCTTCCCCGCCCTCCACTGTGATCCAGTGCTTCTTGTTCATGTGGTAGCCGGGGGTGATGTGGCTGTTCTGCTGTTGCAGAGCATGTGCCTCGCCGGGGTCCGCCTTGAGGATCACGACGGGACGCCCGGGAATCTCGGTCATCAGCATGAACACCTTGCCGCGCACCTTGAAGACCTCCCACTCATCACCAAAGGGGTGCTCCAGGCCGGCTCCAGGAAGTTCCTCCGCGCAGTCAGCGGCGAGCGTATGCAGGGCCAAACCGTTCATCAGGGTGCCTTCCTCGGGTGTGGTGACGGGACTGCCGCTTCGCAGGGCGTGCCGCGCGTTCGCGGCGGCACCTTCTATCGTTCCCCCGAAGCTGGCAAAACGGACGGTAGGCTGCGGACACGTGATGGTCAGCAAGCGACACAGCAAGTGCCTCAGCAAGCGACACCCCGGGCAGAGTGGGCAGCCCGGACCGGCCGAAGTTCCGCTGTTCCGTTTCCAGCCGCCGGTCGGCACTCCGTACGGGCTCGAGGTGAGCACCGTCGAGGACTTCTTCGCCCACCATGACGACTGGCCGTGGAGCCCGCCCCGACCGGGCCGCGCCACGTTCCACTACCTGATCGCGGTCAGTGAGGGTGAGCTGCTCCACGACGTCGACCACGTAACCCGGACCGTCTGCCCCGGCCAGTGGCTGTGGGTGCGTCCCGGGCACACGCAGTGCTGGCATCCGCCCGGCAGCGCCCGCGGCCCGTTCATCCTGTTCGAGCCGGGCGTGCTGACCCCTGACATCGCCCGCCTGCTGGCCCCGCTCACCGCGCACGAAGCCCCGGCCGTACTGTCCCCGCACCCCGATGACGGCACCTGGCTCCAGCAGACGGCGCGCCAACTCCTGGACGAACACCGTGCGTTGGGGCGCCGCCGACTCGAGGTCCACCACGCCCTGCGGCGCAGCCTGCTCGAATCGCTTTTGCTGCGCCTGGCCAATTCCCCGGACATCGCCCCCGCTGGTGCGATGGCCGACACGGGTCGGGGTGACACCTATGGACGGTTCGTCGACGCCTTGGAGCTGCACTTCCGAGACCTGCACCAGGTCGCGGATTACGCCGAGTTGCTCGGTTGCTCGGTCCGTACCCTCAGCCGCGCGGCCCGGGGTGCCACCGGCAGGGGAGCGCGTGAACTGATCGACGAGCGGCGGCTGCTCGAAGCCCGGCGCCTGCTGGCAGGCACCGGGTGGGATGCGCGGTCTGTGGCCGCCCATCTCGGCTTCACCGATCCCGCCAACTTCGGCCGCTTCTTTCGTGGACACACCGGTCTCACGCCGGCCGCGTTCGCGGCCGGAGAAGGTAGCCGTATGCAGATCTTGGCCGGTGAGCGTGACGCCGACAGGGCGGACGGGCTGGGACTTTGATCCTCCTGCTCAGGAGGCGACCTTCTCCGTCAAGGTCTGGGAGAAGGCCCAATTGGAGTGCACGATGCGCCACCGGGCGCCGACGAGAAGGTACCCGTGCGTGGCGTTCCAGGCGCGCAGCAGCTTCTCGTTGCCGTCCTCGTCGAGCGCGTAGGTCTTTCAGTTGTAGCCCATGACGGCGAAGTCATCCGCTGTCACCGACGTGCACCTGCGGGTCGAGATACTCGCTGCGCACGATGTTCGGGTTGGAGTAGGTGGACGACAGCCACGCGACGGTCTTCTCCGTGCCGACGACGACGTACTCGAGGATCGGGTCGCGAAGTAGCTCACCTCGTCCGCGAACCCGTCCAGGTAGCCATGGGGATCACCGACGCTGACGAACCGTGAGGGCCAGGGCCGCGAGCACGCGCGCCGAGGGCTCGGCCGCCGCGCCCGGCCGGTCTCGGACTCTGACACGGCATTGACTTCTACCGATTGACCTCTACCGCCGGATTCAACGAACTACCGGTGAGCGCTCGGCTGGTGTATTCCAGCCGAGCACTTGGCGTGGGCGACCGCAACGGGGCGCAGCGCGTAGCGGGATCAAATCTCTCCGGGCGGGCCTGGAGCCGTCTCAAGGCCGCAAGGCCGCACTCCTGCTGTCCTCCTATCGTCGCTTCGTTGTGCGGCGCCAGCCGAACGGGCCCGGCAGGTCCATCGACGTGGTGCGCCGACCGGTGCTGCTGTGGGTGCGGCGGGGGCCGTGGTGGCCGCCTGTGGTGAGGGACCACGAGCGCTTGTTGATGTTCAGTCGTACGCCGGGAAGTATCCGGAAGCTCTTACGGAAGGTGAGCGGCATGGAGTCCTCCTAATGTCCGTCTCCGAGTACCCGGACAGGGCCGTCTCTCACGTACGTGGTGGTCCCGGTGCCCCATGCGCTCAGCTGATCACTCGGGGTAACCCCCCGCTCGCAGGGGCCAGTTGGGAGGAGGTGGCTGCTGGGGGAGAGACCGGCGAAGCGCACCCGCATGACGAAACCCAGACACACCACCCCTCCTCGCGGCCGCCGCGCCGTCCTGTGCGGCGGGTCGAAGCGGGCGGAACGCTAGCCGTCGGCCAGGAACGAAGTGGCGCGTTCGTCGAGTTCGTCGAGTTCGGCGCCCGGACCGAGCGGATGCCGCGGGCGGGAAGCGGCGCAGAGCGCCTCGTATGTCCGTGACGGCCCTGCGGGTGCGCATGGGGTGCACGTCGGTCGTGTGGTCCATGGACCTGTTCCAGGTGGCGCAGGCGTGCTCGCCGGTTCGCGCTCGCCGAACTCGCCGCCGACACCCTGGACATCATCTCCGTGCCGAATCCGGCCGAACTGCGGTCGACCCGGACGTGGAACGCATACGTGGCCGCGCCCCGCGCCTCTTCGATGCCTGGGGCACCCGGAAGACCGCCCCTTTCCGCTGTGACACCTCGAGGACTCGGGTCGCTAGGAGGGCTCGGACCGGGCGGAGCGCACGAGCCGTTCGGCGAAGGCTTCGACGAGGTCGCGGAGCTCGTCCGGACGCTCGATGACGAAAGGCCGGTCCAGCGAGGCCAGTACGGCAGGCAGCCAGTCGAGCCGGTCCACGCGCATCTCCACGCGGGACCACGGCTCATCCGGCGGGCCCGTGCTGTCCGGGGCCTCCCGGGCCGGCATTTCCTCCACGAGCGCGACGCTCGGCGGAAGCCGGGTGTGAATGTGCTCGGTCGTGCCGTGGACGCGCAAGGTCACCGCATGCTGGTAGGGAGCCGTGGCGAGCCCTGTCAGGACGCGCTCGGCGGGGTCGAGTCCAGCGGGCGGCTCGAACGAACCCGGCAGGGTCCGTACGTCGGTGACGCGGTCCAGGCGAAACGTGCGGTCCTGGCCGCCGGTCGAAAGGTCCGCCCCCGTCACGTACCACTTGCCGGAGTGGACGACGAGCCCATAAGGGTGCAGCGTGCGTTCGCTGAGTCGGCCGCTCGTGTCGGTGTACCTGATCGAGACCGCCCGGTGGTGGTTCACCGCGTCGGCGACCGGCAGCAGGACCTCCGAGTCCGGGGCGACCGTCTCGCCGGGCTGAGCGGTAAAGGCAAGGGAGGCGAGCACGGCGTCGAGTCCGAGCCGCAGCCGCTCGGGCAGTACTCGGCGGATCTTGGCCGTCGCCGTCTCACCCGCCGTACCGGTGGCGGCCGTCAGGCCGGTGCGCCGGCCCGCGACCAGGCCGAGCAGCACGGCCAGCGCCTCGTCGTCGCCGAGCATCAGCGGAGGCATGCGGTGGCCAGGGGAGAGCCGGTAGCCGCCGTAACGGCCACGGACCGCTTCGACGGGTACGTCGAGGTCGACGAGGTGGCTGACATAGTGCCGCACCGTGCGTTCGTCGACGTCGAGCCGGTCGGCGAGTTCGGACGCGGTCCTGATGCCGCCCGACTGCAGGAGCTCAAGGAGGGTGAGTACGCGGGCGATGGGACGAGGCATGGGCGGAAGTCTCCCGGCAATACCGGGCGGGTTTCGCCCGGTATCGGTCATAGTCTCAGGTCAGAAGCACGGATCGACCAGGAGAAAACCGATGAACTTCGTCTCTGTCCGCATCATCACGAGCGACGTCGCCCGCCTCGTCGACTTCTACGAGCGCGCCACCGGCGTGGCCGCCGACTGGGCCAACGAGGACTTCGCCGAACTCAGGGTCGCCTCGGCCACCCTCGCCATTGGCAGCACCCGTACGGTTCCGCTGTTCGCGCCCGGCTCCGCCCGCCCGGCCGACAACCACAGCGTCATCCTCGAATTTCTCGTGGACGACGTGGACGGTGTGCACAAGAACCTGACCGGCTTCGTGGAGGACTTCGTGAACGAGCCCACCACACTGCCCTGGGGCAACCGCTCGCTCCTGTTCCGCGATCCCGACGGCAACCTGGTCAACTTCTTCACCCCGGTCACACCAGCGGCCATCGAGAAGTTCGGCACATCTCTTCTCTCATGACAACTTTCTGCGCCCCCACCTCACAGGTCGGCCTCACGGGCCTCACAGGCGGAGGCGAAGAAAGATGAGGCCCAGAACGTGAAGGGCGGGTGCCCGCCTGTGACCTGCACGAGGGGTGTTGCTGGTGGCGCCGCAGTGCGGCGCCAGTCACGCAGCGGCAGGTGGCGTCGCTGTTGGGGATCTCAAGGTCTGCGGCTCACCACACCCCAGTAGTCACTCGCACCGCTGCCGGCCATCTCGCGGCATCCGCCGCGGCTCCCCGTCAGCAGGTCAAGCGACGTTCGGCGCTCTCGTAGGTGGCGAGGTTGGAGTCGACGCCCACGACCGTCTTGTAGGTGTAGGTGCCAGAACCCGTGCACTTCCACCACGCCATCTTGGTGCCGCTGTCGAGCGTGGCCCAGTCCATCTCCTCCCAGCCGTACCAGCGGTGACGCTGCAGGGATATCGTGGCGTCCGTGCAGCCGCCGCGGGTCTTGCCGGCCTTGCCGATGATCTCGCTGATGCCCTTGTAGGGGGCCGAGATGCTGTAGCAGTTTCGGTCCCAATCCGAGGCGGCGGCCGGAGTGGCCGGCATCAACAAGGTGGCCGCGCAGGCCAGTGCGAGGGCGACGGATGACTTTCCGGCGAACCCGAGAGCGCTCATGACAAACGTTCCTGTCTGCGAAAACATGCGGGATGCAACCTACAAGAGCACTCTGTCATCGGGGCCGAGACAAGATCAAGCCAGTGCCTCCACACCGTCAAACTCTCGCGGTTGGAGGCGACTTGGCGGCAACCGTACTCGCCAGTGGGGCACTTTCGACCTGCGGTTGAGGTGGCGTGGTGCGGGTGAAATCGGCTTGGACGAGTCCCCCGTTATGGGCTGGTCGACCAGTGAAGTCATCTCTGGCCGACCAGGGGCGATGAGGAGACGAACGAGCGGCTGGACGACGGCGGCGAACATCGCGTCGACCCGGGCTCTCTGAGCTCTCGGGGATCACGCACGGCCGCTCTCAGACTGTTGCGGCCACCCTGACCACGGCCTCACCCGGCGGAGGGTTCTTCGGCGTGGGGCCGCCCGGATACGCGCAGAGTCGGCGGGGGGTCGCGACAGCGTGCCCTTCACGATCGGCGCGACGTCCTTGCGAGACAGCTTGCATCGTTGGAGGGCCGGCGCGGGTCCGAGGCGGTGGATGGTGCGGCCAGATGCGGACGTCAACGCCCATAGCCGCGGGACCGGTTGGCGCTTTGGTCCATGTGCCGCCGCAGCATGACATTGCTGCGCTTTACCCCGATGGGCGACCGGTCTCAGGTATCCGCGCCTGTGCCCACGAGGCGCCGTGCCAGTTCGTCGATCAGTTTGTCGACGGAGTGCGGCGCGAGCAGGTCCGGCACGGTCAGGTCGTCCACGATCAGACCGACCATGGCGAGATACATCAGGATGACGCCGGTCCGGTCGCCCGGTAGCTCGCCGTCCAGGTGGAAGCTGATGTTGGCCTCGAGCTGGGCGGTGAAGAACCGGGTGAGTTCGGCGTGCAGTTCGGGGCGGCGGGTGGCCTCCAGGCGCAGCTCCATCAGGGCGAGCCAGCTGCTGCGGTCCGCGCGCATGCGGCCGAGGAGCTGCTTGAGAAGGGTGGCGACCAGTTCGACGGAGGGCTTCTCGCTCATGGTGTCAGCGAGTTGGGCTTCCTCGGGCGTCAGGCGCTCCTGGATGCGTGTCATGACCTGGGCCAGCAACTCGGCCCGGTTGGCGAAGTAGTTGGTGGCGGTGCCCTTGGGGACCTCGGCCTGGGTATCCACGGCGCGCAGAGTGAGGCCGCGCGAGCCCTCGCGGGCCAGGACCTCGACCGCACCATCGAGCAGGGCGGTGCGTCGTGCGGGGTTCTGACGCATGACATGTCCTTCCGTAAGCCTGTTGACACCACTGCACATGCAGTACTACGTTCTAACCACTGCACTCAGAGTACCTCACTTGACGTGCCAAACGATGCCTCAAGAGGAGCGAGATGCGAAACCAACCGAAGTCCCGGGCGAGCGTCCGATTCCCGATGCCCGCCAAGCCCCGCTCACTGCCCCGCCCCCGCCCGCTGCCCAAGCCGGGCACCCGCCGCTGAAAGGCCAGATGACAGACCCCATCGCGCACTTCACCAAAAATCACCGCGCCGAAGCAGGCTGCGGCCCCGGATCCGACCACGAGGAGCCCCCCATGCGAAAGCTCATCTACTTCATCGCTGTCAGCCTCGACGGATACATCTCGGGCCCCGACGGCTCAGATCCCACCTCGGGGCCGGACGCCTTCTGGCCGATCGGGCAGGACTACGTCGAACACCTCGTCGCCCATTACCCCGAGACGCTGCCGGGCCCAGCGCGGGACGCGTTCGGGATCACCGGGAATGGTGCGCACTTCGACACCGTCATCGAGGGTCGCAGGACGTATCAGAACGGTGTGGACGCCGGAATCACCAACGCCTGGCCACACTTGAGGCACCTCGTCTTCTCCCGTTCCCTCACCGAGTCCCCCGACCCGGGCGTCGAGCTCGTCGCCGGCGACCCCGTGGCCACGGTGCGCGAGCTCAAGCAAGAGGACGGCCTGGACATCTGGCTGTGCGGGGGCGGAGAGCTGGCCGGGGTGCTCTTCTCGGAGATCGACCAACTGGTCGTCAAACTGGCGCCGATGGCGATCGGCTCGGGGACACCGCTGTTCGGGCAGAAGAGGCCGTTCGACCCGACGTTCTTCACCCTGGCCGACAGCAAGATCATGGAAAGCGGGACCATCTTCCTCACATACGCGAAGAAATGAGTACGCGTGCGAACCCGAAGAGCTCGTAACACGGTCCTGGCGAGGAGCTTCGGGCTGGCTCGGAATGCCTGCTCTCACTGGCGGCCTCGAGCTTGTACTGAGCGAGGCGCTGTTCGAACGCTCCGGCGGCTTCCCTACCAGCCCGGGCCGTCCGTACGTGGGGATTAGGCCGCAGGCCAGGGATACGAAGGCGTCGTGGTGTTCGGTGCGTCGTTCCCAGTGGACGGCGAGTCTTATGGAGTGGTGGCCGGGCCTCGATGCCCTCCGACCGATAGCCGGGCGGGGAAAGGCTCCACCGGCTCGGTCGGGGCGAGGCCGGGAGAAGACGGCCGGGGGAGACGCTAGGGGTCGGCGAACTCCTCCAGCTGTCGCAGCGACGTACGGACGTCCCGCTGTTCGGGAAAGCCGTCGCGAAACTCCGGTCCTTCGCAGCCGACGATGCGCGAATCGGAAGCGGCTCTCCTCAGGGCTGCTGGATACTCACCTCCGCCTGCTCTTCCACAGTCGTGGTGCCGAGCGCCGCCGCGCCCGCGCCGACGAGGGCTGCGACGGCCGTCGCCGCGCCGGCGACCGCAAGCCGCAAGCGCGGTCGGCGTCGCCGCACGGTCGGTTCTGCGGCAGGTGTAGCGGGCGTGAGGGGGGTGACAGGTGCGAGAGGTGGGGCAGATGGCTGTGCGCCCATCGCGAGCTCCCGGCGAGCGGCCACCCACCGTCGGGTGGCGTCGGCGTCGAGACCGCACGCGACGACAAAGGCGACGAGAACCGTCTCACGGGGCAGACGGTCCCGGCGCAGCATGGTCGCTGCCGTCGAATACGGCAGCACCTCACCCGCCGCGGCAGCCGCGCGCTCCAGCTCCCGGTAGCTGAGGCCCGACCAGGCCTTGAGGCGGCGCAACTCCGCCATGAATGCGGGCGTTTCGACGGTGCGGGGCGGCACGGGCGGTGGCGTCATGCGGGTCCCTCCGGTTCCGGTGCGCGTCACTGACCTGCGTACAGGCAGACTCGCACAAGCTCGAACAGCACATCTGTTGAACGAGCTCACGAGCGGGGATCAGTTTTGGTCTCACATCTGTCGTCGTTGTCTTGGAGGCATACGTGGGCCGCCTCGGTTCCCTCGTGCTGTTACTCGTGCTCGCACTCGTCGGGTGCTCAGACGCTCACACCGTGGCCGGACCAAGGTCCGGCGGAGGGAAGGCAGGAAAGGCCCAGGCCGGCCAGAACCCGGCGGATCCGGACATCGACCGCTACCTCGACCGCGTACTGCCCCAAGGGGCGGGCATTACCGTGGCCGCCGCCCGAGGGGGCGAGCTCAAGCACTGTGCGGGCCGCGGATACGCCGACCGCGCGGCGAAGACCCCCGCGACCTGCGACACCGTGATCGACGTCATGTCGATAACGAAGCAGTTCACCGCCGCCGCGATCCTGAAGCTGGAGATGAGCGGCAAGCTCCGGGTAAGCGATCGGATCGGTACGCACCTGGACTCCGTACCCGAGAACAAACAGGCCATCACGCTGCACCAGCTCCTCACACACACGGCGGGGCTGCCCGAAACGCTCGGCGACGACTACGACCCGCTGTCGCGATCGCAGTTGCTGGCAAAGGCGCTGAAGACTCCGCTGCGGTCGGCTCCCGGCAAGGAGTTCCGTTATTCGAATGTCGGCTACAGCCTGCTCGCCGCGATCGTCGAGAAGGCCTCGGGCCTGAGCTACGAACGCTACTTGGCCCAAAGCCTGTTCCGGCCCGCCGGGATGACCCGCACCGGCTATGTGCTGCCCACGTGGAAGCGCGAGCAGGTCGCCGTCGAGTATGACAGGCACGGGCGCGCGCAAGGACGGCCGATGGACCATCCATGGGCGCCCGACGGCCCGTCCTGGAATCTGCGCGGCAACGGCGGGATGCTCTCCACGGCCCGGGACATGTTCCGCTGGCACCGCGCCCTCACCGACGACAGCGTCCTGTCCGCGACCGCGAAAAGGAAGCTGTTCGCCCCGCAGGTACGCGTACCGCAGCTGGACGGCGCCTATGGGTATGGCTGGGTCGTCGTCGACTCCGATGACGGCCGGGTCGCCTGGCACGACGGGGGCAACGACTGGTCGCTGGCGACGGTCGCGGAGTTCCGGCGGGAGGGGACCTGGGTGTTCTGGGTGAGCAATCAGGCCTACCAGAAGGGGAAGTGGAACCTTGAGGACGATCAGATGAAGCTCACGTATGGCATCGCCGAACGGCTGCGACGCGGCGCCTGACGACACGGGCCGTCGGTGCGGGCCGGGTAGCACCGGCCCGCACCGCGGCTGCGGGGCCGCCAAGTGGTAGTAGAACCGGTCCGACGGAAGGACTGCACGCTCGGCAACCACGTGTCCGACGTGGTCACGAAGTACGGCGAACACGCGGACCTGGCCCCCGAGGCCCTCACCGAGTACATCAAGGCCCGCGAGGGAGGCGGCGACTACTCCCACCACGGCCGCGCCGACAACCCCGACCCGGCTTTCGTCCCCGACGGCATCGTGGACCGCTTCCGCTTCTGCCTCATCGGTACGGCGCACCAACACAGCGCATAGCGCATGGAGTTGAAGCAGTTGGGAGTCGATCAGTTCGCGCTGTACGCGGTGCACGATGCCCGCGAAAGCGTCATCGACGGGTACGGCGACACGGTTATCCCCGCCCCTCGTACAACTCCGACAAGATCATGCACTCTCGTCTGGACACTCCCGCGGGCTACACGCTGGTGGCGTGGGACTATCCCGATGGCAGGCCCGGCCACCCGCCCTATCGGCCCGGCAACAATGTCGCGATCTTCCTCGACGGCGACGGCCGGGGGCTTCGCGACTGCTTCGGGAAGCTGTCCGCTGGTGGCACCGTCACGCTGCCTCTGGAGAAGCAGGTATGGGGTGACGAAGCGGGCTCGCTGGTTGACCAGTTTGGGATCAGCTGGATGTTCAACATCCCCGCCCAGAACCGCTGATCGGCGACCGAGTCTCTTGCCCGAGAGGGAACAAAGCCCGTTTCTGCTAGCAGCCCCTACCGGGTTGCGTGAGGGGGGCTCTAGCAGAAACGGACGTAAGGCCCTCTGAGTGGTGTCACGATCGGACAGGCCTCTCAGGGCTGCCACGACGTCGGCCCGCACGTCCTCTCCAGTCGGCGGTGCTTGGGTGGCGTGACCACAAGCATTTGAAGCCGTTCCCTCCGCCAGTGGGTCACCGCACCACACTGTGGGTGCTGCCACCTTTCGAATGGACGGGGCACGCTGATCATGGGCTCTCGTGCTCATGCGTAGAAGCGGGTGTACCGCGTCGCCACTCCACTCGCCAGTGTGGTCCCGTGCTGCCCGCCCGCGCGGACGGGAACAAGGGGTTACGTCGGACCAGAGTTCGAGACCGTTGCGCTTGATGGGCCGCGCTTTGCTCCCCGTGTGCCTCCTGCGCGTCGACGACTGCGTAGTTCATGCGGTCAAGCCGCGAGTGGCGGTGCAGGCTGCGCCGTTGAGGACGGGCGTCACGGCCGCTCTTGAGCACTTGCCCGAAAAGGACGACATTCTCGACGTCAGCATGTGATGCGCTGTATGTCTCCATTGCGCGTAGTGTTGACCATGTATCGACAGTGAAAACTGCCTCGCCTCATCGAGGAGGTCGGGCTGATGGCTGACACACCGTCCCCGCAGTGGGGACCACGCCCTGAGGGCGGCGCCCCAGTCCCCGCCGCCGCGGGCGGCAAGGGTAAGAAGCCACGCAAAGTCTTCCTGTGGATCTTCCTCGTGGTGCAGGCGCTGTTCGTGATCTGGATCATCGTTGGCGTGAACAGCGCCAGCGACGACCCTTCCTGTGAAGGCCTTGCCGGCGATGCGCTCAAGCTTTGTCAGGATGCGGGAGATGTGGGAACCGCGATCGGCGTTGGCCTCATCATCGGCCTCTGGGCGGCCGTGGACATCATCCTTGGCGTTACGTACGGCATCTACCGGCTCAGTCGTGGGCCGCGAGCGTGATGCAGCTCCCAGGAAGGCGCAGGCAGAGCGGCTGGCCGAGAGGCATCGTTGGTGGCGCGGGTGTGCACGAGTTCGCCCCCGTGAGCGAGAGGGGCACGCCCCGTCCTGCAACAGACCAGTTCACTGATAAACGAAAGTCTCGAGTCCCTGGAGGTGACGCTCAGCGGCGGCGGTTCATGAGCGGCACGATCCACCGCGCGCCCAGCACGCTCACGAAGAGGCCCAACGTACACACGTACACGACGACCTGAGTCACCATCAACGTGATCGGGCCGATGGTGACCAACACGCAGGCGATGACGAGCAGCAGCCCGCCCGTCCAGCGCCACAGACGCACGATCGATGGGCTCACAAGCTGGGGTGCCGGCGTCGCCGGGCGGCCGTCTCGATGTAGAAGCCCTGCGGCAGGACCAGCGCCGCGCCCTGCGCATCAACCGTCACGGACGAGAACGGGTACACCGCCCTGACGATCGCCCGCAGGTCGTGCAGCCGGGGCATCGGTACGCAGCCCGGTCACAAGCTGGGGCAGACCACCGCCGGTGGCTTTCACGGGCCCGCGGGACGGGATGGTCACGAACATCTGCAGCAGGATGGCTGCCTGGACCGGTGTCTCGACGGGGGAGGGTTTGCCCGCGTGCAGTTCGCAGGCGCGCGCTCCAGTCATCGATGCCGGTCTCCTGGCCCGTCTCCTGTTCGAATTTGCTGGCGGGATTCCTCGATCCAGCTGGCGTCGACTCGACGCGCAGGAGCATCAGCGATTGCCTGCCTCGAAGACCTCCTCGAACCTATCGAGCAGATCGGTCATGTCGCTGACCAGCCCGGGCACGCATGCCTCGCGGCTGGGGTCGACGTACGCCTCGGCCCGGCCCGACATGATTTCGGCAGAACGCGACGACGTTCGGCCCGTGTCAGACCAGCGCATCAGAAGCCCCACGGATGTGGGTGCGGGGAAAGCTCCGGGTCTTCCGACCACACAAGCCGGGCCTCAAGCTGGTTCCCAAGCAGGTCGGCCAGCCGGTCGACCATCCATCCGTTCCAGCAGACGGCAGTGGGGAACTGCGTCGGCCGGAACGCCGGGAACTTCGCGGGCACCGCTTCTGCCCGGAACACCGACCTTTGGATACGGCCGAGCTGATCGGGCGGTGACGACCTCTCCGGGTCGATGCAGTCGACTGCCCGCTCCACGAGGTAGAGCATGTACGCGTCGAATCGGTCCGCCTGGGCCGCCGAGGGGTCTGGAGGTCTCTTGATGTGCACCGGCAGGAGACGGCCGGCCGAGGCGAGGTCGGCTTGAAGAGCGTCGAGGAGGCGGCGGCTGAGAACCGGCACGCTCGCGTCCCCGTTGGGAAAGTCGCTTTTGGGCCACCGCTCGTCGCCTGCCCAATCAGCGGTGAAGACAGTGGGGTGGGTGCCGGTGGATCCAGTGAGCTGCCAGCGCATGACGTCCACCACCGAGTTGTCGAGGTTCAGGAGCTGGAAGTCGCTCATGCTCGGCAGCAGGCGGTATACGGAGCGGGGTTGGGCTTGTCGGTCGATCGTCATACACCGTCACCTTCGATCAGAGAGGCAGCCGGAACCAGCATGCCGTCGGCGCTCTCCGCCCTGGTCCCGGGGGTTCGCTGGTCCGACAGGACCGCGTCCGGTTGGGGCCGCGAACGTCCTGTGGGCGGGGCGCCGCCCGCAGGAACCACCGTCACACCGGCCAGCACTGCAGCAGGAATCGCTCCATCCCATCGGGCACGCCTTGCTCCGCCAGGGCCGCGACCTCTTCCTGTCCCACCACATGAGCGCGCAGCCGCCATCGCCGGTTCGCGATGCCGAGGTCGATCCCGTTCTCGTCCGGCCCGCCAGCCGTATGGAACTGCAGGTGCCCCGTCGCGGATTCCAGCTCAGCCTCCCCCGTCGCCTCCCAGGAGACGGTGCGATCCGGCTCTGGCGGCGCGTCCCAGACCTCGACAGTGAACACGGCCGTGTGCGTATGACCTCCCGATTTGATGTCCACCCGCCCGTGCTGCGCTGACACCAACCCCTCCGCCCCATCGGGCCAGTCGTCGATCACGTCCTCGTCGGCCTCCTGCAACCAGAGCAAGAACCGCTCGACCCGGACCGGGAACTGCTCATGTTGTACCAACGCCATACCGGTACTCCGCTCGTTCAACTCACTACCGCACCATGCTTCCCGGCTCATGATCAAGGACGAGAGATTCCGGCGCGAGACCGATCAGATCCAGGACGCTCAGCCTCGGCCGCCGAACACCGAGCCGGGCGTGCTGGAGCGAGCTGCCTGGCGCCCCCTGGAGGCATGGTCCGTGTATAGCCAGACCTGTACCGAGCCGTGGTGTGACGACGGTGCGCTCTTCGACTCCGGCTGGCATTGGCATCACCGCAGGTCAGAGTGACGGCGCCCTCGGCGTATTTGAGCACCGCCGCCCATAGCCAATCTGCCTTTGGCCGAACCGCGCTCTACAAAGGAACGGGTGTGGCACTGCTAGGCATTGGCCGATGGCGGGGGTTCCCGGCGACGCTCCAGCCAGGTGCGACTTAGGCCGTCCCAGATCGCCTGGTACCGACCGAAGATCTCGTCCAGCTGATCGAACGTGAGCTCATTAGCGGCCGTCGATGCCACGAGGTACTCGACGTCATCGGCAAGCCGCTGGAACTGGTACTGCGCTTCCTCCATCAGAACCCACCGGGAACGCCAATTGAAGAACGGCTCGACGGCTCCTAGCAATGTCACCAACGCCATGCACGCCAAGGCCAGACCAGCCCACGCGTTGAGATTTTGTAGGCCCAGGATGACGGTGGATGAAGCGGACAGTACAAGCGTCGCCACTTTGATGACCGAGGCGCTTCGACCGAACCGCTTTTTCTTGCTGCGGGCGTAGCCGCTGCCCTGACGAATCTTGTCCAGCAGGAGGGCGGCCGCTTCCCTTGGGCTGAGACCAACACCAAGTCCGTCGTCCGGCTGCACTCCGCCCCCAAAGCTCTTTCGCCACCTTGCAAGTTCGCCCCGGCAGACCGCTGCCCTGGCGTAGCGCACCTAGCGTAGCCGCTTAACTGCCCCTTCTACGGGAGTGATCGCGTGGTCTAGGTGGCTCTGACCTAGTACTTTTGTGTTGGAGGGGCTGAATTTGATCCCCGGCCTCTTCGTCCTGAACGCAACCAGGTGTCTTGTGGCCGCGGTAGGGGGCCGCTGACTTGCCAGCCCGACACGGCGTCCGCTGTCGGCGACGGCGAGGCCGACTACTTCCCGCAGCAGGCTTTCGACGTGTTCCGGTACGTGGACCGCCCACTTGGTGAGCCTGCCGCTGACCTCCTTGAACGCCTTGGCGCGCGCCCACGGCTGGGTCTCAAGGGTCCAGGCGGCACCTTGCCGGTTCTTCATCACCGGGCGGCCGGTGCGCTAACCGCGCTGGGGGAGCTGTTGGCGCAACCATCTGGGCAGGCAGCACCGGGCGCTCACACCGGCATCACTATGGGGCGCGTCCGTGCGATCGCTGCGGCAGTTCCCCGCCGCATCGACAGCGAATCCGAGTAACGCCGAACGGGCTGCTGACCCAGCGTCCGCCTTAACCACGCCAGACGCCCCACCGCCTGATCATTTTCAGGCGGCTCGGCTGAGGTCCAGTCGCTCGGATGACGGCTCGTATCCAGCTGCCCGGTAGGCGGCGACGGCGGCAGCGTTCGAGGTCGGCGTGGTGACGAGTGCGCTTGATGCTCCCAGTTCACGTAGCGCTGCCGCAGCGGCGGCGCTGATCGCCGTCCCGTAGCCGCGACCGCGATGGTCGGCGTGCACGCCCATCGGCTCCAGCAGGCCGGGTTTGCCGGGCCCGGCCGACCAGACCGTCGCTGCGGCCACCGCGTTGTCCTGGTCGTCGTAGCCGATCAGGCAGCGGGCGTCGGCGTAGACCGGCCCGGCCGCAAGGACGTGCCAGATCTCCTCGGTGAACGCCGGGCTGCCGAACGCCGAGCGGTGCACCGCGGTCCGCACCCCCGCCGTCTCCGGGCCGGCTACCTCGATCCGCAGGCCGGAGTCCTTCACCGGCGCGGCGAGGTCGTGGCACAGCGGCGTCCACGGCTCGTCCAGACTCCAGCCCGCTTCCAGGAGGACCTCGCGGAGCAGGGCGCCGTTGGGGACTTCGAGGCCGACCTCCCCGGGCGGCAGGACCCCGCGCTCCGGATCAGCGAGGTCCGCCAGCAACTGGTCCGCCAGATCACCGTCCTGTCGCAGGTCCGGGGCGGTCGTCAGGCGCAGCACATCAGGGCCGTCCAGGTATCCGACGGCAATGATCCGTCCGTCCACGCTCCAGGTGCGGACGGCCGCGGCCAGCCTCTCCGCACCCAGCGCCCAGGCCCAGCCGAGGTCTCCCGGATGGAGTTGCAGGGGCGTGCGGTCGTCCTGCCATGCGCGGAGGGCATCCACGACCCAGGTCAACCCATCGACGTCGGGCTCATTCAGAACGATCGTCATGTCCCGCATCTCACATCATTGCGGCGACCGGCCGCACCTGCTTTTACTCAGCCAGCCAGATCGACAGGACACGCGCAAGATCCCTACCTGTGCCTGTCTGAACACATCTGGAGCCCTGAGCGCCTGGGCTTGCCCCTCGCTGCACCCGCCAAAGGTCGCCACCAGTGCCCGCATTCCGAACTTCCTTTGGGGCCCCGGGAATCTGCTCATATCTCCAGCTGCTGCGGCGGATCCTCGCGGACCAGACTGGTCAGCGGGCCGTGGGTGCGCCACCCCAGGAACTCGTAAAGCGCCCGCCCCTCGACCGTCGCGGCCAGCACAGCCGACGAGGAGCCCGTGGCAACAGCGGCGTTCTCAAGCGTCCGCATCACGAGACTGCCAAGTCCCTTGCGGCGATGGGCCGACGAAGTCTCGACCTGGTCGAAGACAGCGGTACGCCCAGGACCAGGCATCGCGACCTGACCACGGGCGGCGAACGCACCATCCTCCGTCAAGACGAGCACCCGCGTGACGCCGCCCCGCGCCCAACTACGCACCCGGTAGCCGTCGGGGGCCACTGCGGCGCTTGTGTGCAGCAGTGCCGACATCAAAAAACCGTCGTCATCAAGGCGCCAGCCGGGCGCTGCCCACGAGGCGACCGTCTGCGGCGGCAAGAAGAGCTTGAGCCAGGTGTCCGGGACAGTAATTGTCTCCGTCAGTTTGCGGACCAGTGACTCGTCAGCATCCGTCAGCACGTGCCGGGTTACCTGACCGGTCAGTCCGACGTCGACGGTGAAGCCCCAGGGCTCGGACACCGGCGGCGCCGCACCGCGTGAGACCACCCAGCCCTCCACCCACGAACGTACGACTTCGGCGTCCATGCGGATCCCTCCGTAATGAGTGCATAACGCGACTGAACATTACAGGGGGAGCCATGCCGAAAAGTAGCAGCCGGTGACGCCACGAACCAGCGCGCAGACGGCAGGCCCGCCTCAAGGCCGCCCGGTTGGAATGCTCGCGCGGCAGCCTGACCAGCAAGGTCCACCTCGCCTCCGAGATCCGCTGCCGCCCGCTCTCCTCCGTCCCGACGTAGGGACAGGTGGCCGACAGCCCTGACTTCATCCCGTTCCTGGACGAGGTTAAGGTCCGGGCCCGTCGGTAACGGGCCTGCTCAGTCTTCGAAGTAGGCCACGGTGACGACGGCGCGCACTCCGCACATAGCCGCTGGATCGGTCATCTCGCGTCGATCGTGCTTGTCACCGGTCTGGTCCTCCTGATCCTTCAGCTCGGGCGAACAGATCACCCGGGCCGCCGGAGGGCGTCGCTCAGTACGTCCGGACCTTCACCTCGCCCATGGATCTACCGGCATGGTGCAACATCGTGGGCGGGCTCGTTATGGTGGCAGCCAGCACGGAGCGGACACTGCGGCTGCGCTACAACTGGCTGCGCGACGGCGGGCGGGCTGACCCGCTGCTTCGGGTCCGCCGCACGGCTGGAACAGCACGATGAACAGAAAGATCAGCGGGCCATATGGTCCGACAGTGGAACGAGGGCGGGTACTCGGCCTGGAGCACTTCCTGCCCGAGTCGCATGACGTCCCGTACCAAGATCGTAACGCCCGCCGGTAGCAACGACCTGCGGACCGCTTACAGGGTCGCGTCTCGCGCCGCCGCCAGGTGCTCACGGCTAACGTGGCCTACTCGGAGACGGAATGGGAGGTGCATACGATGGCTCACACGCCGGCGGAGGGCGTCCTGGCTCGCTCCTTCACCTCCGATGATGGCGCGACCAGGTTCACTGTCACCGACCTGACGGCCGACCACCACCCGGACCGCAGCCTCACGTTGACCTACCGGCTCATCATCGAGCGGCAGGATCACGCCGAGGAGTGCTGGGTGTTCACACTGCCGTGGAGCGACAGATCCTTCGTGGACGTGTTCACCTCGCCTGCCCCTGACCCTGAGCGTCTGCGCCAACTAGTCGAGTTGGTGCGGGGCCTTTTGGAAGAGTGGTGGGATACCAAGGATTCCAGCCGGCACTTCGCGAAGATGGGGAGCCGGTGTTCCTGAGCGGCCTCGGCGGGCGGTAGGTAAGACGAGCCGTGCCGAGGCGGTGACCGCTCTGTCGGCCAGATCGTCAAGGACTTCGGTCTGACCGGATCCAGCCCATGGCGTGGTTGCAGCACACGCATCTCTCGGTGCTCTCGCTGATGGACCCGCTGGCGAGCGGATCAGGGTGGCAACGGAAGACAGGAAGTTCGGTGCTCGCTGGTGCAGCACCACCTCGTCGTCGACGGCCGGGGCGTCCCGCTCGCGGTGTCGCTGACCGGCGGCAACCGCGACGATGTCACCCAGCTCCTGCCCCTGTTCGACAAGATCCCGGCCGTCTCGGGCCGGGTCGGCAGGCACCGTCGGTGCCCTGACGTGCTGTTGGCCGACCGCGGCAACGACCACGACATGTACCGCCGTCTGCTCTGGCAGTGCGGGATCCGCCCCGTGATCGCGAAGCGAGGCGAGCCCACGGCACCGGCCTGGTCACTGGAGCCGTCCTCTGGGGGATCGGCTCCTGACGCGACACCCGGATCATGCACCTACACCCTGCTCGCCGAGGCTCCCCGAGCCATTCCAGGATGAGCAGGGTCGCGTCCTCGACGCCGCTGTCCAGGTCCACCTTGGGTCGCCGCCACAACCTACTCAGGGGCTGTATTGGCCTTGCCGCACGCTTCCAGGACAGTTCAGACCGTGAAGGACACGCTGATGCTGGGGTGTTGGTCCGCCCTTGGCTCGCCCCGCGCCCGACGAGAAATGCCCCGCGCCGACTTGATTGGACGCCCGACGTGCGCTGGAGTGGTACGTCGCGATGATTTCGGTCCAAGTGGCGTGAGGAACAAGCCTTGTTGGTGGAGACGTTGACCGCGCTGGCCGCGGCGAGCGGCAGTGCGGTGGTGCAGGCGGCGGGAACCGACGCGTGGCAGGCGGTGCGGGACCGGGTCGCCGAGCTCTTCGGGCGGGATGACGCCGAGCGGGCCCGGGCCGAACTGGAGCGTCTGGATCGCACCGCCCAGGCGCTGGAACCGGGTGCCACCGCCGACCCCGAGCGGGAGGCGCTGCGTCAGGAAGGGGCGTGGCAGGGGCGGTTCGAGTCCCTGCTGGAGTCCTTGGACGCCGCCGCTCAGGAGCGTGCCGTGCGGGACCTGCGTACGCTGCTGGCCTTCGTCGACGGCCCGGGAGAGGATGTGGCCCTGGCGACGGGCAGGGCGACGGCGCGGGACGGGGGCAGTGCGGTGACGGGGATCAGAAGGTCGGCCGATGGGGAACCCGGTGCCGGGCAGCCAGCTGCGCGGGCGGTGAACACCGGCGACGCGCAAGCGACCGGCGCCGGGTCCAGTGCCGTCAGCGGCATCGTGACGGAGTAGGGCCGGGGCGCGGATGGCCAAGTGGCGGTGGGGCAGAAGATACGACCTGGGCAAGCGGACCCTGGCCGGGGGCACAATCCCGGACGACTCCGGAGCCCAGCACGTCTCGGGCAGCGGCAACGCGACCGCGTCGAACGGCGGCATCGCCGTGTCGGGCATCTACAACGACCACTCCAGCGTGGTGCTCCCTCCGGAGGCGGTGCGCCCCGTCACGGACGTGCGGGCTCGGCGCGGGCTCGACAACTTGCCGTACAGGACGGCCCAGTTCGTGGGTCGTGCGGAGGCACTCGACGCGCTCGACGCCTCGATGAAGAAGCGCCGCGGTGGGTGTGTCCAAGCCGTGCACGGGCTCGGGGGAATCGGGAAGAGCACACTGGCCGTGCACTGGGCCGCTACCCGGGCCCGCAAGCATGGCCTCACGCCCGTCCGCTGGATCGCCGCTGACAGCGCATCGGCCGTGGAGCAGGGCCTCGCCGCCCTGGCCGCGTCGCTGCAGCCCGCCGCGTCGAAGGCGATGACGGTGGAAGCCCTCGCCGAGAACGGCATGCAATGGCTCGCCGCGCACAGCGGCTGGCTGCTCATCCTCGACAACGTCAACCACGTCGCGGACATAGCCCCGCTCCTCGCCCGCGCCCCCCAGGGCCACTTCCTTATCACCAGCAGGCTGGCCACCGTGTGGCACGACGCAACCGCCGTCATCCGGCTCGACGCGCTGCAGGCGGCCGAGTCGCTGGCCCTGCTCACCCGTATCGCCGGATCCGGTGGCTCCCGGGACCTGACTGGAGCGGACGAGTTGTGCACGGAACTGGGCCACTTACCGCTGGCGGTCGAGCAGGCCGCAGCCTTCCTCGCTCAGAACCCCTTGCTGACGCCCCGCGCGTACCTGGAGCTCCTCCGGCAGGACCCGACGCCGCTGTACGAGCGCGGCGGTGACGGATACACGATCGCCGAGCGGACCATTGCCCGCATCTGGCGGGTGACCCTGGACCGGATCGGCGAACTGCAGCCGCTGGCCCCGGCCGTCCTGCGCACTCTCGCCTGGTACGCCCCGGACGAGATCCCGGTTGACCTGGTGGACGGCGAGGGCGGTCCCGCCCTGGTGGCGAGCGCCGTCGGCATCCTCAACGCATACAGCATGATCACCGTGGATCCGGCGGCCCGGACCTTCTGCGTGCACCGGCTGCTCCAATCCGTGGCGCGCACCGCCGACGCGGCGGACCCGCACCGCACCGCAGGTCTCGTCGACGAAGCCCGGGACCGTGCGACGGCCGCCCTCGAGACGGCGGTGCGGTCGACCGACTGGCAGGATCCCGCCACGTGGCCCTTCGGACGGTCAGTGCTGCCGCACATGGACTCACTGGCCGATCACTCGCCGGCGTCCGCCGACACGACGGCGACGGCCCGGCTCCTGAATCACGCGGGCGTGTTCTGTCTCAGCCAGGGGTTGGCCGCCCGAAGCACCGCGCACTTCCAGCGCGCACTTGACCACCACGAGCGGGAGCTCGGCTACTACGACGTCCACACACTCGCCTGTCGGCACGGCCTCGCAGGCGCCCAGGAAGCCGCGGGAAATGTGCGGCAGGCCGTCTCCCTGTACGAGGGCGTCCTGCGCGACGCGGAGGACGCCCTCGGGGCGGCGCACCCGCTCACGCTGGCCAGCCGTAACAACCTGGCCGACGCCTATCGGGCTGTGGGGCACCCGGACAAGGCCCTTGCGCTGCTCGCCGACATGTCTTTCGCTCGCGCGGCGACGCGTCTGGGCCTACCGATGGACCTGAGCATGTCGCTGCCTCCGGGCCCGCCGACGGAGGACGAGGACCTCGTCACCCTGTCGGCACGCAACACCCTGGCCCGCACCCGGCAGGAGGCGGGCGACCACGCCGAAGCCATGCGCCTGTACGAGGAGAACCTCGCCGCGTGCGTCCGTACGCTCGGCGCGGAGCATCACCTCACCCTCACGACGCGGAACAACCTGGTCGCCGCCCGACGCGAGGAGAGAGGGACCTCGGACCGCCCGCGGGGGCCAGAAGAGACCGTCGCCCAGTTCGAGGCGATCCTCGAGGTGATGGAGCGGGTCCTCGGCGACGAGCACCCCGACACGCTTCTGGTGCGGGCCAACCTCGCGGGCGCCGTGCGGGACGCGGGTGACCTGCGGCGGGCCATCTCCCTGTTCGAGAAGGTGCTGCCCGCCATGGAGCGGGTACTCGGCGAGTTCCACGGCCTCACACGCACCGCGCGCGTCTCGCTTGCGCTCGTGTACCGCTCGGCCGGTGACTTCGAGCGGATGGCCGGGCTCGGCTCCGCACCCCAGGAGTCCTCGAACGGGCCGCAACCTTCGGCCCCTGGTCCCGGGGGAGGCGGGACCACTGACAGAACGAGGACGTCCGCCGAGGCCGACGTCCTAGACACCCGGAACGCCGACCTCGGCTACGGGCTTTTGGCGGCCGGGGACGCCGCACGGGCCGTCCCCCTGTTCGAAGAGGCAGTACGCGAGGACGTCGGCGCTCAGCAGGCCGCCGACGACCGTAACGCGCTCACCGCCCGCCACAATCTAGCGGTGGCCCACCTCATGGCGGGTGCTCCCGAGCGCGCGCTCCCCCTCTTCCAGGAGGTCCTGCGCATCCGGGAGGAGTCGCTTGACCCGGATCACCCCGACACCCTCAACAGTCGTCGCCACTTGGCCGATGCCTACCGCGAGGCGGGGGAGTTCGGCGAGGCCGCCTCGCTCTACGAGCAGACGTTCATCGCACGGGAGCGGGACCTTGGCCCCGATGATCCGGACACCCTCTCCGCCCTCGGCCTTCTCGCGTACGCGCGGCAGCGCGCGGGAGGACCTGCCCTCGCCCTGCCCCTGTACGAGCGGGCGGTCACGGGCATGGAGAGGGCGATGGGCCCCTCGGACACCGGCACACTCACCGCGCGCAACGGCCTGGCCGGCGCCTACCAGGAAGCGGGGGACCTGACGCGCGCCGTAAAGGTCTACGAGGACAACCTCGACGCCTGCACCGTGGCGCTGGGGCGCGACCACGCGTACTCCCTCACCACGTCCCACAACCTGGCGGTCGCCCTCGCCACAGCAGGAGACTTCCGCCAGGCCCTCCCTCTGTTCTGGGACACCCTTCGCCGGCAGAAGAAGGAACTGGGCGCGGATCATCTCGACACCCTCACCACCCAGATGAATCTGGCGGGCGTCTACCGGGCGGCGGGCGCCCCGCGCAAGGCGCGCCGCCTGTACACGCGGACCCTCGCGACCTGCGTACGCACGATCGGTGAAGCCCACCCCCTGACCCGCGGTGTGCGCCGGCTGATGGCGGCCGCCGGAATGGCCGGACCCTGAGCGAGCGCCGAAGCGGTCGCCCAAGTACCGCAAAACATCCACACCGGGCCCCGGGCCCCGGGTCCCGGCCCTGCCGCGCGGCACACACCAAGTCGCAGGCTGAACGCGCCGCGGCGAGCGTGAAGTTCTCGCCTTGCGGTCAGTTTGGAGGTTGGCGAGATGAGCGAACACCAGAATTTAGAAGAAGAGGCGACTGGATTGCGGTGGATCGGCGAGCACAGCTACGAGAATGCGAAAAGCGGCGTGCCCGGGATGCGCGGCAGTATCTCGCTGACAGCCGTTCGGGGCGTCGAGGCCGAAGACTTCCTGGTCCGTCTTGGAGCGGACGGGGAACAGCTCGCCTGCCGGGACCTCTACCGGGACCGAGATGAGCTGACTGTGCCTTCAGACGTGGACATGACGCACGTCAGCCGTGCGATGTACGGCACTTGCGGGGACTGGTCGTACGTCCTGGAGGACGGGCCCGCCGCCGCTACCTTCTATTTCGGCTACCGGGGAGTGCCCGAAATGGAGCCTCTGGTCGGTGAGGAAGTCATCTGCCTCACGCTGAACCGCCACGATGCCCCCGCTCTGATCCTTCACGCTCCGGGCGACGGGCAGACCCGGCAGGCGGAGTTCGGTGAGCCCGCCGGCTGGTCGGCGGCACTGGATGCTGCGCTGCGCGCGGAGGGCGCGGTATTCCCCTCCGCGTACGACGGCTCCGATACGACTGAGGAAGAGGCGCAGCTCTACTTCGAGGAGCATCAGGAAGAGCTCTACCCGGCCGTGTTCGCTGCTGTCGGACAGTACTGCGGATTCAGGATCAACCGTGACACGGCCGAGGCGGGCCTGCTCCCATTGGCCATGCTCCCCATGCCGGTGATCTGACCCAACGACCGGTGGAAACGCCCTATGCGGGGCGGCCTCATAGCTGTCACTTGGTGCCTGTGGTTTGACCATCGCCCTCACCGGGCCACCAACGGGGCACGGACGAGGGGGAGCGGTGGTCTATGTCGAGGGCAACCAGGTGCACATCGACTGGTGCACCCCACGACCGTCTGGACCTCGCGTCGCTCGACATGGCTATTGGGGGGTGGTGAGCAGGATGCGCCTGCTTCGCCGTCGACGTGGAAGTCATCCAACGCGCCCCGGGCGTCAAAGGCTTCAACTTGATCCCGCGACGCTGGGTCGTCGAGCAGACCTTCGGCTGGTTGATGCGATGCATCACCGCCGCCTGGCCCGCGATTACGAAACCCACCCCCACCGTTCCGAAGCCATAATCCACGTCGCGATGATCGATCTCATAAGCCACAGACTCACTCGCGGATCGACCCTGAACTGGCGCGACACCTGAACCTCGAAACAACCAACGCCGCCGCGCCAAACGCTCTTCAAGGGCCAGGCGCCCGAAAGTGCGTACCGCCTGGCATCGGAAACGTGGCGGGGGCGGACTCGAAGCCCGCCCCCGCCACGTAATGCGCTGCCGCTCAGCCAAGGCTGCGAGTGCGGTCAGCAGTGCGCTGCACCGGTACGTGCTGCAAACGTCGTGGCCGTGCCTCGCTTGTCCCTTCCTCACCAGGCCGCGTCGTCAGGAGCTCTTCGAAGAGCAACTGGCCGGCCACCATGGCCTGTCGCATCCTCTCGAGTTCCGTCTCTCCGGCGGCGGCCTGTTGTGCAGCCGCGTGCAGTTGACGGATGCCATCTACACGGCGCGGGTGATGGACGGACAGTGCTTCGACCTGCCGGGCATGTGAATCTGCCGGGTAGCCGCGGGCGACGGCGAGTTGCCACAGCAGGCGGTTCGCCTTGGCGACGGCGACACCGGGGCATTCGACGAACTGGCCTTGCAGGTCCGCCCACTGAGCGGCGTACTGCTCCCGAGCGGAAACTGTCAGGCTGAGAAGACGCAGGTTACCGAACCGGCGTACTCGAGCCTTCAGTTCACGCTCTGCCGCTTTGGTGTCCCCATGATGTCGGGCCGCGACGCGGTCAAGTTCTGGTCCGAACCGATCTCTCAGGCTACCGGAGCGAACTTGAGCCACGGGTGGGGCGAGTACGAGTGCGGTGATGATGACTACCACCACGCCGAAGACGATTCCGAGACCCACGGACATGTGTTCCGCCTTTCTCCGAGGTTCCTTCAGGCGCTTCCGTGACCCAGCGTTTCCAGAAATTCGCGAGGGAAACACAGGCTGTAACTGAAGGAAACGCTTCCGCACCGTCAGAAGCTGCTCTCAACAGGGGGGTTGAAGCCGACGCGTACGAATCGTCCTGTCCGCCGCGCGGACGCTGGGGAACGTGCTTCCAGCTCTGCCGTCCGATGTCCGCCGGCAGGTGATCGATCCGGTGCTCACCGCGTGGCGCGACGGGCGCGGTGCTGCGCCCTGGTATCGGCCGCCCGTCCGAGCGCGACGTCCGCCGCTGGGGCCCTGGTGCTGGGAGTCGGTAACACGCTGTGTCTGGTCTCGATGGTGTTGCCGCCGAAGGTGAGGCAGTCGACGAGGGCCGCGCGGAGCTGTCGCTCCGGGCAGAAGGCTGGAAAGGTGCTGGACCGCACCCTGATATCACCAGATGCGCAGAGCTCGGATCGTTTTCGCGTCGGCTCGCGGTGAAGCCTCCCTCGCGATCGTCGCGCAGCCTCAATCGCCGAGTCCGCTCTGCGCTATGTTCCTCGCCGCTTCTTCGTCGTCCAGGTCGAGGCTGCCACGCCAGGAGAGCAGGCCCTGAAGGACGGTGGACGTCCCCGCTGCGCGGATGCGCTCGCGGTCCACCTGATCGTGCAGGTCGGCCCTGGCTGTGTACTCGCTTTCGCCAAGGAGGACCGATATGCACCTATAACTCCATTTTGGGCCATTGTGTCAGGTAGAGACTCAGGCGAGGAGGAGGTGCTTGTGCTTCCGGAGTGAGATACGTCGGACCGCTCGGAGCCGGGCAAGGCAAGCTCTGGACTTGCGGCAGGAGGCGAGACGGGCGGACTTGTAGCCAGTCGTCTCTCAAGAGGGCGGCGGTGATGTGCTCCTTCCTGAGACGGAAGTGCGATGGCGAGCTTCTTGGCTGACAAGCTCGATTTCTAGTGAGAGAGTGTTTGGATGCCCCGAAGCCGTCCTTCCCACAGCCCTGAGCGGGTGGCACATGCCGCGTGCAGTGTGTCGGACCTTCTGGAGGTGCTATGGGGGCGCGGTCACGAAGCCTCCCCTTCGGGGCCCCTTCCGCCTTCGCAGTTCCGGGCGCTGACGGTGATCAAGGAGAAGGGGAAGGTCAACCAGCGGACCCTTGGTGAAGCGCTTGGATCGCGGCCGTCGGCCGTGAGCCGGTTGTGCGACCGCTTGGAGGCCGCCGGTCTCATCGAGCGGCTTCCCAGCAGCACCAGTGGCCGTGAAGTTGATCTGCGCCTGAGTCGGCGTGGATCCGCCACCCTCGGAAAGTTTCGTACGTTGCGCGTGCGTGAGGTCGAAGCCGTACTGGAAACAATGTCACCGGATCAATTGGCGACGCTGGCCGAGGGGCTCGATCTTTTCCAGGCAGCCGCCGGCGAGCACATTGGATTGCCCGGCGAGGCGAATGCGGACGATGGTCCGTCTCCGGCTATCGCTTAGACGTCAGCTCGGCCTCCCTCGCGGCGTGCTCAGCCTCCGTGTCTGCCTGGCGGCCGCCGCAATCAAAGGTCAGATTTGTTCCCTGCCATTGAGCGCGCGCGCCCTCGCCGCGTCTGTAAATTCCTGCAAACCTGCCAAGAATTGTCGCTGCGCAGCGGTCGGCATGCAGCTCAGAACGTCGCCGAACAGCTGAGAACGGCGGGAGAGCAAAGCGTCTATGATCTCCCCGCCTTGCTGTGTCAGCGCAAGCCCTATCTCTCGTCGGCTCGTGGGCGCCGGTTCGCGGCATAGGAGCCCAGCTGCTTCCAGCCGGTCGCACAGTCTGCTGACGGCTGGCAGTGCAGCGCCGACTTCTACCGCAAGGCCAGTGAGATTGATGCCGGGGTTGCGACTCGTGATGAGCAACGCTTCCAGTTGGAGGGCCGAAAGGCGGGGGGAGAGGGCCTGGGAAGCCCGTGCCCACAGGGACACCAGCATTTCCACAGCGGCGACAGTCTCCTCGGTCGGCTCGTCCAGGGGATCCAGCCCCTCGCGGTCCATATGGCCGTCACTCCCCATGAACTGATGTGCACTCTCGTGAACCACGGATGTCGTGCCACGTGCCTGGTCTTCTGCCCGCTCGGCGCGAAGTATCCCTGGGTGCCTTTCGTCGCTCCCTCGACGCCGCAGGTCAGGCCGCAGAGCGGCCTGCAGGCCAGGGCGCACCCGGCCGGTCGACTCCCGGCCCGCGCAAGGGAGTTGTGACGGTCGCCGAGCTGGTGAGATAACCGCGTGCTGAGTCTCACGCGCGGCTCCCCCCGCGGGGGCCGGAGGCGTGGAGACGGCCCGGCAGGAACTGCTGAAGAAGCCAGGCTGGAACAGCCGCCATTTTTGGCCCCGGCGAGCGGTAGGATCAACAGTTGCCGCATAGCAATATTCGCTGGCTCCGTGAAGGCCTGCTCGGTCTCAGCAGATCGCGCTGTGCGGGGCACCGCGGCCAAGGTCAGGTTGGTGAAGGGCGTACACCGCCAGGAGCGTTCTTCCCGGGCAGTGAGCGATCCGATGGCCGATGCCTGCGGTCCCGCCAGTACTCAGTAAGCCCCCGATCCGCCGATGAAGATGAAGAAGGCCTCACCGTGACGAATTTCCTGGCTGTGGAACGCGCCGTGCGGACAGCGGCGCCGCACAACCTCCTCGGCACGGTGCAAGCGGCCCTGGTCGAGCACTATGAGGCCACCGAAGTCGATCTGCTCATGGCTGATTACAGCCTCACTGTTCTCCAGCCGGTTACGGCGCTGCCTCACACTGCTGAGCCTTTGTCCGTGTTCACCAGCCCGGAGGGCCGGGCTTTCGGCAGCCAGGAGCCCTATGGGCGGACCGTGAGCCGCGAGGGTGTCGTGGACCTGCACCTGCCCGTGACGGTCCGTGGCGACAGACTGGGCATCCTCTCGGTGCGTCTTTCCAAGGACCGGTGCACGCCGGAGACGGTGGAGGAGCTGACCGCGGTCGCTGAGCTCCTCGGGCACGAGATCGTGGTGGCTGAGCGGGACACCGATCTTTACCTTGAGGCCCGTCGGGCCAGCCGCCTCACGCTGGCTGCCGAGATGCAGTGGCAGCTGCTGCCGGGACGGGCCTGTACCCGCCAGGAATATGCGATTGGTGCGCAACTGGAGCCGGCGTACGCCATCCATGGCGACAACTTCGACTGGGCCACGACGCCTGAGACGCTCACCCTCAGCGTCACCAACGGTATGGGCGAAGGGATCCAGGCCTCCCTTCTGTCCAATCTGGCGGTCAACGCGCTGCGTAATGCCCGAAGGGCGGGTATCGGGATTGCGGACCAGGCGGCTTTGGCCGATCAGGCGCTGTATGCGCAGTATCGGGGTGATGAGTACGTCTCCACCTTGCTGCTCTGTTTCGAGCTGGCCACCGGACGTGTGCAGGTGGTGGATGCCGGCTCCCCGCAGTTGTGGCGTCAGCGTGACAAGAGTGTGGAGCGCGTGCACTTCGAGGCGCAGTTCCCCTTGGGGATGTTCGAGGAGACCGAGTACGTCGCCCAGGAGTTCATGGCTCTGCCGGGTGACCGGTTGATCTTCGTGAGTGACGGTGTCTACGGCGCTGCGACTGAGATGGGTGAGGCCTACGGCGAGCGGAAGCTGGCGCTGGCGATCCAGGCCGCGGGCCTTTTGCCGGCAGCTGCGGTTCCCCGGGCGATTTTGCAGGAACTCGCGGTATACCTCGACGCCGATGCTGATGACGACGCGTTGGTCGTGTGCCTCGACTGGTTCGGTCGCGATTCTCGCCCCTGAGCGCGGAGGCCCTCGCCTATGGACGCTTGCCTCTCGCCGGTTTCCCTCACCGCCGCTTCTGCTTCCGCGTCCGCGTCCGCCGAGCCTACGAAGCAGATGGGGTGCGGCGGATGGCAAGGGCCAGGGTGTCGTCGGGATGGAGCACGACGGTGTGCATCTCTGCGGCGATGGCGCTGGGGAGTTCAGCCAGAGCATCGGCCGCGTGCCGACGGGCTGCTGCGACGAGTCGTCGTTCGCCTTCGCACGGGTCTCGGCGGCTTTCGGTGAGTCCGTCCGTGTAGAGGATGAGGAGGTCGCCCGGGTGGAGCTCGGTGTGCAGCAGTTCTTCGCTGCCTGGCAGCGGGAAGCCGACGCCCCGGCCGCGCAGTTCGAGGAATTCGGATGAGCCGTCGGCCCGAAGCATGAGCGCGGGAGGATGGCTTCCGTTAGCCAGTTGCAGTTTCCCGGTGGCCGGGTCCAGTCGCGCCAGGAGCACGGTCGCCATGAGTTCTGGTGCGAGCGGCATGAGGATTTCGTGCGTGCGTTCCAGGATGGACTCCAGCGGGTGGCCTTCGAGTGCCAGTGTCCTGACGGCGTGGGTCACGTTGAGGGCACTGCGGGTGCTGCGTACCCCATGGCCGAGCGCGTCAACGACGGTGATGTGCAGGGTGCCGTCGGGCAGCGCGAACCAGTCGTAGAGGTCCCCGCCGGTGGGGGCGTTGGGCTCCGCGGGGGCATAGTGGACCGCCAGTTCCAGGCCCTCGATGTCCATCGGCTTGGGACGCAGCGCGTCTTCGAGATCACTCAGTATTTGGCCGTGCGCCTTGCGGAGCTGTTCGTCGCGCTCTTCGAGCTGGACATAGAGGGCGAGAACACCGCCATTGGTCTCGGCAAGCTCGTGCTTGAGGCGCCGATACTCGGCTGCGAGCGCGTCGGCACGAGCGACGGTGGCGCGCAGTTCCTCGTCGATGGCCTGAAATTCCGTCCTCGACGACTGCTCTGCGGTTGGATCGCCGGCGGTGCTAGGGCTCGGTCCGAGCAGCGATGAGCCCGCAGGATGGGGCACGGGCACGCGCCAGATGACCGAGCGTGGGCCGTTGGCCAGAGCAGGCAATGGCAGGTCCCTGATACTCAGCGGTCGACGGGCGTCTGGGGCGCTGAGAGCAACGGCCAGGACGGGCGAGTCGTCGTGCGCGCCGGCCTCGTGGGCAGTGCTGAGCACAACGTGCCCACCTGCGCCCAGCTCGTCGGCGGCTGCGTCGGTCACGGACAGCACCAGGCGCGCCCGGACGTCTACCGCAAGTCGATGGGCGTCGGCCACGCGGCGCACGGCTGCGCGAAGCGGGGGCAGAGCGGCGAAGCAGTTTCTGGTCATGGGCGCCTTGGATGGGGCATGGCGGCGAGCACGGCGGCGTCGTCACGGGTGGAGCGGTGGTGGTGGGCGACTGCGCCGGCGAGCAGGGAGGGAGGCAGGCGCAGCAGGAACCGCGGTGGAGTGTGCGTCCACCTGTTGTCGATGCCGTCGCTGTGGAGCACGGCTGTCCTGCCCGGGGGCAGGGGGAAGCGGTGACTTTGGGGAGTGGGAATGTTCCAGCCGACGACTCCGGGTTGTCCGGTCAGCCGGTGGTGGACTTGATGGGGGGAGATCGCTACCGCGCGTACGTTGCCGATTCCGCAGTACTCGCCTTGTTCTGGTCCAAGGCGCAGGGCGCCGACGGCGGCGCCACGGGTTCGGCGCAGTGACCGGTGGATTGCTGTGAGGATGTGCGTCAGAGGACGGTCCACGACTGTGTGGAATGTCCGGAGAGCGGTCTGGGCGGCTTCGGCGGCGTGGGGGCCGTGGCCGAGCCCGTCGATGACGATCGCCGTACGCGCGCTGTCCGTGTCGGTGATCGCGCAGGCATCACCGCAATGCTGCTCTCTGTCGGCGGGTAGGCAGACGAGCCCGACCGCCTGCCGTGCTGTTTGGGGCCGCTCGGGCGGTGCGAGCCGCGCGCAAGCAAGGGTGCCCATCTCGGCATCGGTCCGGATAGTGAAGTCGGTGGCGATACGGGTCACCGCTCCAAGGCCGGCGCCCATGGTTCCGGTCGTGCTGTAGCCGTCCGTGAGGCATCGCTGGAGCTCGGACATGCCCGGACCCCGGTCGGCTGCCAGGATCTCCAGGCCCCCACCCAGTGGCAGCGGATGGATATAGAGAGTGCCGCCGTGCGCGTGCTTGTCGAGGTTGCTGGCCAGTTCCGAGGCGATGACCGCGGCCTGGTCCGGCATCGCACCCGGCAGGCTGCACCGCTCCGCGAGCGAGCGGGCGGTCGAGGCGGCGAGGTGGACGGCGCTGTAGTGGTCAATGGGAACGCAAGCGGTTGCCAAGGTCGGCAGAGATGTCACCGGCGGGCCCATCGAGTGGCGACCACGGTCGTGCCCCTGCCCGGTGCAGTGTGCACATCGAAGTCGTCCATGAGGCGACGTGCCCCGCCCAGGCCGTGGCCGAGCCCGGCGCCGGTGGTGAAGCCGTCCGTGAGGGCGGCCTCCAGGTCCGGGATGCCAGGCCCCTCATCTCTTATGGTCAAGCGCAAACCGTGCAGGCCCCCTTGGCGGAGGCATTCGATGGACAGAGCTCCGCCGCCGCCGTGGATATAGGCGTTGCGGGCCAGTTCGCTGGCCGCGGTCACCACACGGGTCTGGTCGACAATGCCGAAACCGATCTTCAGTGTTGCGGCGCGCACGGCATGGCGCACCGTCAGCAGATTCTCCTCCGTGCGCAGTGCGATCCGTGTGGCGGGCTGGGAGGCAGAGGGAGCGGCGGGGGAGCGGGCCTCGGCACGGCCTGCCGCATCGGGGCTGCTAACGAGTTGATTCACGCCGGGCCCCTTCAGGGGGCTGGGGGGTCTCGCGCCAGCCGAGGGCGGTCATGCCACGCTCGGCATCCAACGCGGTCTCCACACCGGCCAGTTCGATGCCCAGCTCGACCAGAGTGATGGCCACCGGAGGCCGCATACCGGCCACGATCACGCGAGCACCCAGCAGCCGTGCCATGGTCGTCAGTTCCATCAGCGTGCGTGCCACGAAGGAGTCGATGACCTCAAGCCGTGAGACATCAATGAGTACGCCTCGAATGCTCTCTCTCGAAATGCGTTCGGTGAGCTCATCGGTGAAAGCAAAAGCAGCCTTGTCGTCTATCTCGTTGAGCAACCCCGTGACCAGCACATCGCCGAGTCGCAAAATGGGAACACCGGTGCTCGAGCGGACCTCCATCAACGTGCCGCTCCATGGGACTCGGGCGCAGCGCTGCCCGTGAGCTTGATGGCCTCGGAGAGGGCGTCGGCGAGGGTGGCCCGCGTGATTATCTTCGACAGGTCGATGCCCAATTGGGCGATGGTCTGCGCGATCGGCGGCCGGATGCCGCTGATGACGCAGTCCGCCCCCATCAGCCGCACCGCGTTGACAGTCTGCATCAGGTGCTGCGCGACGGCCGTGTCGACCGTCGGGACTCCCGTGATGTCGATGATGGCGACGAGTGCTTCGTGGTCCTGGATGGCCTGGAGCAGGCTCTCCATGACGACCTGAGTCCGGGCGGTGTCGAGTGTGCCGATCAGCGGGACAGCGAGCACCTGTTGCCACAGCCGTACCACCGGCGTCGAGAGCTCGAGCAACTGCCGACTCTGCCTCCGGATGATCTCCTCCCTGCCTTCGACGTACATGTCGAAGGACAGAGCACCGGCTGCGTCCAGCAACTGGTTGATCAGCAATGCTGCCGAGAACAATTCATCGGCCTTGTCGGTGCTCTGTTGCACAGCTTCGAGCACCGCCTCCTTGAGGGAGAGGACTGCCAGAGAGGTAGCCGTAGGCGTCGTGCCCATCCGAGCCCGGAGCAGTGAGAACTCGCTTACCGCCCGCTTCAGTTCGTCGTGGGAGTTCACGATCCTGCCGACGGGGAGCGCGCTGTCCATTCCCGCGATCAGAGCGGCGACCAACGCATCCGCCTCTTCACGCAGTTCACGCTCGGTGATGCCGGCCCCGGGCTCCTGCTGACCCTGCTGGAGCTGCACCCAGCGATCAGCAACCCCCTCGGCACGTCCGCGCAACGCCGTCGCCACGCGTTGTCGAACGACGGCTTCACTGGTACTCACTCAAATGATCCCCTCGACGAAGCTGTCCCTGCACGACACCCGTCGTGGTGGACCACCTGCGCTGGATGTCAGGGCATACCTGATCACCCAACTGTTTCCATGTGGCAAATATAAGCATGCGGTCCGTGGCGTGGGGAAGCCCTGGGGGTTTTGTGGGTCGGGACGCACGGTGGGTGGTCCCGCTGGCGTCGGCGATCATCACGCTCGCCACCCTTGGCGAGCTCGACTCGCACAGGTCTCCGCTCCGGCAGCACTTGCGTGAGCAGCCACGGCCGCGCTCGCTTGTTTTGGCGTGGGGCTGGATCGAAGCAAGGGCCCCGGAGAATGTTGCTAGATGGAAACTATCGTCCTATGGTGATGGGGTAGTGCTTGGGTGCAGGCCGGCGATGCTCTTCATGGGAAGGGCCCTTGAGCCCGAGAGTCCGCAAGGGCGGAGCGGGCGCGCTTCCGGGCGTGCGCCGGTTCTCGATGCCGCCGTACGGGGGGCTGTTGTCCATATCCGCGGCACAGCGATGGCGTGGTCCCACCCGAAAGGTGACCGATGCGCCACGCACGGCTCTGGCCGGTAAAGGAAGCGAACCCAGCAGAACCGGATGAGGTTCTGCGTGATTCCGAGAGTGTGTCGGTGGAGATTCCTGCTGGGCAGCGTGCCGCTATCACGGAGATCGTGCAGGCGGTTCGCGAGGGTGAGCAGTGGCGGATCGGCGTCCTACTGGATCGCTTCGTGGTGGATGCGGATTTGCCCGCGCTCATAGCTCTGCGGGAGGCGCTGGCCGACGCGGTATCCCGGCAGGGCGAGCCCTGAGGCCCTCCGTGGGCCCTTCTCGTACGGGAGGGGCGTGGCCTGTTGTGATGGCGAACAAGCTCCGGTCCTTGCGAAACGAACTCGCGTAGAGGGCCGCCGCTGACGCAGAGATCACCCACAAATGCACTCGCCCCTACCACCCCCAGACCAACGGGAGGGTCGAACGCTCCAACCGCACCCCCCTCGACGAATGGGCATACGGGTGACTCCATACCTACAACCATCGCCGGAGATATGCCGCCCTGATGGGGGCTGCCCCCCCCGTCGCCGTGTCCCTAACCTCTCGGGTCAGTACAGGTAGCCAGGCGGAAGGCATGCGCCACTTCTCGCCGCCAGTGTGCTGGATCACGGTGCCTGGCTGATGTGTCCGCACACCCATGCCAGGGCGTCGTGCACACCGCGGCTGTGATCTCGCAGGCCGGGCGAACTTGTCAGATCCTCTGTCTGCACGACTGCAGCATCCACTTCGGCGGTGAGCGCCTGCAGGTCCGGGACAGTGCCTGTGCAGCCTGCCCCAGTGACCGGTGAACGGTCCGCGCATCCCAGCGCCCACTGATAGGCCGCTGCCACGCCACTGGAGAACTGAGAAGACGAGCCCTGATCCACCGCAGTGACGCCCAACTGCTTCTGCGCCAACTCGACATCGGTGTAAGCCCTGGTGCCTACCAGTGTCTCCTCATCTCGCCTGCTCTTCCCTTGCATGCTCATCCTGTACGTCTACCCTGCTCGTCTCGCGTGATGTCGCGTCCAGATGGGTGTAGGCGTATAGCACCTGCCCGGCGCTTCCTCTGGCGATGGCGCAGGCCCGAGAGCAGGGACGGGGAGGCGCAGCACCGTGCGGGGGTTGATGCGATAGGCCGTGCCGCCGCCACTTGATGCCGAAGGTCCGTCCAGGGCTGCCCTGGGTGAAGGTCCGAGACGCAGGGTTGCGGAGCCAAGACGGGCTTGTGGTTGCTGCCTCATGTGTGCGCCTGGGACGGGGGCGGCTCCTGCAGGTCACCTCGATGGGTAGCGGCGGCGGCAGTCCGCTTCTGCGGTGCGGGCAAGGCCGCGCTGGACTCGGTTAGCGAGGCGTTGGCGATGGAGGTCGAAGGCTTTGGCATCAAGGTCACCATCGTGCAGATGGGCGGCTCCGACACCGGCCTGTTCACCGCCGGCATGACGATGATCGAACCTCTGGCGCAGTATCAGCCCGTACACACCGAGATGGCGGCGATGTGGGGCGGTGCCGTCGCCCCGGAGCCTCACGCTGCTGCCCCGGTCATCATGGAGCGGGCTGCGCTGCAGGATCCGCCGCGACGACTGACCGTCGGCAGCCAGTCCTCTGCCACGTGCTCGAGATGGACCGGGCGCAAACAGAGCTGTACCGATCCTGGGAGCACCTCAGCCGTAACGCCTCGGGTTGACCAAGTTCCGCGCCACGACGCCGTTCTCTTCGTGCCTGAACGCCTCCCGCTGGCGGGCGCGGTCTGCACCGGTGGGCACTGCCCCGCTCGACTCCGCGAGCCCCAAAGCCGACTGCGCCCACACCGTTTGGCGCCGTCGCTGCTGGCCGTCGTCGTGTGCAAGGGGCGGGGAATCCGGCGTGATCAGTCCGGTCACCTTTTCGAGGGCCGGAGCGTCAGGGTGGTGATGCCGTCAGCAGTAATAAGGGGTTGTGTGAGCGTGGATGCACGAGAGTCTCTGGCCGTTCATTTCGAGGAACATCGGCCTCATCTCCGGGCGGTCGCGTACCGCATGCTCGGTTCGTTGGCTGAGGCGGACGATGCGATCCAGGAGACGTGGTTGCGGTTGGGTGGGTCGGGGGAGCGCGGGATCGAGAACCTCGGCGGTTGGCTGACCACTGTGGTGAGCCGGGTCTGTGTGGACATGCTGCGCGCCCGCAAGCGGCGGCGCGAGGAGTCGCTGGATGTCCGGATGCCCGATCCGGTGATCAGTCGGGAGGACGGGGCGGGCCCCGAGCAGCAGGCGCTGATGGCGGACTCGGTCGGGCTGGCGCTGCTGGTGGTGCTGGAGTCGCTCAGCCCGGCGGAGCGACTCGCATTTGTGCTGCACGACATGTTCGGGCTGCCGTTCGAGGAGATCGCGCCGATCGTCGACCGCACACCGGCAACGGCCAAGAAGCTGGCCAGTCGGGCGCGGCAGCGGGTCCGCGGTGCGACGCCGCCACCGGATGCGGACCGGGACGCCCAGCGCCGGGTGGTGGACGCCTTTTTGGCCGCGGCGCGCGGTGGCGACTTCGAAGCGCTGGTGGCCCTTCTCGACCCTGAGGTGGTGCTGCGCGCGGACGGCGGCGCGCATACCGGCGGGGTGCGGGTCATCCGTGGCGCCGCCGCGGTGGCCGGGCAGTTGGCGACCTTCCAGCGGATGGCTACCGCCGCCACGACGCATCCCGTCCTGGTCAACGGCCTGGCCGGATTGGTCAACACCATCGATGGTCAGCTGTTGTCGGTGATCAGCTTCACCGTTGCCGACGGCAAGATCGCAGCCGTGGACATCCTCTCCGACCCGGACCGCCTGGCCCGCCTCGATCTGGCCTCCGTGAGCGGCTGATTTCCGGGGTACCCGGCCCCCTTCCGGTGACTCTCGACCGTCGGCGAGGGCTCGCTCTGTATGCAGAGAGCAGGTGGCTCCGGTGTTAATAAGAGGTCTCCTTGCCGGCAGCTCGGAAGACGCACTACCCAACGGATGATCACGAAGTGCCAGAATCGGAGAGCCGGTTGCGCGCAGCCTCAATGAAGTAGGGCTCGAGCTCTGGCTCAGGACCAGACACCCTCCGGCTCTCCGTCACCGTCGTGCACCACCGTTGCTGATTTCTTGAGGTGTTGTCGGAGGGGTGAGGGGTGATGATCCCTGCGGTAGGCCGGCGGTATGAGGTACGCAGGCCGGCGGGCTGACCGCGGAGCGAGCAGCTCAGGGAACGGATCCGGTTCGAGGCCGACGAGCGGTTCGCGCGGCGAGAAAGACACGGCGATCGCTAGTGCTGTGACCGGGAAGGTTCACCGTGTCGCGACGTCCGGCATGGCGCTCGACGGGTTATTCGGGCCACCGACGTACGTGCGGTAGGAGCCGTGGCCCTCCGCCTTGCGATGCACGGCACGGCCGCCGGCCGGGCGGCCTCCTTACGGTTGGTAACCTTCGCGCCCCGGTCCGGGCTCACACTCGCCGCCCCGCCCTCTCAGGCGAGACGGGGCAGGCGTTTAATCGGATGTGCGTGCGGCGCGGGGTTGTTACGTTTGCCATGTGCCGAAGCTGAATCAGATCATCGCAGTCGAAAAGGGCGTCAAGTCCAAGGCCCTCCAGGAGCTCACCCAGGCTCACCAGGACGTGCAGAAGCCCGCCCTGCTGGCCGGCATCTCCCGGACCTACCAGCCCAAGGACGAGGAGGGCGAGCAGCTGCCGCCCGAGTCCACGCGGGTGCAGATCAAGGCCGAGGATGCTCTGCGGGCCACCGCCGGGACGCTGACGCGGCTCTTCGACGTGACCGCGACGAAGGACTGGGCGAACCGGTCCGCGGTCGCGGACGTGGTGGTCGACGGTACGGTGCTGTTGCCCCAGGTGCCTGTCCCGTACCTGTTGTTCCTGGAGAAGCAACTCACCGACCTGCACACCTTCGTGCGCAAGTTGCCGGTGCTCGACGCCTCCGAGTCTTGGAACCTGGACCCCTCGACGGACTCGTGGAAGACGGACCCGGTGCGGACCATCCGCACGAAGAAGGTTCCACGCAACCACGTGAAGGCCGAGGCCACGGAGAAGCACCCGGCGCAGGTCGAGGTGTACTACGAGGACGTCCCGGTCGGTTACTGGACCACGGTGAAGTTCTCCGGCGCGCTGCCCGCCCGGCGGGTCAATGAGCTCCTCGACCGCGTCGAGAAGCTCCAGCAGTCCGTCAAGTTCGCCCGCGAGGAGGCGAACAACACCGAGGTCACCGACCAGCGGGTTGGCGACGCGGTATTCGGCTACCTGTTCCGGTAGCCTCCACACACGCCCTCCGTCGCGAGCGGAGGGTGCGCGATGAGCGCAAGCTGAAACTGACGTTGAAGCTGATAAAGGGGTGTCAGTTGGGGGTTCGAATCCCTCCCCCCGCACCACGTGCGGGGGTGGCCCAAGCCTGGCAGAGGCGGCCCCGTGAAACTCAGATTCTCGCTCCAGTCTCAGTATTCGCCGCCGAACACCGGATCGACCGAGCGTGGGCGAACATCGACGGATGGGGGTTCAAGTCCCCTCGGCGCCTCTCTCGTGGCGCTGTAGTTCAAAGGCAGAACACGTCGATCTCAATATGACCCGCGGTTCTTAAAACGCCGCCGGTGTGCGCAAATGGGTGGCAAGCTGGAGCCCGGGAGCTGGACATGCTCCCGGGCTCCGTCACGTTCCGGGATTCTCCAGTTCAGGTGAGTGGAGAGGTTGTCGAGGATCACGTAGATCGGGGCGCCGTCCGGGCGGGCTGCCCGGAGCGTCTTCAAGGCGGCCCAGGTGTGGTCGATGCCTTTGCGGCGCCGGTTGATCCCCCACAATCTGGTCGTCGCCGACGGAGTAGCAGCCGTGAAAGTAGGTGATTCCATGGGTGCGCCGGTAGGTGGCCGGCAGGCGGTCGAGCTGCGACTGCTCGGCGCCTGGAGCGTGACCTGCGCGATCTGCTCGGTGCTGGCCCGGGCCAGTTGGGCCGGGGAGCCGAAGGTCTGCAGCAGAGCCAGAGCTGCCGGTGCCGGAGGCGGGCACGAGGACGGATGGATGGGAGTGAGCAGTCCACGCAGTCGGTTGCAGGTGCGGGTGCAGGTGGCGCTCCGGGTGAGGACGTCGTCGTGGCCCAGGACCATGGTCAGTTCGGCCGCACGCTCTCGTCGGCCTCAATGGAGTGCAACAGGTGGGGCAGGTTGCGGGTGGCATCGGCGATGACGTAGGCGTCGCGGGCGTCGCTCTTGCCCGTGCCGGGATGCAGGTCGCCCAGTCGGCGCATCGAAAGCCCCTGGAGATAGGCGACTTCGCATCCACTGGCGCGGGCGACGGTCACCGCCAGGGTGCCGAGGGAGGGTGGCTTGCCGACCACCACCAGGACCTTCCCTTTCGCTTGAGGCGGAGGAACAGTTCCCCCAGTTCGGGTTCGCCGTTGGGCAGCGACTTGTCGAAGGCCGTACGGCCATCACGCAGCAGGGCGGTGCCGTGGTGAGCGGACTGGCCCACGGCCAGGGCGCAGAACACGTCGATCGACGTGAAGTTGTTGCTGGACACCGGGCTTTCCCTCCCCGGAGTCGTCACCGGCGGCCGCCCGGGCACCGGAGATCGGCAGCCACGTTATGCAGCCCTGCCTGTCGGCGGACACGCTTCCATCAGTGACCATCCGGTGCCGTCGGGATCGGCGATAGCCCGCCTGGAACATCAAGGACAGGGGCAACTCCCCGATGGCGCAGATATTTTGGAAATAGTGCGCACAGCCGGTCACCTTTGACCGGTGCGGGTCGTCAGGGCGGTGAACGAGTTAATCGAGCGGGTGTGAACGGCCCGCATCCCGGAAGGAACACTGCCCGTGAACACGATGGCGCACAATCTCGAGACCCACACTTCCCGGTTTTCCGACCCCCAGCGTCTGGTGCCCGAACTCGGCGACGTCAGCGCCGCCCTTTTCAAGATCGTCAAGAACGGGGCGGTGGCGCCCAGTACCATTGGCCTGGTGCACCTGCGCGCCGGACAGCTGGTGGAGAACACATATCTGACGGTGCTGCACACCGGTAACCTGCGCCGCGCCGGAGTACCGGAAGAGAAGATCACCGCCGTGGTCTCCTGGCCGGACGCCCCCTATTTCACCGCTGCCGAGCGCGTGGCGCTGGAGCTGGTGGAGGCCGTGCTCACGCCCGGCCGGCCGGGGGAGCGTGTGCCCGACGCACTGTATGCGCGGGCTGCCGAGCACTACGACGCCACGGCGCTGGCCACACTGGCGATGGCGATCGGGCAGGTCAACTTCTTCATCCCGCTTGCGCTGATTGGCAAACCGCTGCCCGGCGTGTCGCCGAGCGAGCAGTGGCGCGCCAGTACAGGCGAGTAGCCGCGCACAAACAGCCGCCCCCGCCTTATTGCCGAGGCGGACGCTGTTGCCAGGCGTCCGCCCCGGCACTTCGCCCCACCGCTCGTGCCCAGCGTGGGCCGGAGACGGGGGCGGCGACCGCACTGGTGCGCATCGCCGCCCGACCGGCGTGGTCATCTTCAGTCGACCGACGGTGGCTTGCTCACCGCACTGCCCGGCTCCACACCGGGCGACGACGTCGGCACAGGGGCTGACATCGCGCACCACACCTCAGGCGACCTGTGCCCCCCGGCCAGGCTCAGACCCCTCTGGCCCGGAGCCTGGCAAACCGTACCCCGGCACACACGGCGGATCGTTTGCCCGACTCTGGTGGCCGCACTACCTCCTGTCCGCATCACCGCCCCCCCGGGCGACGGTGAACGCCTCGCGGCCCCTGGCAAGCACCGAAGGCTCTCACACCGGCACGTGCACCGCCCGGTCTCGACCGGTCCACCGGTTTGATCACCACCGTCCTGTCTCACAGCCGCCGAGTCCGCTTCTGCCAGATGTCGATCCACTCACCACCCCGTACGCAACCAGCAACCAAGGAAGTTCGACTATGACCTCGCTCAACATCCACACTCCGCTGCCCGCGACCGCGCCGGTATCCACGGCTGACACCCGCACTGTCTGGCACGGCGCATGGACGGCGGCGATCATGCGGCCCTCCCAGGCTCCGTGGTTCGACACCTGGGCCGAGCAGGGCTTTTCCGACCAGTCGCTGCGGCAGGTCGTGCGGGTGAACACCGGCGGCACCCGGTTGCGGATCCGCCTGTCCAACGCCTATGGCGCCACACCCCTGCACCTAACCGGAGCCAGCATCGGCCGCACCACTGCGGGCGCAGCTGTGCAACCGGGCAGCATCCGCACCCTGCGCTTCGCCGGCTCGCCCTCCACCACCATCCCCCCACGCAGCAGCGTCGTCAGCGACCCGCTCACCCTGCCCACCACACCACGCGAACAGCTCACCATCACCTTGTACTTCGAGGACGCCACCGGCCCCGCTAGCTACCACCAAGTGTCGATGACCACCACCTACCGCGCCATCGGCGACCATCACCGCGACCCGGCCGCCACCGCGTACACCGACAGAGTCGAGCCGGGTTTCGGATCCTGGTACTACCTCGAAGGCGTAGAGACCTCGGGCGGAAACCCGCAGCCCGGGGCGATCGTCGCATTCGGCGACTCCATCACCGACGGGTTCGGCGCCACCATCAACGGGGACGACCGCTATCCCGACGCCCTGGCCGGGCGCCTGCTCGCCGCCCACCGCCCGAGCCCGGTGCTGAACGCCGGCCTCGGCTCCAACCAACTGCTCACTGACTCGGCCTGCGCGGGTGACGCCGGGCTCACCCGGTTCGCACGGGACGTGCTGGGTCAGCCCCGCGTGGCCACAGTGATCGTCCTGATCGGCATCAACGACATCCAGATGAGCGAGCAGCCGATGTCCCAAGCCGTTGGCGCCGACCCTGCCGGCCTACCGATCACCGCGCAGCGACTGATCGAAGGCCACCGGAAGCTGATCCGCGCCGCACGCTCCTCCGGCGTCAGGATCATCGGAGGCACACTCACCCCGTACCGGGATGCGGCGGGCTGGACGGCCGGGGGCGAGAAGATCCGCGGCCAGGTCAATCAGTGGATCCGTACCGGCGGCGAGTACGACGCGGTCGCCGACTTCGAGCGCGCTCTGGATCCTGCCGCCACCGGCCGCATCCCGGACGGCTTGCACATGGGCGACCACATCCATCCCAGCCCTGCCGGCTACGAAACCATGGCCAACGCCATCGACCTGACCGCCCTGGGGCAGTGACGTTGGCGCCTGCCCCGGCGTCCGGCCGGTGCGCGCCAGCCGCCCCGGATCCAGTTTCACAGTCACCCGGGCAGAGCCGCTCACCTTCAGTGATGTCACAGACAACGACGGGGCCACCGTCGAGGTGTCTGCGCCCTCTCGGCGCACAGCGGGCAACAGGCCTGTGCCCGGCTGCTGCAGCCCCGCCCGCCGCGCTGACCCGGCGCGGCGTCAGCGAGGCCGAGCAGCGCGTGCGGCTGGTAACGGTGGCCGGGGCGGACATGGAGTGAGACCCAAGAGCGTCACCTGATGAGAGGTTGCAGCGCGCTGAGGTGAGACGTTGCAAGAGCAACTAGCCTTCGATCAGGGTTCCTGGTGGGATTTCCGCGTCTTTGGCTTTGTCGCCGGGCTGCAGTTGGCGGTCGTAGCGGCCCTGGCGCCAGACGAGTTTTTTGAACTGTTCGGTGGTGAGTACGCCCTGCCAGGGGGTGCCGTCGGGGCAGAAGACGCCCTCGCAGCCGTAGCAGTAGTGGGCCGGCAGCCAGTATTCGTTGGCCAGCATCTCGCCGGACGTCTCGGCGTCCTTGTCCCGGCCGTCGTCGCGCACCACCGCGATGGTGACGGCGAGGATGACCAGCCCGAGGACTACGCCGCCTATCGTGTACAGCTGGTTGTCCTTCTCGACGCCCGTGTAGGCGAGGCCGCCGCCGAACATGAGGCTCAGGACGAGCCCCTCGGCGAAGTGCATACAGCCGTCGCCGCCGCCGCTCGTCTCCGGGCCCTTTGCCAGGCGGGTGCCGAGGTTCTTGGCCAGGGCGCCCTTGCCGGACTGTGCCTGTTCGACCGTGCGTACCTCGGCTCCGCCACAGCGCGGGCATATCGGTGTCGGTGGCCCGGGCGTTGTGTCCGTTGTCATGCGCAGAACGCTATCGGGTGTGGGTGTCGGCGCTGATGGGGGAGTGCCCGTGCGAGGGGCTTGCGGGGCAGGCGAGGGCCCGGGACGGCGGTGGGGCCTGTGACGCACGAGTCGTGGGCGGGCTGCTGACGGAGTCTGCCGCGGGTGTCCCCGGTGCCAGCTACTTGGCGCTGTCCAGGAACTGCGGTGTCCTCTCCCTGGGAGTCGGCAATGTTGAACTGGCCGGCAACGGGGTTGGGCGGTGACGGTCCGAACCCGGGGGAGGGGGTCAGCCGGGGCTGCGGCAGGAGGTCTTGCGGGCACCGGGAGGGCGGTGGCTTACAGGTCGGGGCTGGGCTGGAGGGGCCACCCCGTGCTGTGAAACCGAAGTATCCGGCCGTGGAGAATGACGCACGGGCGCGGGCGGGTGCTCCGCTTGGCCCCCTTGGAATGGCGGCTGCGCGGCAGCGCAGAGAGGTTGACGGAGACCGTTCCTTACGAAAGGTGTTCTCACTATGTCTGCTCTGCCCCGTACCGTTGCGGCAGTTCTGATTGCGTCACTCGCCCTCATGGGCGGCGCCACGGCGGCGTCGGCGCAACCCGCCGACTCAGCCGGCGCCCACCAGCCGACCGACGACGGACCCACCAGCGACCTCAATGTCGTTCACCACTCGACCAATGTGGCGTCGTTCGGCGACATGGTCCTGGACTGACCGGCACACAGTTCGAGCACCACCCGCAAAGGGGGTCCGCCAGGCGCGGGCCCCCTTTGCGGGTGTCCGCATCCGGCCGGACACCAGGCATGCACAGCCCCTGACACCGTCCCGGGAGGAGTCCGGTGTCGACGTCCGCATCCGCCGCTTCCGCCGGTCCGGACCCTGGGAGAACCAGCAGCCGTTGGGTCTTGAGCCTGAATCCTGAATACGGGTTGTGCAGCTGGAGGTCTGCGTGGGGAAGCTCGCGAGCCCGGCTGTTCAGCTCAGACACGCACCTCGTAGCCTCCGCATATGACTGCTGATCCGTTCCAGTGCCGCTGCGTCCTCTGTCATAACTACGGCGGCCGAGACGAAGCGGACCGCATGGATCTGACGATCATCGAGAACGTGCAGCAGCACGGATGGCACGTCGTGATGGTTCCCGAGGACGACATCGGTCCTGGATTCGCCTACACGATCGGCCTCGCGCACACTCACAGCGCACCTGAGCTGGCCACATTCGGACTCGAAATCCACGTCATGCACCGCATACTCAACAGGCTCGGAGAGACCTCCGGCGCGGGCGCTGTACTGGCCGCCGGTCAGAGACATCCTGACGTTGCCGAGGGTAACCAGGTCGCGCTCAGGCAGGTTGATCTGCGCTGGTACCGGACCTTCTTCGGACAGGCCATCGGGTTCTACCGGCGGCCTCCGTTCCCTGTGCTGCAAGTTGCGTGGGCTGACGCGGATGGCCGCTTTCACTGGGACGAACAGGCTGAGGTGAGGCATCGGGGGTCCCAGCCTCAGTTGTGGCTGCCCCCGAGTGAGCACCCTGTTGGAGTTTGGCCGACCGAACTCTGACCCCGTGCCTGCCAGCGATAAAGCAACTAGGCCTGATTCGCTTTGACGGATATCCGAGAGGGGGCGGCTTCGGCGGTGAGGCGGCGGTCGTTCATCGCGAGGTGAACGGTGGCCCGGTCAGCAGGCTGCGGGTGTTCTCCGCGCCGAACCCGATTCGGCGGCCGATCACGCTGTGGTCGCGGACCAGCGCGCTGGCCGCCACGACGGCGCCGGTGCAGATCAGGACCGGACCGATTACCTGGGCGCCCGCCTCGATCCGGGCCCCGGCCTGGACGACCACTTCGCCCCGGAGCGGGGCGCCGTTCTCGACGGCGCCCTGGCCATCGCGCAGGTGCTCGCCGCATTGGTCGAGGTCGGAGGCGATGGCGGCCTTGGTGCCGAAGACGCTTATGCACCCGGCCAACAGGCAGGTAACGTACGGGCCGAGGCCCTCGGTGCGGATGTAGTAGTCAGGGGTGAGACGGCCGTCGGAGGCGAGCGCCGTGTGCGGGATGGGATTCGCGGACTGCATCAGGCAGTAGTGCACCGAGACCAGCAGCACCCGTACCGCCAGCGGCAGGCTCCGCGGCCGCCCCTGCATTGTGCCGTTGCCACCGCGCTCCCGCACTGCTTTGAGCAGGCGAGCAAACTGCGTCACCCACAGCCCGGTGAACGTCTCCACCCACATCCGTTCAGCTCTCAACAACCCATCCGTACAATGGCGATGTCCAGCTCGCAGCCCTGTGCAACACCTTTGAGGGCCGTCCTGTAACTGCCCCGGCGTGTGTGGCCCGTGGGGAGCCCGTCGCTCTCTGGCAGTGAGTTGAGAGACTTTGGTCATGGGATCTTGGGGAACCTTGGGGCCGGCGCTGTTGTCTCTGGCAGGCGTTGCGCTTGGCGCGGGCGGGTCACTGTTTGGTCAGTACCTGGTGTCGCGAGCGAGCGCCCGGCAGCTTGAGATACAAGAGTCGACCGCGCATCGTGCGGAGTTGAAGAACGTGATCCTGAAGTTCCTGAGCATTGCGTCGCAGGTGGAGAGGGGCGCGTTCACGCCTGCGCCCAACGGCGAGACTGTAGCGGATCCCGTGCTCGACCAGCTCGTCGATGACCTGTGGCTTGCGCAGGCGGAGATCGACCTGGCGGCCAGAAGCGAGCGGCTGCGGGGCGCTACGTATCGCTACGCAGCACGTCTCGCTGAGGCAGCCCGAGGTGAGGTAGCCGATGTGTCGGCGCTGCGAGGGCCGCAGGTGCAGTTCATGGACGCGTCGTATGACGACCTGTGGCCTGGACAGCGACGCGCGGCCGGGGATTCCCCGGCACCTTCGTGAGGCGGGACGGCGGGTGATGCGGTCTTGCCGTGGCTGGTGTGATCATGGCGTCGTGGCTTTCCTGGGTAGCCCCGTTCTCCTGGCTGAGCCCGGTCCTGTGGCCCGACGGTCGCCTTGCTCTCATCAATGCCGAGTCTTTGCGCCCCGACCTCACTGGGATGCCCGACCTGATCACCCTCACTTATCTCGCCACCACCGACGGACGCGGGCTGTCCCCGCGCTGGGTTCGCCAGACGTACCGTCGTCACCCTCGGCGCCCTATGGAGGGATGCTGGCCTCAGACAGGCCCTGCGAGCGTTCGCCGATGCCACCGGCCTCGCGTCCCGCCACGGCGCCGACCAATGACCCAAGGAGCACCACGTGTTCAACGGCATCCGAGCCATCATGATCTTCAGCGAAAACCCCGAGAAGTCCGCCCGCTGGTGGAGCGGCGTCCTCGACACCGAGGCCCACATCGAGGTCAATGACAAGAACGGCGCCGTGTACGCGTGGCTCGACGTCGCCGGCGTCGAGTTCGGCTTCCACCCGCTGGACGAGGAGAACAACCGCCGTGGTGGCAGTCCGGTTCCGTACTGGTCCGTCGACGACGTCGACGCCGTACGCCAACGTCTGCTCGACGCAGGATGCGCTCACCACCGTGGCCCCCTCGACTTTGTCGAGGGCCCTAGTGGACGGACGAGACGGATTGCCCAACTGACCGATCCCTTCGGAAATGTGATCGGAATTGACGGATCATGACCTTCTGGAGGCATCCGGTGCGCCACTGGCCGCTCGCCCAACTCACCCTCACCGCCACCGACCTTGTCCTGCGCGCCCCCGATGATGGCCAGCTCGACGAACTCGCACAGGTGGCGGCCGACGGCGTCGTCCCAGCCGGGGCCGCGTACTTCTCCTAGCCGTGGGCCTCCGGTACCCCCTAGGAGACCGCCCGCAATGTGGTGCAGAACTACTGGTGGGCCCGCGGCGACTGGCGCGAAGACAACTGGCGCCTCCTGCTCGCGGTCTTCCATAACGGGCAGGTGATCGGCCAGCAGAACCTCTCCGCCAGAGCCTTCGCCCTCACCCGTGACGCGGAGCGGACTTCAGCTCGGCCAGCGGTATCAGGGGCGAGGCTTCGGCGCACAGATGCGCGCCGCCGCACTGCACTTGGCCTTCGACTGCCCTGGGGCCCAGCGAGCCATGTCCACCACCTTCGCGGACAGCGCCGCGTCCCGCCGCGTCTCCCAGAAGTTCGGCTACGAACCCAACGGTGTACGTCTCCTCGCTGTGGACCAGCGCCTTGTCGAGGCGCACGACGACGTCCTCACCCCCCCGGCTGGCTTCGCTCGTCTCAGCAGCCCATTACGGTCGATGGCGTTGAGGAGTGTCGGCCCTTGTTTGGAGTCCCTGCCCCGCCCCCGCCTGTCGATGTCCTGCTCGACGTGTAGTGCCGACGGCCGGTAGTTCTGCGGCAGTTGCAGGACCACACCCCGCAACGCTTCGGACTTCCCTGCTCACGCTGGTGGATGCGAAGGGTCACGGCTGTCACCGGGCTAGGGAGCCGGCGGGCAGGAAGCCGCCGATGTGGTTACGGGGGTAGACCACTGTGCCGGGCCCGATCAGGGCGCCCGGCGAGAGCACGGTCCCGAACGCCGGCTGGCCGGTTGAGCGCAGTGGCCGGCGAGCCCGTAGAGCTGGGGTCGAACGGTTGGTAGAAGCCCGATGACCAGGAATTTGTCAACTCACCACTCCAGCTATATCGTTTCTCGATAGCATCGATAAACGATATAGAGCTGACGTGGGGGATCTGTGATGGCGACAACGCGTAGTCCGCTGGGGCCGATGTCGATAGCGGTCAAGTCGATCGTGACGCTGGTGGCGGTACTCATGATCGGGGGACTGTTCGGCCTGCTCTTCACCGACAATGTGTCCGTCCTCGGTGTCGGTGAGCAGTCCGTGTGCGTCACGGATACGACCACAGAAACCAGCACGGGAAATGGCGGTCCGGATGCGGACATCAAGGCCGCGCCCGGGGCCGCGCTCGTCCTGGACGCTCACCCGCAATACTGCACGAAGGACGCACCCAGCGCGATGCAGAGCCTGCTCAACATTCAATCCAAGCTGGCACCCTTCGCCTTCACTGGCGGAGCACTGCTGCTCGTCCTGCGGCTGATCAAAGGTGCGGAACGCGACGGCCTCTACACCACACGAACCGCGGGGCGGCTGCGCGGATTGGGCTGGTGGATGCTGGCCGGCAGCGTGCTCGCCGCGATCCTCACTTCCGTCGCCGAGCGGGCACTGGTCGCCTCACTGAGTGCCGGCAACTGGAGCTCCAACGCCTGGTCCGGACTGCTGCTCTGGGACATCCCCTACATGGCGATCCTCACCGGCCTCGGCATCCTCTCCTTCGCCCGGATCATGCGCATCGGCATCCGCATGCGTGAAGACCTCGATGGAACAGTCTGATGCCTGAGGAGAAGGACGAGCACGCCATCGAGGTCCACCTCGACCGGCTGCTCGAAGAGCGCGGAATGACACTGACCGAACTCGCTGACCGAGTCGGCGTCACCCATGCGAACCTCTCCATCCTCAAGAACGGCAGGGCGCGGGCCATGCGATTCACCACCCTGACCCGTCTGTGTGAAGTCCTTGGCTGCCAGCCCGGCGACCTACTCAGCCACCGCCCCCGCTGAGCACGCCGCCAACGATGCGTGCAGGAAGCGTTTTTGGAGGCCTCCGCGAGCCGGCAGGCCGGCGAGGGCCATCAGGCAGCAGTTGTTGATGCAGAACCTCGCAGTTGCGCTGAATAAGACTGGCAGTGTTGACGGTGCGATTGAGGCCATTGAGGCAGGCCATCCGGCCCGGTCCGAGATCATGATCCGCTGGGCGATGATCGGCATCATGGTCCGTCGACTCACTCGTGGCCGGCCGGCCACACGCCCAGGAGCCTGTCCACTCTCGTCGAAGCCTGGTCTGTGACTGCTCCCGTCTAGGTGTCTGGTTGGATTCGGACATGGGCAACGGCAGCCACGAGGATTCAGGTCTCTCCAAGAGCACCTGGAGCGACGCAGATTTCGAAGGCATGGGGTGGCATGACGCCACCATCCACGGCTTGTCCATCCAGCCGACCAACGACATCCTGCCGCGTCTTCTCCTTGACCTCGACTACATCGTCCGCTGGGTCCACCCAGTTCCGCCCGCAACACACTTTTCGTTCTGGGTCTCTCCGGCGACGCTCGTCTTCGAAGATGTCTTCGACCTTGAGGGCGATCTCGACTTCAAAGGTTTCGCTGTGGACTTGGAGGTCGACAGGGTGCACCGGCTGGTGACGAACGATGCCCGTCCGAACTTTGCACACTGCCCGCTCTGGCATATCGAAGGCCGCGCGTTTGATGTGAAGTTCCGGGCCTCGGGGTTCAATCAGTACTTTCGGCAGGCCCCGAGGCTCGTATCCCGGCAGGCATTGCCCTATGCCGAACGCGGGGGTTGCGCCTTCACCGAACTTGGCTTCAGCTGATTGGCGACCTGCCGAGGAATCGGCCCACAGTGAGCACAGCGAGCGCATCGACACAACCTGGCCAGATCTCGAACGCGGTCTGACAGGACGACGGATCCGTTCTTCTGCCCACCTTGGAGGCGGAGTGGAAAGCGGGTTCCACTGGCCGTTAAGCACTGGGACGGACAGATGACAATCCGTATCTTGGCCACATGGTGGATGAGGGGGAGCCGAGACTCTTTGTGAACCGGTGGGGCGACACACCGGACCCGGCATCGGTAGGACGCGCCTCCTATCGAGATGAGTGTGTGTGCTTCGACCAGGCCAAGCCGCATCCGCGAGCCCGTGTCGGTTTCCACGCCGAGCGCCAGGACACTTTGACCGCTGGCTGGCGACGTCTGCTGGAGTTGGTCGCAGAGGCGGCGGAAGATGGGCGGGAGGAGTTCCGACCTCTAGTCGAACTCAGTGCCGGGGAGCGTCGCCAGGTCATCACCCTGCCGCCGAGCATCGCCAGACTGACGTCGGTCAAGCGCTTTGTGCTCTACGGCAGCAACCTGGTCCGAATACCGCCCGAGATTGGTGCAATGAGCAGCCTGGAGGAGTTCACCCCCTATACCTCGCACCGGCTGCACTGGTTCCCCTACGAGATCACCAGATGCTCAAAGCTGGCCCGGAGCACGGTGAGCACCCGCGCGCTCTTCGGGAACTACAGGGTCCGTCCTCCCTTCCCCCGGCTCCAGCCCTGGCAGAACTCAGTCGCTGATCTCGACCTGACACAGCTCGATGCCCGGCGCTGGGGCACTACCGCCATCCGCGGATGCAGTGTCTGCGACCGGCCGATCGAGCAGGGTGGGCTCCACCAAATGTGGATCTCGCTGCGGGTGGCCACCGATGTCCTGCCTCTCTTGGCCAATGCCTGCTCGGCAGCTTGCGTTTCGGCCCTTCCCTCCGGCGCCGAGGACCACGTGCAGCTGCCGCATACAGGCGGCAGGGTCCAGCGGCCACCGTCCGACTGGGACTGATCTCGTCCATCTGCGCACCGACGCAGTGGCGCACGGCTGCGCGTACTCTCCGGCACTGTGATGCCTGAGCAGCCAGAAGGTCATGAGCCCTAGACGATCAACTCCAAGGGGAGCCTGCGGAGCGTATGGGGGTGGGCGGTCAGGCGCCGGGGTCGACCTCGGGGTGCGTGAACCGCACGGGTTTGCCCAGCGCCCGGGCGTAGGCGATCTCTGCTCGGGTGCTGTCTCCGATGTAGTCGCCGACTACGAGCACCTCATCAGCGAGCCGGATCTTCGCGCGGTGCAGATCGTCGAGTCGAGCCTTCAGCGCCTCGGCCTCGACAGGATCGGACCAAAGTGCGTGTGGCGACTGCATGTCGCAGCCCGGTTTGACGACGATCTTGCCGGCTTTGGTTTCCCGCAGATCGGCCTCGGTCATCTCGCTCATGAAACGGGTGGAGCCGCAGATCACGACGATACGTGGGAGGCTCAGCCGCTTCTTCGCGTCGGCGAGTTTCTCCTCGGGGGTGAGCGGTTGCGGGTATGCCACTGGTTCCTCCTGGTGGTGTGGTCCAACGGGTGCCATCTAGCACGATGGTTGTCGTTAACCTGCCACCCCGACCTGGCCGTTCTCGTGAGGTGCTGGCGGCCGAGCGGAGCATCGGGTGGCTCATGCACCACCGCCGACTCGCCCGCGACTACGAAACCCACCCACACCGGTCCGAAGCCACGGTCCACTCGCGATGATCGACCTCATGGCCCGCCGCCTCACCGGCGAAGCCACCCTCAACTGGCGCGGAACCTGACCCGGTATCAAACACACCCCACAGGGAGAAACGCTCAGTAAGACCTGTCCCGTAAATGATCTCTGAGTCGTGTGGATGTGGTCGGTGACCAACCCGACTGCTCGTCTATCCGGTGAGGTTGAGGTTGTGCAGTCGGAACGATTCCGAGCATGGCGTGGTGGACGCCGTCGCCCTTGAGGCGGCAGTCGCGGAGGATCTTCCAGGTCTTCATGCGGGCGAAGACGTGCTCGACGCGGGCGCGGACCTGTTTGTGGGACTTGTTGTGGGCCTGTTTCCAGTCGGGCAGCTCTTCGCCTTTGCGGCGCCGGTGGGGGATGACGAGCCCGGTGCCCGGGTAGCCGCCGTCGGCGATCGTCATTGTCTTGCCGACGGCGGCTTTCGCGCCGGACTCTTCCCACGCCTTGCAGTCGTTGCGGTTGCCGGGCAGTGGCCGGCCGACCAGCACGACGAGTCGCGTATCAGCGTCGATGACGACCTGGTGGTTGGTGGAGTACCGGTGGTAGTTCTTGGACTGCTCGGCGATGGTCTGGTCGCGGGTGGGCACCAGGGTGCGGTCCACGATGAGCACGGTGTCCTTGCGGAATCGCCGGCGGGGCTGCAGCGCGAGCGACGGGCCGAGGTCATCGATGATGCGGTCGGCCGCGGACTTCGAGATCCCGAAGAGCGGGGCAAGCTGGCGCAAGGTGAGGTTCGTGTGCGAGTACGCCGCGACAAGCAGCACCCGGTCTTCCAGCGGAAGGGACCACGGGCGGCCCTTGCGCACCGGATCCGCACCCTCGCGGCGCAGTTCAGCCACCAACTTGCCGAAGGCACGCGGGCTCAGCCCCGTGAACGGGGTTATCCAGGACGACTCCGACGCCGTGATCACACCAGACACCACAAGATCGTTTCATGGTGCCGACACAACGTCGAGAATGCTCCTATGACTGAAAAGCTGGTGAAGTTTCTCGAGGCGCGGCTCGATGAGGAGGCCGACTTGGCACGACGCTGCGACGGTGACGGATGCGGGGAATGGTCTGCCCACGGACACACGGTCGACTTCTGCCAGATTGACCTCTCCGGATTCCACCCCACGATTGCTCTGCATGTCGCACTGCACGACCCGGCCCGCGTCCTGCGCGAGGTCGAGGCCAAGCGGCGCATCCTGGCCCGTCACGCCCGCGACCCCTGGCCGTGCCACGACCTACGTGACCTTGCCTCGCCTTACGCCGACCATCCTGACTTTCCCGCACGGGGCTGAAGCGGGGCAGTACACGAGCAGAGGACCTAGCAAGGCCGCGTGCTGGACCGCGCCTGCCCCTCTGAAGATCGTTTACGGGACAGCCCTTAAGCGGTGATCGTCTGGGCTTCCATGTGGTGGCTGCAGCGCGACAGTTCGCCAGGTGGGGACGGGGGCAGAAAATCGTGTCCCGATGAACCGCCGCATCAAGGTCTGGGCTACGGGCGACCTGACCAGCTACAGGTCCCTAACTGCCGCAATTGCCTAAGGCGGACCTCATGCGGTAGATCCGTCCGATTCTCCGAACTTCGGTACCTGCATCGGATGTAACTTCGCCCGAATATGGAGGACCCGGACGGGGTGGCGCCAACGCCCCTGGTCGACAGCGGTGTCTCCACTGAACTCGGCGACTACACCCGGTGCGACGAGAGTTACGTCCAAGCGCCGGTTGCTGCCCCATCCAGCGGATTCTCTGTCAAGTACTGCATGTTGAAGATCGGAGGCCAGGAAGACACGCCCACCGATATCGCCCTCCATCTGATCGCCGCCCGCGATACTGACGCCTGACGTCACGCGCCCGACACCCCACTGGCACCGCACCCCACCGAGCGGCCACTCACGAGAAGAACGAAGGCGTCCCGCCTATGAGCGGCACTGTCCCCCCCCACCTCCAGCCCCACCGAGACCGAAGTCGCCACCGGACGTGGCGGGCACCGTGGCGTGTTGTTCGCCATGTGCCTCTCTCTCGTCCTGGTGGTCGCCTCGGTCTCCGCCCTCAACCTGGCGCTGCCCGACCTCGCCCTGGACCTGGACGCCTCCAACACCTCGCTGACCTGGATCGCCGACGCCTACACCGTCGCCCTGGCCGCCCTCGTCCTGCCCCTGGGCGCCATCGGCGACCGCATCGGCCGCCGCAACGTCCTCATCGCCGGCAACATCGTCTTCGGCGCCGCCGCCCTGGCCGCATCCTTCGCCCAATCCACCACCACCCTCATCGTGTGGCGGATCGTCATGGGCGTCGGCGCGGCCATGATCATGCCCGGCACACTGTCCACCATCACCGCCGCCTTCCCGCCCGCCCAGCGCACCAAGGGCGTCGCCACCTGGTCCGGGTTCGCGGCAGCGGGCGCCATCATCGGTATGCTCGCCGCCGGTGCCCTCATGGAACAGTTCTCCTGGCGCTCCATCTTCATCACCAGCGCCATCACCGCGCTCGTCGCCGCGGCAACCGCCCTGTGGCTCGCCCCCAACACCAGGGACAGCCACCCCGCCCGCCCTGACATCTCCGGCGCACTCTGCACGGCCGTCGCCATCGGCGCCCTCGTCTTCGCAATCATCGAAGGCAACGAACGCGGCTGGAGCGAACCAATCGTCCTCGCGGCCATCGCCGTCACCGTCGTCGCGTTCGCCGCCTACGCCGTCCTCGGACTGCGCAACGACCATCCCCTCCTGGACCCGCACCTCTTCGGCAACCGCGGCTTCCGCTCCGGAGCCATCACCGTCCTCGTGCAGTTCATGGCCGTCTTCGGGTTCTTCTTCGTCGGTCTGCAATACCTCCAGCTCATCCTCGGCTACAGCCCCCTCAAAGCCGCCGTCGCCCTCGTACCCGTCGTCGTGGTCGTCCTGCCCACCTCCCAGGCAACCCCCCGCTTCGTCGCCCGCATCGGCATGAAAGCCGTCATGACCGCGGGCCTCCTCCTCCTGGGTGCCGGACTGTTCGCGATTTCCCGCCTCACCGCAGACTCCGGCTACCTGCCATTCCTCGGCGGGCTCATCCTGTGCGGCTTCGGAATCGGCCTGGCCGGCTCCGTCGGCACCGCCGCCATCACCGGTTCGCTCAGCCGCAACCAGCAAGGCGTCGCCTCCGCGATGAACGACACCACCCGCGAGGTCGGCTCCGCCGTCGGTATCGCCCTGATGGGTTCGGTCTACGGCACGCACTACCGTGACGCCCTGCCTCAGTCCCTCAGCCAGCTCCCACCTGACGCCGCCGAATCCGTACGCCAATCCGCCGCGGCCGGCCTTCACGTCGCCGAACGCATGGGCCCTCAGGGCCCGGCCCTGGCCCACAGCGTCAGGGACGCCTTTATGAACGGGCTGTCCGCTTCTCTGATCGCCGTCACCACCGTCGTCGTGGTCGCCGCTGTCGGATGTCTCTTCCGTGCCCCGCGCCAAGCCCCCTCCACCGACTGAAGCCTGAGGCCAGCCGACCTCTCCGGTCGTATCGACGTCATACGGTCAGGTTTTGGGCCCACGTTTGGGCCGACTCCACGAGCGTGCCCTTCTTGCCGTGTTGAGCGGCGAGCACGACCCGGTCCGGCCGGAGCAGGGCCGTTCCGCCGCGGAGCCACGTGCGCAGGGCGCCCGTGGTGTCGATGACGCCAGAGGTGTTCTCGGCGCAGGGGGGTTGGGTGCCGGGCGGGAGCACGGTGAGGATCCGGGCGGGCAGGGCCCCAGCGAGCCGGTCTTCGCTGGGCGTGAGGGGGCGGCAGGCGAGGAGCGCGAAGCTATCGCCGAGCAGGTCATCAAGGCGTGCGGGGCGTCCGTCGGGGGTGCGGAGCGGGGGCTGGGGGCCCAGTTCGCCCGGGTGTGGGCCTCGAGTGGGGATGGGCGGCCGACTGGTGAGTGCTCCTCCCCGCAGGGAGGGGCTGAGGGTGGTCAGCGCGACTCGGGTCAACAGATTGGTGTGCCGCCCGATCGCGAGGCCTGCCCGGCGTGCGATCCGGGCGGCGGGGCGCCCGCTGGTCATGGCCTCGCCGATGAGGACGGCGGTGCGGACCAGGTGGACCGCGTGAGGGCGGCGTTCGCTCTCGTAGGTGTCCAGGAGTGCTTCGCAGCTGTGCCCTTTGAGGACTCTGGCGAGTTTCCAGGCGAGGTTGTGGGCGTCGCGCAATCCGGCGCCGAGCCCTTGGCCGATGAAAGGCGGGGTGAGGTGGGCGGCGTCGCCGAGAAGGAAGACACGGCCTTGGCGCCAACGGTCGGCGACCTGCGCGCGGAAGGTGTAGCGGGCGATGCGGACCACTTCGAGATGGTGCTCGGGGACGGAGCCGGTCCATGGCGTGAGGAGGCGCAGGGCGCGGGAGCGGTCGGTCATGGCCGCCTCGGCGTCATGGTCGGTGAGGCGGAATTCCCAGCGGTATCGGTCCTCGCCGATGCGCATGTAGGTGGCGGGGCGCGCGGGGTCGCACACCTGGTGTACGCCCTCCCAGGCCGGGAGCGGGGTGGGACAACGAACGTCGACCACGAACCAGTTCTGGGGTTTGCCCAGGACTTGGTGGTGGGCGCCGATGGCCTGGCGGGTCAGGCTCGTGGCGCCGTCGCACCCGAGAACAGCGGCCGGGTGCACGGTGCGTTCGGCGCCGGTATGGAGGTCTTTGACACGCAGCGACGCGGGCAAACTGGTGCCGGTGGGCGGGAGGGTGAGCCCCAGGGCCTCGGTGTTCTGGTGCAGGCGGGCCAGGGGCTGTTGCTTGAGCAGGTCGCGCAGGATGTGTTCGAGTTCGGGCTGGTCGAACATGTTGGCCTGGGGGAAGCCGTTGGCGCCCACGGGCTCGTCGCGCAGGAACCGGGCCAGGACTCGGTGGCGGGAGTCCACGAGCTGCATGCCGAGAGCGGGCCGGCTGCGGGTGGCGAAGATGTCGGCCGCCCCGACGGCCTGGAGGATGCGCATGACCTCGTCGTCCATGTGGACGGCGCGGGGCAGAAGGTAGGGGGCCGGGTGCCGCTCGAACACCTCGCAGGGCACGCCGTGTCGCGCCAGCAGGAGGGCCGTGACCAGCCCCACGGGGCCTGCCCCGATGACGGCGACCGGATCTGTCGAGGTGCGTTCACCGGGGAGGGGGGTCATGAGTTCATGGCTTTCATCAGGGCGGACAGACGGGACGGGTCGAGTTCGTTGTCCTCGCGCAGGGCGGTGAGCACGGTGCGCAGGAGTGCGGGTGAGGGGGTGGCACCGAGGAAGTCCCGGGTGGCGGGCGGTCCCCATTGGGCGAGCCCTGAGGCGGACATGGCCGCCCAGCCGGGTTCGAGGGTGTGGTCGAAGAGGTCACCGTCAGTGAAGTGCTCGACGAGGAAGCGGTCGGGGTCGCGCCAGTAGTCGAAGATCTGACTGCCCTGGACGTGGCGGCCGATACCCCAGGAGCGGCGGTAGCCGTGCTGGGCGAGGTAGGTGCCGCCGGCGGCGAGGGCGTCCAGGTCTGCGACCTGGTAGGCGGAGTGGACGTAGCCGGTGTCGGGGCCCAGGTGCATGGCCAGGGTGTGGTGGTCGGCCGGCTGGGCGCCGCGGTCGCAGCGGAGGAACGCCATGGTGGGGCCGCGATCGCGTTGTCCGTCGAGGTAGAGGAAGTCGCTGACGATCAGGCCGAGATGGTGCAGGTACCAGTCCAGGGCGCGTCTGAAGACGCGGGTGGAGAGCACGACGTGGCCCAGGCGCTCGATGCGGGCCGGCTCCAGGGGCGGGCGCTGGGTCGCGTTGATCCGGGTGTGGTTCCCGCCGGTATTGAGCAGCAGCGGCTGCTGAGCGGGCAGGGCGGGGAGTTCGGTGACGCCGTGGACGACCCGGACGGGCAGGCCGGAGGGGTCCAGGAGATCCACCACGTGGCCACCGCCGTACTCGTGCAGAGGGTGGATGCGCCGCCCTGTGGCTGCGGCGAGGCGGCCGAGGTCGGAGTGGTCGGTGGCGAGGAATGCCGGACCCAAGAAGCGGGAGGCGGCGCCTTTGCGGATGACCAGGCAGTGGGGTCCGGCCAGAGTGGCACGCAGGTAGAGGGCGTGGGGAGTGCGGGCGGCAACAGTGAAGCCGAAGTCCCGGGCGAAGGTTTCCGCGCGCTCCAGGTCGGGTTTGACGAACTCCAGCCAGGCCAGGTCGACGGCCTTGATGACGGGCTGCGGGTCCCGTCCGGCCTGTTCGTCGCGCCGTGCCCCGTCCGCGCTGTGCAGGCCGCGGTGCGGGTCTGGCGTGGTGTGGGTGGCGGGGGTCATGGGTGGCTCCAGAGAAGTGGCGCTCAGCGCTCGGTGAAGGACCAGTCGAAGGTGTAGCGGCCGAGGGCCGCGGCGAGGCGGTCTGCGTCGACGGTGTCTGCGGGCCTGGGGACGGTGACCGTCAGGCGTGGTCCCTCGAGGCGGCAGCTCACGCTGCCGGGCGGGGCGGGCAGCCCGATGGCGGCCAGTTCGTTGTGGACGGTCTGTTGGAGGGTGCGCATCCGGAGCGGGACCTTGGTGGGCTTGCCCACGGCGGTGAGCGGCAGGCTGTCGAGGACGATGACGTCCTTGGGTACGGCTGCCATGTCGTGGAGCCGGGTCCGGGCGTGCGCGATGAGCGCGTCGGTGCCGGTCATGGCCTTGGGCGCGTCGGGGGCGAGGGTGACGTAGGCGATGGGGATCTCGCCGGCGTGGGGGTCGGGGCGGCCGACGGCGCTGGCTCCGGTGACGTGGGGGTGCTGCAGGAGGGCGTCCTCGATGGCAGCGGGGTCGATGTTGTGTCCGCCCCTGATGATCAGGTCTTTGGCGCGGCCGAGGAGGTGGATGAAGCCGTCCTTGTCCACCCGGGCGAGGTCGCCGGTGTTGAGCCATCCCTCACGTACCGCAGCCAGGCTCTCCAGGCGCGGGCCGGTCGGGCTGTGGCCGGTGACGTACCCGGCGAAGACGGCGGGGCCCTTGACCAGGAGCACGCCCGGAGTTCCGTCGGGCAGGTTCAGCCAGTTCCCCCGGTTGTCGAGCAGGGCGGTCCGCACCTGCTGGTAGGGCAGGCGTTGTCCGACTGATCCGGCGCGGTGGTCGTGGCCCGTAAAACTGCGGGCCGTCGCGCAGGTCGCTTCGGTCAGTCCGTACCCCTCGCAGAGTTCGATTCCGGTGTTCGCGGTGAAGGCTGTGCGGACGGTGTCGGGCAGGGCCGAGGCGCCGACGGCGGCGAATCGCATGGAGCTGATGTCCGCGTCCACTGGCACGTGTGCCAGGACGGAGTAGACGGTGGGGACCGCGGACATCGCGGAGATCCGGTACCGCTCGATGATCTTCCAGATGTGGGTGTAGAGGGCCGGTTCCCGGTAGCCGAGCGGGCCCGCCCAGACCACATGCTGGCCGCGGAGCATGGGCGCTATGAGGGTGATGATCAGGGCGTTGACATGGAAGAGGGGAAGTCCTGCGAATACGGTGGAGTGTTCGCCCAGGAGGGAGTCTGCCGCGATGCTCCACGCGTTGACGACCTCATTGGTGTGGGTGTGCGCGGCGAGTTTCGGGGCGCCGGTGGTGCCGCCGGTATGGAAGAGGGCCGCGAGGTCGGACGGCGCAGGCGGCTGGGGGTCTGCCTGTGGCGGGTATCCGGCCGCAGCGGTGTGGAGATAGCCGACGACAGTTCCCGGCAGGGGTTCGAGGTCGGGGCCGGGACCACGGGTACCGGTGGGCCTGAGCGCGTACAGGGCGGTCACGTGGAGTTCGGCCGCCACGGCGCGGGCGGTCGCCCATACCTCCGGATCGAGTTCGGGCCCGGCGGCGACGAGGACCCGGGCCCTGGCCAGCTCCAGCAGCCGGGTGATGTGCTCGGCCGGGAGGTGGGGGTTGACCGGGGCCGCAATGCCGGTGGCCTGGGCTGCCAGTAGTACGGAGGGCAGAAGGGCGGTGTTCGGGGACAGCAGTGCCACGGTGACCCCGCGGCTGACAGCGTGGGAGCGGAAGAGAGCGGCGATACGGTCCACTTCGGCCCGCAGCTCGGCGTAGGTGCGGGTCACGCCCGATTCCCAGGTGTCGGCTCCCGGCAGGAACGTCATGGCCGGGCGGTCGGGCCAGAGTCCGGCGGCGCGGTCCAGGACGGCGTAGGTGGAGGCGGGCAGGCACCGGTCGGACAGCGCCACCTGTTCGATCTCGGCGAGCGAGCTCGGGGAGGAGTAATCGGGCCACAGGAGGGGGGCCGAAAGCGTGGTCATGAGCATTCCTTCGAGGTCGCCGCACGGACCGGGGTCCGCTGAGTGCCGAGGTCCAGGGACCCGTCGGGGGTGGCGATGGCAGTCGTCACGATGTCGCCGGGCTTGAGGTAGGCGGGGTTCTTGGCCTGCCGGGCGAAGAAGACCTGCCACTTCTTGGCGGGCGGCAGAAGGGAGCCGATCAGCTCGAGGGCTTTGCCCGGGGAGCGCAGGGCGGTCCCCCCGGGGGTCCCGGTCAGCAAAACGTCTCCGGGCGCCATCGTCTGGAAGCGGGCGAGCGCGGTCAGCGCCCGGTCCGGCTTGACGATCATGTCCGCGGCGGGGCCGTCCTGGCGGACCTCGCCGTTGACGGTGCAGACCAGGCGCAGCCGCTCCAGCAAGGCAAGGTCGTGATCATCGACGAGGAGGAGGCGCGGGCCGAGCGGGGTGAACGTGGGATAGGACTTGCTCTCGTAGAACTGGGTCTTGGGCAGCTGCAGGTCCCGGGCGCTGATGTCGTTGGCCACGACCAGGGCCGCCACGTAACGGCCGAGCGTGGCGGAGGTGACATCGGCATCGAGCGGCAGAGGGGCACCGAAGACGAGGCCGAGCTCGACTTCGTAGTCCAGCAGCCGTACATGACCCGGCCTGACGATCCCCGTCGTCGGGCCCGTCACCGATCCGGAGGCCTTGCGGAAGAAGGCGGTGGGGACCAGATCGGGGTCGAGCCCGGAGTCGATCGCGTGCGAGCGGTAGTTCACCATCTGGGCAACCACCCGGCACGGCGAGGTGACCGGGGAGAGCAGCTCACGCGTGCCGAGCTCCTCCCAGCCGCCCTCGGCGCGGTAGGCCTCCTCGACCGACGGCCGGTCGGCCAGGAGCTCGGCGGTGGTACCGGCGTGGGTCTCGACCGGACGGATGCGGCCATCGGCGCGCTGGACCCACCAGCCCTCACTTGTGCGGACAACGGCTGTGCTCATGGGATTCTCCTGCTCCAGATGGCTGGGGGCCCCGGACGGGACCCGGCGAGAGATCACGCACGCGACAGGAGGAAGGGACGCCCTCCGTCGGCGGTCAACGGATTCCCGCATATTTGATAAAAGCATCAGTCTTGAGTGCTCGATCTGTCAACGGTTGGCGAGGTGGATGAACCCGCCGGGGTCGATGCGTGCGAGATCGCCGGTGTTGAGCCATCCGTCGCGCAGCTTCCCGAGGCTGTCCAGTCGGGGGCCGTCGCCGTCGGCGCCGGTGACGTAGCCGGGGAACACGCTCGGTCCCCGGATGGCCAGGATGCCGGGGGTGTGGTCGGGCAGGTCGTGCCAGGTGCCGGCCTGGTCGACTCGGATGGTTTTGGCCTGCTGGTATGGGAGGCGCTGGCCGACGGCGAGGGGGTGCCGGTTGCGGCCGGTGAAGTTCCGGGCGATCACGGACGTGGCCTCCGCCAGTCCGTAGCCCTCACACGGGTCGACGCCGGTGCGCGCGGTGAAGGCAGCCCGGACGGCGCCCGGAGGGCCTGCGGCACCGGCAACGGCTGCGATGCGCAGGGAGCTGACGTCGGCGTCGAGAGGGAGCTGTCCCAGACTGGAGTATGTCGCGGGTGTGGCGAGCAGGGCGGCGATCCGGTGGCGCTGGATGATCTTCCAGAAGTTCACGTACAGGGCCGGGTCGCGGAAACCGCGCGGGCCGGCCCAGAGGACGTGCTGGCCGCGTAGCAGAGGCCCGAGCAGCGTGATCATGAGGGCATCGGGCTGGAAGAGCGGCAGGCCGGCGAAGAGGACCGACTCTCCATCCAGGTTCGAGTCGGCCGCCGTGCTCCAGGCGTTCGTGATCTGGTTGGAGTGGGTGTGCGCAGCCACTTTCGGGCTGCCGGGACGGTGGCCGGTGGGGAAGAGGGCTGCCAGGTCGTCCGGGCGGGGCGGCACGGGCGCAAGTGTCCGGCTCATGGTGCGCACAACGCAGGTGAGGTGGGCAACCTCCCTGCCGGGTATCGGCTCCAGGGCAGGTGCTCGGTGAACGGAGCCGGCGGGACGCAGTGAGTACAGGGCGTCCAGGTTCAGCCGGCCGGCGAGGGCATGAGCGGTGTGCCAGGTGCCGGGGTCGAGTTCAGGGCCCGCAGCCACCAGGACGCGGGCGCCCGTCTGGGTGAGGAGTCGTGCGATCTCCGGGGCCGCCAGGCGGGGATGGAGTGGCAGGGCCACCCCAGCGCTCTGAGCGGCGAGCAGGAGAGCGGGGGTCAGGTGGGTGTTGGGGGCGAGAATCGCCACCGCGGAACTCCGGCGGACGCCGCGGGCATGGAAGAGGTTGGCGATTTTGTGCACGTCGTCGCGCAGGCCGGCGAAGGTACAGGTGACGGTCTCCCTGGGATCGTGCGGGTTGGACAGGACGCTCACGGCCGGGCGGTCGGGCCACAGGGTGGCGGCGCGGTCGAGAGCGGCGTAGGTCGAGGCGGGCAGTCCTCGGCCGCTCAGTGGTACACCCTCGATCCGCCCCAGGTCGGCGGGCCCCAGGTAGGTCGGCCACAGCAGGTCGGGCAAGGTCATGCGGACCCGCCCGAGCCGGGAACGGTTGCCGACACGTTGTCCGCGCCGGTGGGGGCGTCTTCGCCGCTGGAGGAGCCCGCTTGCGGGGACTGCTCGGCCGGGTCTGTGGCGCCCCGGGAGCGGGCCGGGGCGAAAACGAGGCAGGCTACCGCGGCGGCCGCCAGGATCACGGCGATGACGCCCATGGCGTCCGTGAAACCGCTCATGAAGGCGTCGCGCACCCCATCGGCGAGCTGCAGTCCGCGCTGCCCGAGGTGGGAGGCGACCTGGAGCCCCCCGGCAGCGGAGTGGCGCACCGTTTCGGCCGCGTCAGCGGGCAGCTGATGCAGGAGAGGGCCCGGCAGGGCGGAGCGGTACTGGGCGGAGAAGACAGAACCCATGATGGCGATGCCGATGGCGGATCCGACCTCGCGGGTGGTGTCGTTCATCGCGGAGGCCACGCCCTGGCGGTCCGGCCCGAGGGAGTCAACGATCGAGCTGGTGCCGGCGGAGCCGACCAGGCCGATGCCGAAGCCTCCGACGAGGAGCGCCACAAGGAAGGCGGGGTAACCCGCCCCGGCGTCCAGGAAGGTCAGCCAGAACATGCCGCCGGCCAGGCACAGCAGGCCCGCAGGCAGCACCGCCTTGTAGCCGAGTCGGCGGACCAGCCGGGGAGCGAGCTGCGAAGTGGGCAGGACCACGGCCGCGACTGGGATGAGCGCGGCGGCACTCTTGAGAGGGCTGTATCCCAAGATGAGCTGGAGGAACTGCAGGCCGACGAAGAAGAACCCGAAGACGGCCGCGAACTGGGTCATGATCGCGACAGTTCCTGAGCGGAATCCACGCAGGAGGAACAGGCGCGGGTCCAGGATCGGCTGGCGGGTACGCAGCCCGGACACGACGTAGCAGGCCAGGGAGAGCGCGGAGACACCGAAGGCGATGAGGGTCTCGGGCCGGGCCCAGCCGCGGTCACTGCCCTCGATGATGCCGTAGACCAGGGTGCCCACCATGAGCGCGGTGCTCAGGGAGCCGCGCCAGTCGAAGGGCTCGGGCTTCGAGCTCCTGGTTTCCGGGGCCAGGAACAGAGCGGCCAGAGCGCAGAAGAGGGACGTGACCGCACTGACGATGAAGATCGACTTCCAGGTCCACTGCTCCAGGAGGCCGCCGGCGATGAGCATGCCGATGATGGCGCCGGAGGCGGCGAACCCGGACCAGGTGGCCACCCCGCGATCCTTCTTGTCGGCTGGGAAGACGGCGGTGATCGTGGACAGCGTGCCCGGCATGATCATGGCCGCGCCGACGCCCATCAGGACTCGCCAGACGATCAGGTGGGCAGTGGAGTCGGCGAAGGCGGCGAACAGGGCAGCCGCACCGAAGACGAGGTTGCCGAGCACGAGTATCTTGCGGCGGCCGAAGAGGTCGCCGAGCGCGCCGATGGGCAGGACGAGGGCGGCCAGCGCCACGGTGTAGCCGTCGGCTATCCAGGTCAGGGACGAGTTGGAGGCATCCAGATCCAGGGCGAGATCGGGCAGGGCCAGATTGAGCGCGGAGACCGACGCGACGACCAGGACCAGCGAGAGGCACATGGCGAAGAGGACGCCGCGGGTGCCGGCGCGGCCCACGCCGGCCGGGGTGTCGCCGATTGCAGGCTTGTTCATACTGACGATCGTAACTGATGTTTTCATCAGTTACGATTTAGGTGTTCATTCATGGCGGTTTCGGTGACGTGGTCGCCACGCAGTCGTGGATGAACCCGGCGGGCTGGGACACCCCGCCGGCGGGACGAAGAGTTCACGGACCCTTCGTCCGGCGGCCGCTGACGGGACGCGGCGGGCGCCCCCCTTGGGCCGCGGTTGGGGAATCCCGGGCCCGGGGCACGATGAGCGGGCGGAGCACGCTCCGCCCGCTCATCGCTTTGTCTCGTACTGGGCGCCGGCGCCGGATGGTCGGCTTTTGCCCCGGCCTACTGATCCAGGGCCGGCAGGGGCCCGGTCGCCAGCGCGCGGGCCTCGTCGGCGGGCACGCCGAGCATCCGCAGGATCATCTCGGCGGTCTGCTCGCCCGCCGCTTCGTCGAGCTCGGTGGTGGCGCCCAGCTGGATCAACCCGAGGACTGCTCCGCCGACGACGCTCAGGGCAACCTGCGCGTCAGGGATCTCAAACCGCCCCGAGGCCCTGCCGACCTCCAAGTCACGCAGGACCCTGGGGCCTAGTCCGGTTCCGCTGTGCACGTGCTGCAGGCCGCGAAAGCGGAGGATCCCGGTGATCTCCGGGTGGCTGGCCGCCAGCCGCAGCGCGAGCCGGACGCTGGTGGCGAAGATCTCGGCGGGATCGTCGATCTGCCCCGTCGCGGCGTCGAGCAGCTGCCCGTATTCCTCCAGGGCGTCGGCGACCGCCGCGTCGAAGAGAGCTTCCTTGGTCTCGAAGTGGTTGTAGAAGGTACCGAAACCCACGTCGGCGCGTTCGGCGATGACCTGGATGCTGACCTCGGTGTTACCCCGCTCGGAAAGAATGGCGCGGGCCGCCCCGATAAGGGCATGGCGGGTCTGGGCCCGGCGGCGCTCGAAGCGGTTGACGGGCTGGGCGGGCGACGGCTGCATGGGTCGACTCTAACCGATACCACAATTGATGAAAACATCAGAATGCGCTCCAGTCAAAGCCTTTGAGACATCACTCATAGATGATAAAACCTTCAGACTTGATTCAATCGGAGTGTCAACGTCGTGCCGGCCCCGTCCGGCCTGAACACAGGAGGCCCCATGTTTTCGCCGCGCATCCGTCGGCGGCGCGCCACGATCACCGTGGTCGCCGTCATCTCGGGCACCGCGCTCGCAGCGACCTCACTCGACCTGGCTGTCGCCGAAGGCGCCGAACGGGAGATCGCAACAGCGTTTCGGCAGGCGACTGGCGCACAGGAGGAACCGCACGTGCGCGTAGAGGGATTTCCCGTGCTCGCACAGGTTGCCGCCGGCAGCTTCGATCACGTCGACGTTTCCGCCCGGGGAATACCCGCCGACACCGGCAGGGCCCTTCCCATCACCCGCCTCGACGCCCAGATGGAGGGCCTGACCGCCCCCGGAGAGGCCCAAGGTGCCCGCTCCCGTCGCGCCACGGCCACCGCCTTCCTCTCCTATGCGGACCTGTCCGACGCCCTGGGGCTGGAAGTACGCTCCGCCGGGCGCGCCGGCCGTGTCGGGGCACACATCCAGACTCCGCTTGGCGAGTCCGTGAACATGACCGCGGCCGTCAAGGCCGGTCCGGACAACACGATCATGTTCGAGGGTCCGCAGATCGCGGGCACCCAAGTCCCGGACGTCGCACGCAAACTCCTGACCGGGATCTTCGAACGGCCCATCCCCCTTCGCAATGTGCCCCGCGGGCTGAGCCTGACTGCGCTGCACGCAGGAGCGGATGGCCTGAAAGGCCACTTCGACGGCCAGGACGTGTCCTTCCAGCCCGGCAGCGGCACAGCTTGAACGCGGAGCCGGCCCGGAACCCCGCCACCCGCTCCGACAGCTCACTCATCCTGAAACGGGTACCCGTGTACACAACAACCACAGCCCTCTCGCTCCTGCTCGCCGCCCTGTTCATGGTGCTGGGTATGGCCAAGATTCTCGCCCTGGACCACATGCGGGCGCTCGCCGAGAAGGACGGATTCTCCGCCACCGGCTTCCGCCTCATAGGCGCCCTGGAGGTTGCGGGCGCACTGGGGCTACTGGCAGGACTGACCGTGCCACCCCTCGGAGCCGCAGCCCTGTGCGGGCTCCTGCTGCTCTTGGGCGGCGCACTCATCGTCCACCTGCGCCGAGGGCACGGGCTGGGGGAGCTCGCTCCCGCGCTGCTGTGCGCGGTGCTCGCGGGAACCGATCTCGCCCTGCTGCTCCTCCGGCGCTGAGCGCAGCGCAGCAAGCAAGCGATGCCGGCGCGCCTGCCGGGTACCGCATGAAGGTCTTGACGCCTTCGCATCATGATGTTTATGTCAGGGCTGATGAAAACATCAATACGGAACGAGAGAGGACTGACCGTGCCGCACGACGCGATTCAGTACGACTACGCACCGCTTCCGCAGAGGGTCCTCGCGGGGCTGGAGGCGGGCTTCGCCAAACTCTCCAAGGTCGATGAGCTCATGGGCGCACTGCCGCAGACCCCTCCCCGCCCTCTCGACAAGGAAGGAGACGAGGAACGCCTGGGAAATGTCACCGCCACCCACCACTTCGTAGAGGCTCCCGGCGACGGCGAGAGCGTGCTCTGGCACTACGTCGAGGCAGGCCCTTCAAACGGACCTGTCGTGGTGTTCCTCCACGGCGTGCCCGACTCCTGGTGGCAGTGGCACTACGCGCTCGAGGCCTTCGGCTCCGAATACCGCTGCCTGGCCATCGACCTGAAGGGCTACGGCCAGTCGGAGAAGGGCACCGGCGACTTCCGGCAAGAGGGCGTCGCCATCCAGCTCGAAGCTCTCCTGGAGCAGCTGCAGATCGAGCGGTTCAGCCTGATCACGCACGACAGGGGCACCCCGGTCGGAGACCACCTCGTGGCCCGCACGGGAGACCGGGTCATCCGCTACGGCCGCGGACAGCAGCACCTCTGGCACCTGAGCCCTGATCTGCACCCCCAGCAGGCGATGTTCACCTCACCCGACGCTCCGTCGATGCTGGCCGACGCCGGCCGGTTCGTGGCCACCGCCTACCTCCTGCTCACCGAGCGCGAAGTGAAGGCCTCGGACCTCGCACGGACCGTGCAGGAGTTCAGCTACGACGGAATCAGCACCGCCGTGCCCCGCTACTTCAACTCTTCGTCATTCCGCCAGGAATGGATCGAGCGGCGCACCCGTCTCATCCCTCAGTGGAAGTGCCCGGTCCTGCTCCTGCAGGGAGCCAACGACCCCCTCCAGCCCCGCGAGTTCTACACCGACCCCGACGTCCTGGCGCACCTCCCGCAGGGAAGCGGCGTGCATCTCTTCGACTCAGGCCATTTCTGGCCGTTCGAAGCCCCAGAGGAAATGATCACTGTCCTGCGAGACTTCCTCAAGTAGCACCGGGCCCCGGCCCCTTCGCGACGCCGCCCCGCACGCCCGCCGCTCGTAGGGTTCCGCTGCCTCCTCGTTTCCCCTGCCAACACAGGAGCCGAAGCGAACAGGTGCCGAGGTCCCTCGTCGGTCGGGGTCGGGGTGTCGGGGGCGGGCCCGGTGAAGCAGTACACGGCGAGCCGGTAGCCGAGATTGGCCTTGACCGGGCGGGCTGGCGTGGGCTCAGCGCGGTTCTATCGGACCGTGGCAGCGGCGCCCGGTTGCACATACGCCCTTGGGCTGTCGAGGTGAGCGTCTCGTTCCGTACAGCGGCGGACAGGTAGAGTCTGACGTGCAGCCCAGCGGCCTGGATAGAGCGGGGTATGGCTTACTCATGACGTCCCTTGCACTTCCGGTCCCGTTGGCACTGTGCCGTCCTGTCGAACAGGTGCGCAGCGGCACGGGCCTGAGCCTGGAGCCGAAGTTCGACGGATGGCGCTGCCAGGTCCTCGCCCGTGCGGGCCGCCTCTGGAGCCGCCATGGCACCGACCTGACCACTCCCTTTGCCGACGTCGCGCGGGCTGCCCAGGCTCTGCCGGAGTGCGTGCTGGACGGCGAGCTGGTCGCGGTCCTGAAGGGCGGAAGGGTGGCCTTCTCACGGCTGCAGTCCCGCTTTGGACGCGAACCGCGGCCCGGGGGACGTGGACACTGCGCTGCAGTGGGTGGGCGGCCTGGTGGCCCGAACCTGCCCTACATCGCGGGCCGTTCCTCAGGCTGGCTGAAGTGGCGGCGCACGCACACCAGCGAGGCCGCCGTCCTTGGCGTCAGTGGCCGGACCCCGGCCACCCAGTGCCTGGTCCTCGGCCTTGTGCGCGCCGACGGACGGATGCGGGCCGTGGGAGTGAGCCTGCCGCTAGCCCAGACCCTGCGCCGTGAGCTGGCGCCCGTGCTGCAGCCCACCGGCGCGGACCTGGCCGAACTTCCGGGAACGGTGGGCGGGCTGCCAGGTGCCCCGCCGGTCAGATACCTGCCGGTCGTCCCGAGCGTGGTGGTGGAGATCGAAGCCGACCAAGAGCGCCCGGAAGAGTTCGGCCGGTTCCGCCACCGACCCAGTGTGCTGCGGGTCCGCGGCGACCTGACGGTCGACCTGCTGCCACCCCTGCCGTGACGGCACGGTCAGATACCCTCACCGGCGACCCCAACGCCCGCAGGAGCCACCCCACCGTTCCTGGGCCAGAACTCGTCGCCTGCAGGTGCTGCCCCGCCACCCTTGGGCCAGTACTCGTCGCCGAAGGCGCCGGTGAGCGGATAGTCCGGGTCAACGCCGTCAGTGGCCGGAGCCACCCCTGGGCCAGAACTCGTCGTCTGCGGTGGCGGTTGCCGCGGTGAGTGCAATCGCGCCGCCGGTGAGGACGGCGACGACGGCGCAGCGAACGGTGTTGCGCATAACTTTCCCCGCGATGCTCGCCGGTGTGCGCCAGAACATACGACCGGAGCCAGCCCTTCAGAACCTCTGATGTCCGAGGGTCCCCGGGTTACTCCAGCACGCCGAGCTCGGTGTCTGGCCGGCAGTACGGGCACGCATCGACACCCTCATGCAGGGCGCGGCGCGCCTGCTCCACGGTGATCCCCTTCGCCCGCGGGGCCTTCGGCGCCATGTCGCAGTGCCCCGCGTGCACGTACGCCGCGGGCGCCCCTGGCCGATGCCCTGCTCGATGAGCCAGTCCGGCGTCGGCGGCCGTGTCTGCGCGCCGCGGATCCGCTCTGCCTCGCGCCGCTCCTCGTCCGCGATCCACCCGCGGGTATGCGCGAGGTCCTGTTCCTGGACGCGTTCCAGGAAGCGCAGCAGGTCGAGGCGATTAAGCGGAGCGGAGCCGTTCGCATGTTCGAGTGTATTTCCATGGCCACACCGACACCACGGCCACCGGTGTATCCCCGCAGCACCGACGCCCATGGGCGGGCGGCACCGACCGAGGGGAGCCATCTCTCATGGCACAGCGTCAACGCGAGGGTCTGTCAGCTGGTGCTTCTCGTAGCTGACTTGGATCGGCGATGCGCAAGAATAACTTTCTAACTTGTTGCAAAGTTATGTCGAATGTGGTAGCTTGCCAACAAGTTGCAAAGTATCTGGAGGGGGTGTCGGGTGCTGCAGATCCAGATCGGTGCCGAGCGCGCCGCGGATGCGGGCGACCTGCTGGGGCGGGCTACTTTGGGCTGGCGTCCTGGCATGAGTGAGGCCGAGGCCTGGGAAGCGGGCCGCGGTATCTGGAAGTTCAACGCCGACCGGGCCCTGACGCAGGACGAGGTGCAGATCATCAACACCGAAGGGACGGTCCTGGCCGTCGCCAAGGTCACCGGGATCAGCAAGCACGGCGGCCGCTATGCCCTCGAAGGCAAGCTCCTGCTCGGCGACCCGCGTGTGGGCCGACCCACCGAGAGCCCCCATCTGTCCCGCAATCCCGTCACCTACATCTGAACGGACCGGCCCCGTGAGCGACGACGCCCTCGGCCCGCAGACTCCATCCCTCGAGGGAGAAGGCACGGTGGACAGCGAGAACACCCCAGCCCGCCCCGCACCCCGCAAACTGGCCTCCCTGGGTGACCTGGTCGGCGACGCCCTCGCCCCCGCCACGCACGGCCTGCACTTTGGCCTGCGGGACCTGGACGCGGCCACCGGCGGACTGCAGCCGGGCAGGCTGACCCTGGTGGCCGCAGACCCCGGCGCGGGCGGCAGCCTCCTCGCGCTGGCTGCGGCCCGCCATACGGCGCTCGCCGCTCGCCGCCCCGTGCTGTATGCGGCCGCGGGACTGACGACCGACGTCGTCACCCGGTGGATCATCGCGGCCGAGGCCGGAGTTGACGTGCGCAGGCTCCGCGCCGGAGCGCTCTCCGGGCCGGAGCACGAAGCCACCCAGGCGGCCGCCGAGCGCGTCAGCCAGGCCCGGGACCGGGTGCTCTTCGACGACGGCACCGGCCTGACCGCTCAGGCCATCGCGGAGACCGCACCCTACGTCGACGGGCTCGCTCTGGTCGTCGTGGACCGCCTACACCACGCGCACGATCCGCACGTCCCGCTCTCCGGGGCCCAGGTGCCGCCCGCGGTACGCACCCTGGCGCACCTGGCCCGGGAGCTGAACGTCCCGGTCCTGGCCGTCCTCAACACCGCCGCCCCCGATGCCGTGCGCAGCCTGGCCGCGGACGTGACGCTCACCCTGGCCCCCGCCGACGACTCCCTGATCGCCCAAGTCACCGTCGTCGAGCGGGACCTCGGACAGACCACGATCCCTCTGCGGGCAGACCTCGACCGGGCCCGCTTCACCGATGCCGCCTCGAAGCCCGCCCCCGCGCTGCCGGGATCCGCCGCATCGCCGACGGCCGACACGAGCCCGGCCGACACCAGTGCTCTGCTCGCGGCCGAGCGGGACCTGGTTGAGGCTGCCCTGCCCTTCACCTCCGGCGCCATCAGGGGCCTGCCCGCCGGGCCCCTGCAGGTCCTGGCCGACCACCGCCAGGCGGTACTCAGTGGAGCCACCAAGGACCTGCCCGGCCTGCGCGGCTACTCCGCCGCCCTGGCCTCCGCAGCCGGTCTCATCCTCCCCGACACCCCAGAAGGGCAGCAGCTGCGAGCCGCCCTGAACGCCTTCGCCACGGCCTACCGCGCCACCGCAGCCCCGATCACCGGCGCTGCGCCTGCTCCCGAAGACGGCGCAGCAACGGGCACCGTGCACGAGGGCAGCGAGGCCCCCACAGGGGAAACCGGATCCGGTAGCCCGGCCATCGCCGACCCACCGGCGGAAACACCCGCACAAATCCAACACGAGGACCAAGACGAGGACGAGGACCGGGAGCAGGACCTGCAGCCCGGCGATGAAGAAGACGAGCCCGACGACGCGGTCTTCCCGGCGCTGCGCCTGCTCAAGGAAGCCGTCGGCCGGTCGAAGATGCACCCGATCTCGGTCATCCGCACGGAGGAGCGGGACAGCGGCCCGTGGCCGCTGATCAGCGAGGACATGGACGGTGAACCTCGCTGGGTCCATCCCGAGGTCACCAGCGAACGCGTTGCTCACATCAATGCGAACGGCAAGCGTGTCAGGCGTGACCAACTCCTGGTGCCCGACTCGTTCGGCGACGGCGTGATGTGTCTGATCGACCGCAACGGCTCCTATCCCTCGGCTTGTTCGGCCGTCCCGCTGGCGCCGAACAAGCTCCTGCACACCGGTCCGCTCGACGCGTTCGACAAGACCCAGGCCGGGATTTATCTCATCGACGTCCCGGAGTGGACCCGCACCGATATGCCGCACCCCCTGGGCCGGATCATCGACCGCCCCGACGAGGACGGCCGGGTGTGGGTCACCACCCCCCACATCAAGCAGCTGGAGAAACTCGTCCGGGACAACCACCTCGGCGCCATGCCGACCATCTACGACTCCTGGACCGGGAAGTACAACGAGTCCCTCTTCAAGCCCTTCTACGAGGCCACCCGCAAGGCACGCACCGAGCTCGTCCAGGCCGGCGGCGACCCCTACAAGGCGTACAAGACCCGGCTGTCCATCGCGCTGCGGCTGCTGTGGCCCAAACGCCCCTCCCAGCGCTCCCCGTTCTGGCGGCCGGACTGGCGCATGAGCATGGTCGCCGAGGCATCCGTCCGCCACTGGAGCGTGGCCTTCAGGGCCGTCGAGCAAGGCCACCAGCTCCTCGCGCTGCGCAACGTCGACGCGGCCGTCTTCTGGGCGCCGGACGCCACCGCGCCCGCCACCTACCGCATCGGGAACGGCTTCGGCGAAGTGAAGGCCAAATTCGTCAAGCCCGGCGAGATCATCCCCGAAGGTGAGGACTGATGGCCGGCCCCACAGGCCGCGGTGACTGTCTGGGCGCCGCCCTGGGCGACCTCCTGCGCTCCCAGGTCACCCCCCGCCACCGGCTGTCGTCCTACACCGCCAAGCACTGGCACGCCCAGCTCAGCCAGCTCACCGCGACCCACCGCGGGCAGCAAGCCCTGACGGACGCCGGACTCCACGTGACGACCAAAACGCTGCTCAACTGGCTGTCCGACTCCGAGTACAACGTCCGCCGCAGCTACCTGGACATCATCCACACCGCATACGAAAACGTCGCCATCGTCCCCGCCGACCCGATCCCCGACCCCATCAAGCAGGGCCAGTTCGAGATCAGCGGCGACGTCAAAACCGGCGACGACGAACGTACGCGCGGCACCCGGGCCGCCGCGCCCCTGCGCATCGACGGCAGCCGCGGCAACTGGGACACCATCGAGGAACTCTGGCTCGCCGGGGAACTCACCGACGACGAGTTCGAGGACCACTTCATCGACGACGTCATCGTCGAGGACATCGGCGAAGGCACCGACGGCTGGGAGTTCCCCGGCGCCTCGTACTCCGTCGAAGTCCGGTAGCAGTACGCCACGGCCGGCCCGGGCGCTCCTGCCTCGTTAGTCTTGCCGCGTCAGGGGAGGGGCTGCCTCGCGACACCGGGACACGGACGGAGAGCCGGCTAGATGGGTTTCGAGGGCGAAGTCTGGCGACTGATGCGGCAGGAGGAACTGCTCGGTGAGATCGTCATCGACGAGGCCGGTTTTCCCTGGTTGAACGGGCGCTTCGTTCCAACCCCGATGTTCATAGAGGTAAAGCCGTGGTTCGACGAGTCACTGGCTCTCCTAGAGGCCGAGGAGTACGAGCAGTTCGACCGCGCCTACGACCGGATCGCGGACACCCTGTCGCTCGTGGCCCCGCCAGGTCCGGTCGCGGAGTTCCTTCTGCACATCAGTGACGATCGCGCCTGGTTCAGGTGGAGTGACGAACCATTCGAGGATGGCTGACCCCGACCCCTCGAGGAGTTACGTGACCACGGCCCCTGGAGAATCGCGCCGTCGTCGACACCCGTCCGCATCAGCCGAGTCGAGGGGTGGACTTTATGGTGCGTGCCGGGCGAAGTCGACGACCTCTGCCCAGTGGCCGGCGCCGTCCACGACGGCGCCGCGGTGGAGGGCACGGTCGCCCCTGTGCTCTGCGTTCACAGGGGCTGGGCGCCGGTCAGTTCTCGGTGCGGTAGGCCGTCACCGTGTGGTCGGAATCCGTGAGGCCGATGCCGACATACCCGTCGCTGAAGTACGGTGCGATGCCGGGCTGGTCTTCTTTGTCTGCGCCGGAGGTGGAGTCCAGGACGACGGGGCCGTTTTCCGTGGTCCCGTAGACCAGGCCCGCGCGCACCAGCGTGACCTCGGGGGCCACCCGGTTGCCCGACTTGTCGGGGAGCCTCCACTGCTCCTTGCCGGTCTGGGTGTGGTAGGCGGCCACCGCGTCCGAGCCGGCACAGATCGTCGTGGAGCGGCCGTCATAGTCGCAGCTGTCGGCGGCCATAATTCCGTCGTAGGTTTCGATGCGCTTGCTGCTCGCAGCGTCGAGCAGGACTGACCCCTCCCTGCTGTCCTCACTGCTCAGATACCCGCCCACGATGACGGTGCCCGGGCCCGCCGCGTTCAGGGTCTCGGCGGAAATGTCGTCGATGGCCCACTTCTGGCTCCCGTTGGCCGGATTTAGACCCACCGGGCGCCTGTCGCCGTCCGCGTCGTCTCGCAGGGCCACCAACTTCCCCCCGGCCAGGACCGCCCCTGCGGCGTATGTCCCCGGCGCCGTCCACGCCTTCTGATGGCTGTCCACGTTCACGCCAAAGAGCCTTCCCTGCGCGTACAGCGCCACGGTGTCCCCGTAGATGCCGACGACCTCGGTGTCCTCCTCCTCCACGTCCAGGGCGTACTCCATCTCTGGCAAGGGGATCCGCGCAGACCATGCCTTGGCAGTTGTGTCCGTGTCTGCCACGAGGAGCTCGACCTCGTGGTGTCCCTTGGTGGTGCCCGCGCCGGGCACCTTGGTGACCACGCTGCTCAGGGCCAAGGTCTTGCCCTTGGACTCCGCGATGACCGGTCGCCGCGCAGGGTTCGAGCCGACCGTCACTCCCAAGTCATCCATGGTCATGAGGGGTTCGTGCTTGGGCGTCAGCAGCACGGGGTCTGTCTTCCGGACGCCGCTGGCGATCTCCATGCCGTCGGGGCGGGCGATGTAGGCCATGCCCCTGTGCAGGGCGAGGGGCAGCGGATGCTGTAGCCCTCCGATGGAAATGTTGCCGGCCCCTGCGGACTCGGGCAGGGCGACGGCCTTCCCCGTCGCGAAGTGCACCGGTGCCTTCACTTCACGCATCGCGGGGCCCCGGGGGCCGACCGGGTCGCGCCGATCCCCGCCGTGCGCAGGTCCCTTGCCATCTCCGTCCGAGCCGCCGCACCCTGCCACGAGCATGAGGGCGACTGCAGCAGCCAGTCCCCCCGTTCGCATGGACCTGCGCTTCATACGGTCCCCCCTTTAGTGATCATCGCGGAACGAGGATAGCCACTCGTGCGCACGCAGGACTGCGGAACCGGACCGCTGTTGGCCGGACTTGGGCGCCCAGCGCAGCTGGTGCTCGGGTGGACAAGGGCACCTTCCCCCAAGCGGTCGGCATCGGCCGCCAGCTCCCGGGCCGTAGGGAAGAAGGGATGTTATCGGCCCGGGGGTAGGGCGTATTGGTGGCCAGGACGCCGGCCAGGAGTCGGCGATGCCGGTCGGCTGGTTCACGTGGCCGCGGCAGCCCAGATATAGCCGCGCCCGTTCGCGACGTCGTGAGCACGGCCCGGGGCGGCAGCCCATCGGATCCTGGCCTGCCGCTCCGGCATCACACCTGCCCCCGGCCGGTTACCGCGCGAGCTTCACTGTGATCGGGGAGTTGGGGCAGCGGGAGGCGTTCTCGGAGAGGGCGGATCCTTCGCTGGGGTCGATGGTGAGCTGCCAGCGGGTCTTGATAGCCACCCACTGGTTCACGTAGTCGTAGCGGTTGCCTTCGGATGGCGGCATCCAGGTGGCGGGGTCCTGGTCGGCCTTGCTGCGGTTGGACTTTGCCGTGACGGCGATCAGCGCCCGCTCATCGCCCAGATCGTTGGCATAAGCCTGGCGCTCGGCCGCGCTCCAGTGTTGGGCTCCGGAGTCCCAGGACTCCGCGAGTGGAACCCGGTGGTCGATGTCGAGACCGGAGGGGCCTTCGACGTACTGGTCGTCGTACTCGGAGAACCAGCGGCCGCCGCTCAGCTTGCACTTGGCGCCCTGCTTTGGGGTGGTGAGCGCTTCGGCCTTGAGGACCTCGGCGCGCGTGGTGCAGCCGTCCTTGTCGGCATCCACCCAGTGCTTGAATGAGGTCCGCTGGTAGCCGGTGCGGTCCTCCTCCCTCACGGGCAGTGCTTTGAGCGCGGCCATGAGCGGTTTCGTGACGGTTTCACCGGCCCGTGGTGCCGCCTCGGGGCTGCCAGCGGGTGTGGCGTGCGCGGTGGCGGCCGGGACGGCCATTGCGACGGCGGCGGTGAGCAGGACGGCGGTGCGGGTGATGGCGGGCACGGGACTCCTCGAAGATTCACGAACTGGTCGTGGCCTTCGTAGCGAGTCGGCGCTTGTCGCCGGGCCGTAGAAGGTGTTCGTGTCACCCGCACGACGGTAAGTCTGATCGTTACGGGGGTTTCTCCGCGCAACGACCCCGTTGTAGGCGGGCCGTTACTGGCGGCTACTGTGCTGGTCATGCACAATTCACGGGGATCACTGATAGCTGCCGTCGCCATTTCCTGCCTCATGCTCACGAGTTGCAGCAGCGCCGACAACGGGAAGAACGACGGTACGGCTGAGCCGTCGGTGATCGGCTCGCCGGTGGGCAAGTCGATCGAGTCGCCGAAGGCGATGCCGCAGAGGCTGAGCGACACCGTTCCGGAGCCGGATCCGGATGCCCCGTTCATCGAGCACGTCAAGCACGAACTGCGCACGCGCACGGTGACGATGGCCGGGGCTCCGGGCAAGACCAGCGCCCGCTGCGACAAGGATTCCGTCCGGCCGGTGACAGGCGCCCGCGTCACCTGCACCGTCACCTATGAAGGTATCGAGGTGACCTGGCCGGTGAAGTTCGCGGGCAAGCCGGGGTTCGGCGGCATGGGCGATGGATACGAAGCCCAGCCCAGCACCGGTCTGCTCACCCGGGAGGGCGCCCTCACATACTTCTGGGGCAACAACAGCGATACTGGGACGGACCTGCGTTGCGACACGCTGCCCCGGGTCACGAAGGTCCCACTCGGCCGGAAGTCCAAGTTCCAGTGCTCCTATTTCGCCGCCAAAGCGTCCACGGACGGCAGTGACATGTGGATCACTCAGAGCTTCTACAGCACCACAGCCGGCGTCCGCGCCCGGGGATAACGATCACAGGCGTCGTCTTCTGAGGACCTGCAGCCACGCCGGGGGGGGGCAAAGCGACAGGGGCGCACCGGTCGGGGTGCCCCTATCTGTTTGGTCAAGCCGGGTGAGGATGGTTGGCATGACAGATCGGGATCGGTTGGGGCGGACGGCGGCGCACTATGCCGTGGTTGATGGGAATGCGGCTCGGTTGAGGGCGCTGCTGGCTGGCGGGGCCGACCCTGAGGCGGTTGACGCTTGTGGCTGGACGCCGCTGCACTTCGCCGCGCAGGCCCAGGATCCTGCGGCCGCCGAGGTCCTTCTGGCCGCAGGGGCGTCGGTCGACGCAGTGGATCGCCAGGGGAACACGCCGTTGTGGAAGGCTGTGTTCAATTCCCGGGGCGAGGGAGCAACGATTCGAGTACTGGTGGAAGCTGGCGCCGATCCGGATCTGGTGAACGTGCATGGAGTGAGTCCGCGGTCGCTGGCGGACCGGATCGCCAGCTATGACGTGGCTGTCCACCTGCCGGGCGGTGAAAGCATCGCTTCCTAAGCCCTTCCTGCTGTCCGGGCGGGTTGGGGTTCGTATTCCGTGGCTGAGCATGGCGAAGAGGACGTCGGCCGGGCACCAGACGGCTGGGGTCGTGCGCATCGCGAAGCTCATGGGGCACTCCCGCACCAGTCCGGGGAGCACAGGGAGAGACAGCCTCGCGCCTCCGCGGCCCATGACGAGAGCGGAGACGGAGGCGGCCTTGCTACCGAAGGTCGCAGAGAGGAACGCCGCGACCTTCAATGATCACCAGGGCTGTGATCTGAGCGCGAGGCTGGCGTCATTGAGGTGGATGTCCCAGCCGCGGTGAACTCGCACTGCCTCAGCCCCGGGGATGCCAGCCTGGGGATCAGTGAGCGCGGCCACGACGTCCTGCTCCCTGGGAAAGTCGCTGACCCACTCAAGTTCCCACCGCGGCCCATAGCCCCACAGGCGCCGGTCAGGCGAGCTGCGCTGTGGCATGGGGCGGTCCAACGGGTGGGTGTCCCAGGCACGCAGCGCCCACCCGCCCTGGGGGTCACGCAGGTTGAGTCGCACCAGCAGCCCTGCCAGCAGCACCTCGGCGGCCTTGGCCAGTGGCGGAATCTCGGCGAGCGACGCCCCTTCGCTCTCGCTCAGCGGCACATCGGTGCCCTGCAGACGGCGGGCGCGGTGCGCATCCTCTCCGAGGGGGAGACGAGTGGTTGCTTCCTCGGTGACGGACATCTGCGCACCCGTCGGAAGATGGTGCAGCAGGAAGGTATCGCCGACCTGGGCTTCAACGCGCAGCCCCGGAACCCGGCACATCGCGCTTTCGCCCTCGCGGGAGCGCGGAACGAGGTAGCGGACGGCGTTGAAGGCCGCGCCCACCACAACGGCGAGATGTGCGGGCTGGGCGGAGAGGGCGGGGCTGTAACTGGTCAGGCCTCGCACAGCCCAACTGCCGGGCACGGGGTGCTGCAAGGTCCCGGCGTTGAACATCGCCAGGGCGAGCAAGACCCGCAGCCGGCGCTGTTCGGCTGTGCATTCATCCAGCCCCAGGCCGGGGCGGCCCGCGGCCCCCTGCGCCGCAGCGTCGAGGTGTTCCCCGGTGTAGCTGGCCCGTACCGAGTGCTGCGCGGCAAGAGCGGCGGCGTACGACTGGCCGGTCTGCTGGGCGCGGGCGCGGACATCCTTCTTGCGGGCGTGGTTGCTGTGCATCGCGGTGTCCTTACTGGCGGCTTGGGCCCGTGAACCTTCCGCCTCACACTGCGAGAACAGACGAAGCACCGCGCTGAGCGGCTACCGAACAGGACCAACCGGATGCTGCGGAGCCGCTTTCGCCAGTTATCCCGATCACGGGTCAGGAGACGGACGGGGCTGTCCCGACAGCCCATGCCGTTCAGTTCAGCACCGGTGACCACGGCATACCGCCTCGACACGCCGATGTGCTCGTCGAACACCCCTACTTGGACTTATCCGCGGAGAACGGCGGTCCGCGCACTGCTGGCCGTTCCTTGAGGACTTCCGTACGCGTCGTTCATTCCCCAAGACAAAAAGTGTCCAGTAGCTGAGTGAGTTGCTCGTTGATGCCGAGCGACTGATCGTTCTGATCCTGCCGCGGACGGATTCGCACCACCCGTCGCCGGCACCCCCTCACACCACGGGCCGACTCAGCACATGATGTGCCGTCCGTAGCGCACCAGGGGTTCGGCGAGCGGGCGTCGGCAGACTTCGCAGACCGGCTCGCCGCCGGTCGGCTGCGGGAGCGGCTTCACGGCCGGAAGCGGTTCGGGTGTCCACGGACGGGTGGGCTGGCGGGCACCGCCGGTGGAGTTCCTCAGCTGCTGGACCTGCTCGTGTCGGCGACGGGCCTCGCCGGCCTCGGCCGTCAGTGCGGCCAAGCGCTCGTTGAGCGCGGGCGGGAACGTCACGCCATGCGCGTCCAGGCCCAGTTCCGCGAGGGGAAAGCGTTCGGCGAAGACCGCGTCGCGGGGACACGGGGGATGGTGCGGGGCGAACAGGCGCAGGTCTTGTTCCCACCACACCCGGCCTCGTTCGTGGGGACGTCCGAAACGGGCTTCGGCCGATCCTTCCCGGTGGTAAAGCGTCCAGGCGGGTGTCTTCTCCGCGAACAGCACGTGCGGGATCCGCGTGTCCGGCCGCATAAACCACACATCCCGCACCCTTGCGGCGGCGTAGTCACGGTGGCGGGCCTGCCACAACTCATCCGTGATCAGCTCACGCTGGGCCTCCAGGGCAAGGCGCGATCCGTCCAAGAGCACGACGTGGACGTCGGCCCGGCGGTTGCGCTCCTCCGTCCACTGCTCCATCCGCACGTGCGCGACATTGTGCCGAGAGCGGGCCCACCGGGCCAGCCGGTGTTTGGCGTTGATGTGCCAGACCGTCTCGCCGCTGTGCCCGCCGGGCGGCGCCATCCCCGACGGGTGCGCGGGGTGGGGCCGCACCAGGCCGCCTATGCGCCCGCGGGGCACTAACGGCACCCTGGTTCCCGCCGGGTCATCGATGCCCTGCCAGCAGTAGAAACAGACCACCTGCTCCCCGCGCCCGTACCCCAGGGCCCGCCACTGCTCCAGCGGGCGATCCCCGATGTGGACCTCGATTTGTGCTTTCAGGTCGAACCCGACGACGAGCAGATCGTCCTGCACGTGCCCCCCTCTCGATCACCAACGTGTGAACAGAGCATCGCAACGTGGACTGACATTGCCCAGGGAGGCCTTGATCATCCAAGGACGCAGTTCATTCGCGAGCCTCGCCGGTCGGCGATGGGTGCAGGGCCGAAGTGCACATCGCGTTGCGTCCCCGGTGTCGGACATGGTGACGGTATGTCACCCGACGATCTCTTCCACAACGATGAGTCTGTGCTGATCGATGAGCACGGTCGTGGGCGGCGGAGACGGTGGCGTGTACCTCCACTCCGCAGGCGGTGCAATGGCTGGCTCGGCCCAGGCGAAGCGGCCGGGGGCTTGCGATCAGTGACATCCCAAGGTGAGTCTTGTTTGACTTTAGCCGACGGATAATGCTAGGGGGGGAACCGTGTTGCCAGGTTGGAAGATCTCGGTCATTGCGGTCGCGACCACAGGGGTCGTGTCGACGCCTTTGATCTGGTTGCTGGACAGCCCTGATACAGGGCAGTTGGTCGGCGCGTCACTACAAGCCGCCACAGGCATCGCTGCCTTGGTCTGGGCGTTGCTTCAAGGATCGGCCTCTCGAACGGGCCCTCCTGGCCCCGAGGACGTGGCCATCGACACGGGGAGGGCTGACGGTTCGGAAGGAGGCACAGCGCAGGCGGGGGTGAGGCGCCCGGGCGGCGCAGGAGGAGGGTCCGCAAGGGCAGAGCGGACAGGGGACGCCACGGCTCGAGGGACCGGAAGCCGTGCCAACACCGGCATCGACTACTCGTAACGCGTCAGCCGTCGTCTACCCCGGACTGCGAAAGGAACCGTTCCACAGTGCCAAGTCGGAAACGCCCCAGTGACAAGCTCGCTCCTCCAACGGGACACGAGAACACGCGGGTGCCACTGACGGTCTCGGATACGGGAGATGCCGAGGCGCTCGGAGGGGGAACTGCACTGACGGGCTTTCGCGGACCGGCCCCCGGGGCTGCAGCTGGAGGGCCTGTACACATTTCAGGCACGGGCGATGCTGTCGCATCCGGTGGGGGGACCGCTGTCTCCGGGTATGTCCATACTCTCGTCCACCAGGCTGCTCCGCGCGAACGTGCGTCCTGGCCGCACCAAGTGGGGGTGATTCCGCCCCGGGCGCAGTCCTTCCAGCGCCGGGTTGACGTTGAGCAGTTACTGCCCGCGGACGGCGCAGCAGCGCGGTGTTTAGTGCTGACCGGAATGGGCGGCGTGGGCAAGACCCAGTTCGCCGCAGACTACGCTCACACCGCCTGGGAGACCGATTCGGTCGACGTAGTCGTATGGATCACGGCGAGCAGTAGATCCGCGATCGTGAACGGGTACGCACAGGCCAGCGTTGAACTCCTGGGGAGCGATCCGCAGGACCCGGACCAAGCTGCAAGGTCCTTCCTTGCCTGGCTCCACCCCAAGCCGAACCAATCAGCGTGCCGATGGCTGGTTGTGCTGGATGACCTTGTCAACCCAGCCGGCCTCCGAGGTTTATGGCCCCCTGTCAACGCATCAGGCCGTACCCTCGTGACCACCCGGCACCGAGGCTCGTCCCTGACTGGCACAGGCCGGCAGCCAGTCGCCATCGACGTCTACACCTCCCTATTGGCTACCACCTACCTCTCGGCTGTCCTGACTGCTCACCAACGAGATGAGCCGGCCGACGAGCTCTCTCGCCTCGCGGCCGACCTCGGGCACCTTCCACTTGCTCTGTCGCAGGCTGTCGCGTACATCATCGACGCAGATACTGACTGTGCTGCCTACCGGCGGCTCCTGGCGGACCGAGCGCGTACTCTCACGGATGTACTGCCTGAGCGGGACGAGCTCCCTGACGACCAAGCCGTCACAGTTGCTGCCGCATGGTCGATGTCCATTGAACGAGCCGATCGCATGCGTCCCGCGGGGCTCGCCCGTCGTATGCTGCAGCTCGCGGCACTCCTTGCACCGAACGGCATGCCGGTGTGGGTTCTCTCTGGCCCTGCCTGTCGTATGGAGTTGGCCGCCGCTCGTGCGGAATCACCCCGCCGAGACACGCAGGCGCTGGATGATGTGTCCCTGGAAGATGCTGTGAGCACGCTTCAGGCGTTGCACCGGCTCAGTCTGGTCGATCTGTCCATGGAGGGGCCACGCAAGCGGGTGCGAGTGCACCAACTCGTCCAGCGTGCCGCCCGTGAGGCCGCATCAGCCAAGGACCGACCACGACTGGTTCGTGCGATTGCGGACGACCTGCTGACGGCCTGGCCCGAACACGAGCGGGACTTCGAATTCACCCAGCTCCTCAGGGCAAACACAGAATCGCTGCTCTCTCAGACAGACGAAGAAACTCTGTTCCGGCCTTATGTTCACGCTGTGCTCCACCAACTGGGTACGAGCCTGGGAGAGTCCGGGCAGTACGCCCGTGCCGCAACGCACTTCAGGTGGCTGGCCGACAAGAGCACTGAGTACCTTGGCCCCGACCATGACGACACCATCGCAGCTCACTTCCACCACGCCCGATGGCTCGGCGAGGACAGAGCGACAGCCGAATGCATACGCGTGAGCGAGTCGCTGCTGGATCAGTTGCTGCGCGTACACGGCCCCGAACATCACTACACGCTCGCCCTGCGGAATAATATCGCGCGCTGGCGCGGCGAATCGGGAGATCCGCAAGGCGCTGTCGCGGAGTTCAAAGAGCTCATCCCAATCCTTGAGCGGGCTTTGGGCGCCGATGCCCCACCAACGTTGCTGGCCCGCTCCAACTTGGCCGACTGGCGCGGCTACGCGGGTGATGTGGAACGTGCAGTGGCGGAACTAACGCTTCTGATTCCAAGCCTCGAGCGCGAACTATCTGCGGACGACCCCACGCTGCTAGGCGCCCGTCATGCCCTCATCCACTGGAGGTCTGAAGCCGGGGACACGGCTGATGAGCCCGCCGCCCTTCTCGAGCTGTTCACGGCACAGGTCGAGATGTGTGGACGGAAGCATCCCACCACCCTCGCCACCGGCATGAGTCTTGCCATCGCCTATGGCGAGGCCGGAGACGCAGACACCGCCGTGGCAGTGCTGCAGGACCTACTCCCTCAGTACGTGGAAGCGCTGGGTTGGGATGACCCTGAGACTCTCAAACTGCGTGGCCACCTGGCCTACTGGCAGGGCAGCGCCGGCTACCCGCAAGTGGCGGCCGTAAACTACGGAAGGCTGCTCCCGGCGGTCGAACGAGTCCTCGGAGCCGACCATTCCGAGACACTCGCCTTGCGGAGCCTACTGGCGTATTGGCTGTGGCGATCTGGAGATCCGCTTGGTGCGGCGGAACACTACTCCGCGCTGCTGGAGTCCACCCAGAGCGCGATGGGCACCTACAGCTCCGAAGCCCTCGATGTCTGTCACTCCCTCGCGGCATGCCTTAGGGAAACAGACGATGCCCCTCGAACTGCCATGGCTTGTGAAGAGCTTGAACGCCTCCTGCCCCATTTCGAAGCCCAGCTGGGCCCGGACCATCACCACATCATCAACAGCAGGCTCACTCTCGCCCAATGGCGGACCCAATCCGGCGACTGGGAGTCGGCGGCGGGCCACTACGGCTCACTCCTGAGCCCCCTGCTGCAGGTGCTGGGCCCCGACCACGAGAACACTCTGGCGGTTCGGCACAACCATGCCGCATGCCTGGAGAAGGCCGGAAACCTCACCGCAGCAGCAGACGCCTTCCAGAAGTTGCTACGGGTTAAGGAGCAACTCCTCGACCCGGCTGATCCAGAAATGCTGGTCACCCAGACGGACCTCGCCAACTGCCTGGAGCATCTGGGAGATGCATCCCGGGCCGAGCACGCCTATGCAGCACTTCTCCTAACTCAGAAGCGTTTGCTCGGCCGCTTGCACGAGCGCACCCTCACAACCCGGTACCGTCTCGACTACTGGCGGCGAGTGAACAACCCACTGAGACGCGGCCCCGACGGAGGAGGACCAATTCGTGTTTTCGGCGCCCAGCGTCAGCCTGCGGAGGCTGCCGACGGTCGCTGAGACCGTCGGCGCGGCTCGTCCAGCCGGGGGTGCTGTGCGCGGGATGCTCGGACGGCCCCGGACCTGTCCGGGGCGCGGGGCGTCTGCCGTCATTGCGCGGGCCGCGGCGGTGAGCAGGATGGCGGTGCGGGGGATGGCGGGCACAAGTCTCCCTCGAAGATCACGACATGTTCGTGATCTTCATAGCGAGTCGGTGTGGGGCGACGTGCCGTCAAGGGCGTTCGTGTCACCCGCGCGAGCGGTAAGTCAGACCGGCGGGAAGGCGCTTGCCTCGCGGCCCCCAGTTGCAGGAAGCCCCCCACGATCTCGCTGCCGCAGTTACTTCCTGCGAGGCTGCTGTTCACGATGAACGCCGTTGCCTACCGCGGCGGTTCGTGGCGGGGCTGTTTCCTCTTCTGGGTGAGAGAGTGCGTGCCGCAGCGCGACGGCTGGCTTGGCCGTGCACGCTACGAAGACCCTCCCCTCCCGTGTGAACGGATCCCTGTGTGTCCTTGTCCCTCCCGCCTGGTCATCAGCTCTTCCACCTGCCTCAAGGGGGCTGAGCATTATGCGCGCGACACGCGGCGTCTTCGGGGCGGGCCGCACTGGGCGCTTTTGTTCGCCACCCTGCTTGCCCTGTCCCTGGTCAGCGCTCCTGCCTCGGCAGCCCAGGCGATGGCGCCCGCCACGTGCATGGGCGGACATAAGGATTCACGGGCACGCTCCTCCGTCGACAGCGGCGAGGTCGCGTGGGAGGACGAGAGCCGGTTCGACGACGCGCGCCGCCACGCCCATCGGGTGTGGTTTCACAGAGGCCTCGATCGGGTGAGGTTTCCTGCGGATGACGCCTCCCGGATCGCCGATCTGGAATGGTCAGATGTCGCCACGACACGGCCCCCGTGGAGGGGCGTTCTGGGGCGCTGGAAGGGCCTGCACGGCACTGACACCCTGAAACTCAACAAGGCCTACCTCGGAGCGGGAAAGCCGTATGGAGACACCTCGTCCCGGCGCGTGATCGCCGCGCACGAGCTCGGTCACGCCCTGGGGTTCTGTCACAAAAACCCCGCAACTTACCGGTCGTTGATGGCTCCGAACACCTTCGACATGCCCTCCAACGGTGCCCCGACCTCGCGCGACCGCAAGAACTACCACGCACTGTGGGGCTGAAAGGCAGACCAATGATCGCTACTCGCCGGGGACTGCCGCTCGCTGCGGCCGGACTGACGGTGCTGGCGAGTGTCTTTTGGGGCGCATACCGCCTCACTGACACCGCGGAAACCACCAGCGCGGGTGAGGCGGTGACGCTCTACGACGCGCGGGACGCCCGGCAGGTCGCCGGGACCGCGGATGACGTGTTCGCCGGTACGGTCGTGGACCGTGCCGGGCGGCGGGACATCGCGGGCGTCTTCTCTGACCTGTATGAGGTGCGCGTCGACCGGAGTTTCAAGGGCGGCCTGCGCGGCACGATCACCGTCAGCTACGAGCAGGGCGCAAGACCGCTGTCCGCAGGGGAGTCATACGTCTTCGCGACGGGACGCGTACCGGACCAGCGCACCCACGCCATTCTGCTGGAAACCAGCCCGGCCCCGTTCACCAGCCTCACCGCTCCGATCGGATCCCGTGCCGCAGGTGCCGTCACTGCGGGCCAGACGGTGGCCGAGTACTGGACCTGGGCCGTCGAGCATGAGGTCGACCTCTCCTCCGGCCGATAGCACAGCGTGTCAGGGCGCGGGGGAGGGGTGTCGCTGGTGTGGTTGGGGAGTTGGTGGATGAGCTGTTCGGTTTCGATCTCCGTCGGCAGGCCTAGTAAGCGGCTGACGTGGTCCTGGCGCGAGGTCGCGGCGGTCAGTCCGTTGCGGTTGCCTGCGGCGGCTTCGATCTGGAACCAGTCGCGGTAGAGGAGTTCGGTGCTGTCGTCAACCTCGAGCAACGCCTCGAGGCTCTGCACGGAGTCAGTGGGGAACTTACTTCCCCCCTCGAGCTGGATCACAGACTCGATGCCACCCCAAAAGTCATAGGCGGCCTCGGTTCGGCCCTGAATGACTTCTCCGGTGGACTCGATCCGCAACGTCATGCTCCTGCCCTCCGCGAGTCCCCACACCCGGAGTGATCAATCAACGTCTGCCTGCCTCGGCCGGTCGCTTCAGGATCTCGTCCAACCCCGGGAACGTCGGCATCAGCCCCTTCGCGTGACAGTGCCGCATCATCCGGCTCAGTGTGCGTCGTAGCGCGAGCCTGAGCGACCGCGCGCGGGCGGGGCCGCCGTGCTGCGGGACTTGGTCGAGCGGATCGCGGCTGCCGGACGCCGCGAGCGCCGTATCATTGCGTTCGTGACTGATAGATCTGAGGCAGGTGTGCACTTGAGCTGTGTAAGGTTGCCCGTCAAAAGAATTGTGGTCAGGCGGGGTTGAGTGCTGTGAGGGTGTTCTGTCGTTGCAGGGTACTTACTCATAGTGTGCGGGTGTGATTTGCTTTGATGGGGGAGCGGTGAGGCAGGGGCGTCGTATGTGAGTGGGGGCGGGAAGAGGTGCCTGTTGTCTTAAGTAGGACGCAGCGGATCCTGGTCGGCGTGGTCGTCGCCGGTGCGGTCGTCATCGCCGGCATCGGTTTCGCGGGGTCGTACGCGGCCGTGCGCGAACTGGCCGAGAAGAAGGGCTTCGGCAGCTTCTCGGTGGTCTTCCCGATCGGCATCGACGCGGGCATCTGCGTCCTGCTGGCGCTCGACCTCCTGTTGACGTGGATCCGCATTCCCTTCCCGCTCCTTCGCCAGACGGCCTGGCTCCTCACGGCGGCCACGATCGCCTTCAACGGCGCCGCGGCCTGGCCGGACCCGCTGGGCGTGGGCATGCACGCCGTCATCCCGGTCCTGTTCGTGGTCGCCGTGGAGGCGGCGCGGCACGCGGTGGGCCGGATCGCCGACATCACGGCCGACAAGCACATGGAGGGCGTACGCCTCACCCGCTGGCTCCTGTCCCCCGTGCCCACCTTCAAGCTGTGGCGCCGGATGAAGCTGTGGGAGCTGCGCTCCTACGAGCAGGTCATCAAGCTGGAGCAGGACCGCCTCATCTACCAGGCCCGCCTCCAGGCCCGCTTCGGCCGCAACTGGCGCCGCAAGGCCCCGGTGGAGTCACTGATGCCGCTGCGCCTCGCACGGTTCGGCGTGCCCCTGGCGGAGACCGCCCCCGCGGGCCTCGCGGCAGCAGGCATCGACACCTCGGGACGGCAGCACGCGACGCAGGAGACGACTGCTGTCGAAGTGCAGCGGCTCTCTGTACAGCAGAGCCCGGCAGCGGGCCCGGATGCGGGGGAGGAGCGCATCCCGCTCGGCCCACCGCAGGAGCCTCATGTACTCCTCGTCGTAGACGAGCATGGGGGAGCACTCTCGGACCTGAGCGATGAAGACGGGAGCTACCCCGAGGCCTACTTCCGGGCGTACCTCGGGTTCGTGGCGCAGATTGGCGAGTATCCCACTGCCCACCAGTTTGCGTACTACCTGATGGACACGCACGGGATCACACAGCACAGCGGGGCCCCGTTCGCGGACGAGCAGCTGCGTCCTATGACCCTCGCGTTCGAGCAGCGCGACGCAGGCCGGTCCCTACCGCCGGCCGGCGCGGCGGAAGTTTTTGAAGACGATCACGATGATCGCGCGGATGAGTGGGCGCAGTTCTACCGTGATGCTGCCCGCCAGTACGCCGCCGAGGATGGGCAGCTCTCCGATGTGACGGCCTTCGCTTCCTTCCTCGCCGAGCGCTTTGGCCTCACCGCGGGGGACGATGCCCTCGACGTGGAGCCGTTGGCCGCACATCTCGGCGCCATCGCGGCTGAAGCCTCCGTCGGAACTGAGGAGCAGCCGGATCCTGCAGCGGCGTCGAACGCGGACACGTCTACGGCGGAGCAGGACGACCGCCAGGCGCCGGTCCCCGAACAGCAGGTGCGCTCGCGACGTGTCAACGCGCCGCTTCCCGATGACGATGACGAGACGGAACCGCCCGCGTCAGCTGGTCCGGCCACTGCGCAGCTCACCACCGTGGACCGCTACTACCTGGCCTGGCTCGACTACCACAACACCCACGGAATTGAACCCTCGGACAAGGAGCTGTCGGCCTTCCTGGCCGAAAGCGGCGTGACGGGGCGCAATGGAGCCCCGGTCGATCCCAGCACGCTGCGCCGCTATCTGCCGCAGTTCCGCATCTACGCCGTCTGGGACGCCGAAAGGCAGCACACCGAACAGCCGCGGATCGCGGACGTAGTGCAGCAACTCGCGCAACAAGGCGTGCGGAAGCGTCATATCAAGGATCCCGCGAAGGCAGCCTGGCGGGAGGACGAAGTCCGGGCGATGGTCCAACAGGCCGACTTTGAGCGGCGCTACCAGGCGGTCATCGCCAACAACGCCAGCGTCGCTTCCTGACAATCGCCGACTGCGCATCATCACGACGCGCACCTAGCTAGGCAAAGCAAGATCCCCCCGGCATCGGCCAGGGGGATCGGGTGTCGGAACCAGCGTGTTTATCGGCCAGCAAGGCTTCATCAAGGTCTGCACTGCAGGATCGCAGATGTCATCTGTCCTACGAAACGGGGAGGTCCTATGATGCGAGCCCGAGCGAAGTACGTGATCGGCTTGACCGCCGCCACGCTGGGCGCAACGGTCTTGGTTGCCGCACCGGCGTCCGCTTCCGACAGCCACACGTGGAAGCGTGATTGTTCCGACGACCGCACCTACGTGGCGTACGTCGACGATCACAAAGCGACAACCACGAGGAAGTCCGACGGTAATTGTGCGGGGCACGCCTACGTGCGCATCAAGGTAGAGGGAGGCTCGTGGGGGCCCTGGGGAAGCAACACTTCAACGGCGACAAAGCTCAGCCCCGTGTACAAGATTGTGGCGTCCCAGCACAAAGACTGCGACTGCAGTTCAGCTAACGTCCACACCCTCTATCCGTAGCAGCCGCTGACGGGTTCAACGCTATGAGCTCGTAACAGGATCATGATCCCGTTACGAGCTCATAGGGCGTCCGTCGATAGAAACCGAAGGAGCCCAGCCGGTGCCTCCTACTAAACGTGGTCGTTGTCAACGGGATCGCGGGTTTGCTAATCGGCTGCTAGCGAGCCGCCGTCATTGCTGACGAAGATGCGGATCCTAGATCTGTTTGGTGGGTCTGACCTGCTCGAGGAGGCGGCGCACGAGCTGTTCAGTCTCGATCTCCATGTGTATTTGCAGTGACCAGTTGACTTGGTCCAAGCGGGCATCCACTGAGTGACTGCGCAGCTGTCCGTTTTGCCCTCGCTGGGGCTGCGCAGCCGGTCGTGCGCCGAGTCTGATGGGATCAGGCGAGCGATGGCGGAGGTCCCCTGCCGAGGTCGTTGTCCCGCGACTGCGCAGCGATGAGCGATGAAGTGCTCGTCAAGGGCGATGAGGCGACCGATGTAGCTGGCGCGACGGTGGGGGAGCCTCCTTGTGGGAGGCCATCGGGCAAGTAAACGACGAAGGGCTGCTCATCGTTTACGTGTCACTCTCCCTTACAGAGGGGGTTGCAGACGGCAGGGCGTGCGCGGCGGCCTTCTTCGTGGCGATCAATGCTGTGGTGAGGTGGTCGGCTACGGCTGCTGCTTCGTTGGACATCTGCTCCAGGTCCTGGACTGCGATGTCGGCGCGCGCGGTGGAGGCGAGGAAATCGATCACCTCGCTGCTGTTCTTCTCGAGTTGTTCGACCTGGTGCAGTTCGTGGAGGCGGGCGTCGGCTTCGGCGGTCTGCGCCGCGTAGGCCTCAACCGCTTCGACCTGGCGCTTGAGGGCGTCGAAACCGGTGCTGAGCGCCCTCTGATGGGCTTTGAGGGGGCTAGCTGCCTGCGTGCTCCGCGCGCTGGGTGTCTCGTCGACCAGTCGGCTGTAGGTGGCCAGGGAGTGGGCGACCTCCCAGACGTGGGCGGGGAGTTGGAGCTGCGCGTGCTGCCGGTCGATCAGATCGCGGGCATGGACCTCGGAGTCGAGGATCTGACGCGCAGCGGTGCGCGCCCGCCGCAGGAGGACGCATGCATCCTCGGTGAGCTGAGAGGGCAGCACATACCGGTCGTGTGCCGCGCGGACTTCCCGCCAGATCCGGGTCCAGTCGTGGGCGATCATGCCCGCGATGACGATGTAGGCGCCAGCCACACCAGCAGCCAACGGCAGGATGTCTCCCAGGAAATCGGCAGCGCGACTGACCATGTAGTGCCAGGCACCGGTGTTGCTGGCGTATTCGGCCGATGCGGTCTGCTCCGCGCTCCTGTTCAGCAACCACCACAGGCCCGTTCCCGCGCCCAGCGGAACGCCGGCACGGATCAGAGAGGGCACCGCATCCCACACGGCAGACGGCGTCGGCAGCGCGGGATCGCCGTGGCTCTGCAGATCCGAAGGCGAGGCCTTGTACAAGAACTTCCGCACATGGGAGGGAAGACCGGGATCGACCACAGGCGATGTATCGCGGGACCTGAGCAACGCCTCAGCGTCCTGCACAGTTTCTTTGCCTCTCCGCGTCATGCTCCGCATTGTGCCCCTCTCGGTGAAGGCCACGCCACCAGTCCCCTGCCCGGTGCCAGCGGCAGGAGTTCTGCTGCTCGCCCGGCGCCACTCTTGTGCGCTGTGGGGCGATCACGATGACGAACAACGCAGTGGCGTGGACCGCCCTGGGCCGGCTTTGGTCACCTCTGTGGGGTGGGGCTGACCTGCTCGAGGAGGCGGCGCACGAGCTGTTCAGTCTCGATCTCCATGTGTAGTTGCAGTGACCGGTTGACCTGGTCCAAGCGGGCGATCGCCGCGTTCAGGCCGCTGCGGTTGCCCGCGGCAGTTTCGATCTGGAACCAGTCGCGGTAGAGGAGTTCGGCGGTCTCGTCGACTTCCAGTCCGGTGGCGACGGCTCGGCGGGCAAGGGTGAGGTCATGGTGGCCGCCGGGGGCTAGGCGGTAGGTGGACACGGTGTGCGCGACGCTGACGATGCGCATCACCATTTCCTGCTGCAGGGGCTCGCTCCAGGGCAGCGGCTGCGGGCCGAAGGGGCGTCCGCGGACCTGGTCCAGGGCCTTCTCCAGCTGGGCGAGCCCATCAGGACCGTGCGGCAGGGCGGCTTCGACGGCCTTTTGGAAGCGGTGCCAGTCGCAGCAGATCTTCTCGGACAGTTCGTAGGGGTCGGACTTGATGGCGCGGCGCGGTACGTAGGAGGCGCCGTCCTCGTCCTTGCCCAGGCTGCGCCGCAGCCCACCCATCCGTGCATTGAGAGTGTCGCTCGACCAGGGGCTGGCCGGGCCCATGTCTGCGCACAGGGTGTCCGCACCGCGGCCCGGTTTCAGATGCAGCAGCGCGGCCAGTTGAGCCTCGCGGGTGCCGTGCCGGGAGGCCGTGACACCGGAGATGGTGACCGGCCCCAGAACGCGGATGAAGGGTACGCCGGGGTCAGCGTGAGTGGCGGGGACCCGCGATGCTACCTCATGAGGGGCGGGCCCTGGTGCTGTCGGCGCCTGGGGAGCAGCCTCCAGCCGGGAGGGGGAGCCGGCGGCTGCTTGTTCACCGCCGCCGGGCGCAGCCGGGTGCATCGCTTCGGGCGAAGCCGGAGGGTCCGGCAGGCTGATGGCAGCGGGGGAGGGGGAAGCAGCCAGCAACGCCGGAAAGACGCCCAGGCCTTCACCACCGTCCCCAGCGCTCTGCCCGCCGTCGCCTTTCGGAGCTGGTTTGGCGGCGGGGGCACGATGGGCGGGCCCAGGGACACCGGCGGCTTCGCCGGCCTGGTCCAAATGTCGTGCTGCGGCCGCGTCCCGGGCCGCATGCGAGGTCTGGGATTCGGAGGGCACATGCTGCCAGGCGCCGTCAGCGGGGAGAGCGTCCTGGCCGGAGACGGCCAGCGCAGCGGTGATTTCATCGACGGCCTGGCGCTGAAGGCGCTGCAGGGTGATGTCGGCTCCCAGGATGTCGACGCGCTGCGGCTGATCACTCGCCGCATCGATCACCTCGGTCTGCTCGAAAAGCAAGTTGGCGGATGAGGCCGGGGCGAGCAGCGCCACCTCCAGCACCCCGGACGCCTTGTCGAGAGTCTCGGCGAGCTGCCAGGCACTATCCGCCGTGAGTGCGGACGCGCACAGGATGAGGTAGGGGGCCCGAGCCTCTTCCCGCTCTTGGTGGGCTTCCAGGAGCCGCTCGGCGAAGTCCCGTGCGGCGTGGGCGCTTTCGCGCATGTACGCGATGCGGGAGGTGGGCAGGAGATGATTCAGGCCTTCCCCGAAGCCGACCATCACGACCTCGACGTCGGTGGCCCAGGGGCTCATGCCCACCTCCAGGGCCAGGGAGATGAGGACTTCCTCGACCTGCTCTGGCTCGCCGTCCAGGAGGACGACGCCGGCGTGCGGCAGATTGAGCAGAACCAGGTGACCCGACTCGTCCGCTCCGATCGTCACCATCCCCGGGTAGGGGGCATCGACCTGCGATGCGGCCTGCTCGTCAAGGAGCTCGACGGCGTCCTCGCACACCCACCAGCCGCCGACCCCCGCAGCGAAGGGGGTGGCCGGGGCGGCGTGCAGATCCTCGGGCAGCACCTGCACGCCGGAGCTGGTGAGGCGCGCGCCGCGCAACGCGGGCAGCGGCTGCCCCTCACGGGCGGAGTGATCGGCCAACGTCCGCAGAGCCCGGTCCAGGCGCAGCGGACCCGCAGAGTCGGCGGCCTGCGCCATCTGCGCCTCGGTGGGGGAGACATCCTCGGGCATGGCGATGAGCTCGCCTGGCTTGGTGCGACGGCGCTGCAGGATGCGGCGCATCGCCAGGGCCAACGTCACCGCGGCCGCCAGCGACACCAGGACCCCGGCCATGCGGGTGGTCAGCACACTCGATGAGTCCTCGGCACCGGCCTCAGCTGGGCGCTGGGTGGACGGTGCAGGGCTCGACGGCGTCCTCGGGGTGGCCGAGGGAATGTCGCCCTCCCGGTCGGACGGCGGCGCCGGTGGATGCTGGCCCGTGCGGTCCGGGGCAGGGGAGGGAGTGGGCTTGGCCGATCCGGTGGGCTTGTCGGCACCGCCTGCGGCCCCGCTGCCGTCCTTCCCGCGGTCCTTCTTCTCGTCCTGGTCCTGGCCGGTGTCCTTCTTCGGATCGTCCTTCTCGCCTCCGGACGTGTCACCGGGCGCGTTGGGCCGGTCCTCCTGGTGCGGGTCGGCGGGAGCATCGGTCGCCGGGATGGTGATCTTCTGGCCGGGGAAGATCAGGTTGGGGTCGCTCACGCGAGGCGTATCGCCCGGCTGGTCGGTGTCCTTGCTCGCCTCATACAGTTCTCCCCACCGTGCGGCATCCCCCGTCTCGTCCTGGGCGATAGCGGAGAGGGACTCGCCCGGCCTGACGATGTGGGTGCGCTTCGCGCCGGGCACATCGTCGTCGGTAGTGCCGATCGGCTGTTCGCCGGCGGCGAGTTGCACCTGCGGCGCAGGCATCTCCGGTGTATCCGAAGCGGGTTCTGCCTGTGCCATCTTGGCGTTGGCGGGCAGCCGTACTGACAGGCCGGACGGCAACAGTGCCGTGTCGGGCAGATGTGGATTGAGGGTGCGGATTTCGTGGGCGCGAGAACCGGAGCCGAGATACTCCACGGCCAAATCCCATACGGTCTCGCCGGTCTCACCCACCACATGCACCGGCCCAGCAGCGATATCCGGGGCACGGGAGGCCGCACGCCCGGCGTCTTCGGTGGTGCCTGCCTCGTCGGTGTGTACAGCGGGCTGCATGGGCGCCGTGGCGGCGAGTGCTGGAGCCGGTGCAGCCATCGCCGTCCCCGCGGGCAGCACCAGCAGCCCGCCCAGAAGGAGCCCGGCCAGCCGCTGCGGCGCACCCAGCACACGGCGCCTGCGCGCCGGACGACGCCGTACCAGGCCGGGCAGTTCCGCGAGCACACCCACGGCGAACCAGATCCACAAAGCCCAGGCCACCAGGGTCAGCACCGTCATCAAGACGTGCCCGTCGTCGGGGGACATCAGCGCTTCGGTGATGTCCGAACCGCTGGGCATGCCGCCGGGCAGGGTCCCGGCGGCGGCCAGGATCCAGGGCACGCCCACCAGCAGCAGTGCGAGCGCGGCGAGGCTGCCCGCCGCGCGCAGCAAGCGCCGGGCGAGAGCCGGGTGGTCGGGGGAGGGCTGGGACATTCTCAGGCTCCGGGGTCGGTGCGTTCGAGCGTGACATCGGCGTGTGCGGTGACCTGCATGCTGGAGTAGCCGAATCCGCCCAGCAGCAGCGTCTGGTAGGTGTCCTTCACGGTGATGTCGATGCTCTGACCGTCCTCGGCGATGGTCACGGTGCCCTGCACCCCGGCATCGGCCAGGAAGGCCTGCGCGGTCGCGACGGCCTTTTGCGGGTCGGCGCGGGTGCCTTCACCGGTGATCGCATCCGGGCCGTTGATCTCCTGGCCTGCGCTGCGGGCCGTCTCGGCGGCGATGTCCTCGGCATCGGCGGAGGCCATCAAGAGGCGCCCGCCGTCCACGAGCAGCGCCAACAGGCCGATCATGACGATGGCGAAGCCGAGGAAGTACAGCGTCACCGAACCCCGCTCACCCGCCCGCCGGGCGCGGCACCGGGCCAACAGATGCTCCTTGAGGCTCACTGCTCGCCCCCCTCACCGGTCCGGTCGACGTACCGGTCCACGGCGCTGTGCCGCGTTGCGGTGAGCGTCTTGGAGCCGGGCAGGCCCGGAACCGCCAGTTCGGCCAGGGGGATCGTGCAGTCCACCCGCACGGTAACGGTGCCCGGCTGGCCGGGCTGGGAGGGAAAGCCACTGGTGTCGACGACGATGTCCGAACTCGCGCACGTGCGCTGCGCCTGCCCGAGCGACTTCAACGCCGCTTGTCGGCCGCGGGCTTGGGCCGTGTCGGGATCATCCGATGCGCTGGCCGCGCGGGCAGCGGCGGCCGCCGCGTTCGCCGCGGTGCTGTCACCCAACCCGGCCAGGCCAAAGGCCGCGATAATGCCCAAGATCGGCACCAGCACCGTCAGACACAGCACCGCCTCCAGCGTGTAGGAACCCCGCTCACCGCCACCACGCGCACGCACTGCTCGCGCCAGGGCGGCACGCAGGGCGCCGACCGGTACGGCAACGCCGGCCTCCCCGAATGGGCTTGGGGTCTGGTGCACGCTCACCCGTTCTTCTCCACGGTGTCCTCGGCGCTGCGCTCGATCCGCAGATCCCACGGCAGAAAGTTCATGACCCGGCCGGTCACCGTCACCCGCACCCGCTCGCCTGTCGAACCCGCAGTGCTGACCCGTGACTCCTGGACCACCCCGACCTGGCTCAGCCAGGACTGCGCACGCGCAGCGCCTTGCCCAGGGGAGGACTGGAATTCGGCGCCGGTCTGCGCGCCCTTGCGGGCCGCGGTGTGAGCGGCGGTGCTGGCCAGGAAGAAAACGCCCAGCTGCAGGACGAGGCAAGAGATGACCAGCAGGACGGGCGCGATGATCAAAAACTCCAGGGTGGCGATGCCGCCATCCCCGCGGCGGCCGCGCCCGGCTTGCAGGCGGCTGTGCCACCACTGCCGCATCCGGGGTCTCATGCTCCGACTGCGGCCTTGAACCGGTCGATCAACGTCGTCGACGTGCTCTTGAAGACCGTGCCGAACGCCACGGCGACCCCCAGCACGACCGCCCCCAGGATCAACTTCTCCAAGGTCTCCATCCCGGCATCCCGGCGGGCGCCGGACATCTTCTCCACCCGGGTCAGCCAGACGGTGTGCAGCCGGACCAAGGCCTGGTCAAAAGCGTTGAACCTCATGATCTCTTGTCCCCTCGTTTCCACCACGCTTACCGCGTCGCGGTTGTTGATGGTCAGATGTTGGTCAGGGCGCTGAAAGCGGGATAGGCGAACATCACCAGCACGACGGTGAACAGCACCGTGCCGGGCACCACCAGGCGCTCAGAGGCAGAGTTGGCCTCGGCCTCGCGGTCGGTCAGCAGCCGCTGGCGCAGCAGCAGCGCCTGGGTCGCCAGGGTCTTTTGGATGGAGGCGCCGGCCCCGGCCAGGGAGAAACTCTCGGCGGGTGCGGCCAGTTCGGGAATCTCCAGCTGCTCGCCGAGCTGCTTGAGCGCTTCCCACTGCGGGATCCCCGCGAGTTCGGCGCGTTTGAGGGCGGCGCTGATCCGGGTCAGGATCCAGTGATCGCCGACCTCGGCGGTGCGCTGTACCGCCGCCTCCGGTCCCACGTTCGCGCCGCGCTCTAGCTGGGCGCGCTCGAGGAAGGAGGCGATGGCGTAGCGGACTTCCAGGCGGGCGGCCTTCGCCTTGCGGCGCACGGTGGCGTCCGCGTCGAACCAGATGTAGGCGGCGAACGCAATCGACACCAGAAACGGCGGCGCCCAGGACAGGCCGAATCCCGCCAGAGTGAGGAACAGTCCGGCGACGTGCACCATCACCAGCGCCAGCAGTGACCCCAAGACCTTGGTTCCCACGTGGTAGGCCACCGACTTGCCGAGCAGTTCCAGGTCGGCGCGCGGCACGCTCAGCCGGTGGCCGTGGGAGGCCAGGATCTGTTCCCCGGCTCGCTCCCACACCGAACCGTCCGGCCGGCGACGTCGCCCGCCCGACGCGGAGATCGTGGCGGTGTGGCCCGGTCGTGGTGTGGTGTTCTCCAGCCGGTCCAGGACGGCGTCCATGTCGGGGCGGGAGGGCAGCAGTTCCCGCACCAGCAGGAAAAGCCCTCCGCCGACGACGGCGCCGCACGCGAGTGCTCCGGGTGAGATCACAGCAGGGCCCCCTTCGTCTTCTGGATCGTGGGCTTGGTTGTGCAGTTGCCTACCGCGCTGGGGGTGCCGTCGCCGAGCCCGGCGGCGGTGGCCAGCGGGGCCAGCAGCCGCGGCGCGGGCCGGGACTGGGCGAGTTTGCGCATGCCGATCAGTGCACCGGTGAACATCGCCCCGAGCAGCAGCATCACCAGCTGGCCCGAAGCGGTGCGGTAAATCTCGCCCCAGGACGGGTTGGTGAGGATGTATGCGGCGATGGCCAGGGAGATGATCGATACCCAGCGGGTTCCGGTGCGGACCTGGGCGCGCTTGGCATCCAGGCTGCGCAGCGAGATTGCCTCCTGTTCGGTGAGCGTGGCCATGGACTGCAGGGCCCGGCTCAGGCCGGGTCCGTGGTCCTGGGCGTGGGTGAGGAAGAGCATTACCGCGTTGTCCACGGCGCCGTCGACGAACGCATCGGCGAATTGCCGGTAGGCGTGGGAGGGGTTGGCGCCCACCCGCAAGCGGGCGGCCAGCAGCCGCACCTGCGGACGGATCACCTGCGGGGCGCGGGTCGCGGAGGCGGTGATGGCGCTGTCCAGGGTGCCGCCGGTCTCGTGCACCCCGGCCAGCTGCTGCATCCACTCGGCCAGGGCTTCCAAGCGTACGATCTGGCGGCTGCTGGTCCCGGCCGGATTCCAGATCCACGGGATGCCCACGACCGCCACCCCCGCCAGCAGGCCGTGCACGGGGCGGGCCCAGATCAGCCACGCCCCCACCGTGGCCAGGGCCGCGGTGATGACGATGAACCGATAGCGCCGCGCCCAAGCCTCGGGCAGCGAGGCCTGCGCGGCCTGCCACCGCACCACCCAGCGGGAGGATGGTCGGCCGGTGGCCACCGCGACCCGGGTGGCGCCGCGACCGCCGATCAGGAGCCCGCCAACGATGAGCGCGCCGCACAGTGCGGCGAGCAGACTCCACTGGTCACTGCTCATGTGGCACTCCCCGATCCGCCCACTAGCCCCAGCGGTGCGGGCCAGGCCCCGTACTGGGGCACGGTCAGCCAGCGCCGGTCGAGCCCGGCCAGGCCCTCCAGCTCGGTGATGCAGGACGGGGCCAGCTGCGGCACTCCGCGCGGATCGGACCCGTTCGGCGCGAAGATCTCCTGGATGGAGGGGTGGCCGCCCTCACCGGGCTGCACTTCCAGGACATGCGAGATGAAGCGATGACGGCGCCCGCCGATCCGGGTCTGGTTGATCTGCTTCAAATAGACGATGAAGTTGATGGATGTGCCCACGAGTTCATGGACGTCGTCGCGGTGCATGCCCCGGCACAAGGTGACCAGACGGGGCAGCACCAGATTGGGGTAGGCAGCGTGCAGGGTGCACATGGATCCGGCGCCGCCCGCGCTCATCGCCTGCAGCATCGCGATCGCCTCACGGTCGCGGACCTCGCCGACGATGACGCGGGTGGAGAGCATGCGCAGGGCATGGGGGAACATCTCCTCGACGCTGATCTGGCCGACTTGATGTCCGTCGACGACCTCGCCGTTGGACTCGCGGGACTCCATCGCCAGAAACTGGGCGCCGCCCTGATGCTGGTCCAGGAACAGTTCGCGGTCGGACTCCAGGGTGACGACGCGTTCCTCCGGGGGGATCTTGTGGGCCAGGGCGCGCAGCAGGGATGTCTTGCCGGTGCCCATGTCCCCGGCGAACAGGATGTTCTTCTTCGCCAGGACCAGAGAGTGCAAGAACGCGGACAGGGCGGGGGAGAGGGTGCCCCACTCCTGGAGCTGCTCCAGGCTGGAGGTCAGTACTCGGTGGCGGCGCACGCCCAAAAACGGCACCGGGGTCAGCGTGGTGGCCTCGGCGCGTGATCCGTCGGGCAGACGGAAGCTGACCATCGGTGAGGAGGCGGACAGGCGCCGTTCGCGGTGACCGGAGTTGGAGGCCAGCCGGTTGATCAGCGCGATCAGTTCGTCGTCGCTCTGCGCGACCGGCTGGACTTTCGCGGTGGGCCGGTTGAAGTAGTCGACCTGGACGTCATCGCCCAGCACGACGACGTTCTCCACGTCCGGGTCATCCAGGTACTTCTGCAGCGGACCGGCGTGGAACAGCGCGTCGTAGACGGCCTGCGCGAGTGCCTCGACCTGCGCCGGGGTCAGCGCAGCCTGGCGGCGGGCCTGGTCGACGGCCCACCGTGAGACGCGCTCGGCCACCAGCGAGCGCGCCCGCTCCCGGCGCGCGGACTCGTTGGGCAGCGGGTCTTTCTCGTCGGCCGCCACGATGTCGTCACTGACCGCATCGCGCAGTGCGGCGATGTCCTGCGGCGAGGCGGGCAAAGCCCCCTGCCCGGTGACCTCTACGGCAGCCGGCGATGACAAGGCCACCGAGCGCAGCTTTGCGGCTCCCGGGGCGGCCGGCGCCGCGGGCCGCAGGGCCTGGCTCAGCACATCCTGCAACCGTGCCGGTGCGGGTGTCCCGTTCGCCAGGGGCGGCTCGATCCGGAGGTCAGCCATGGGTGCTCGCCCCCAGACGCGGGTCCCGGGCCGGCGGCGGTGCCTGCCTGCTCGAGGACAGCCGCTGCAGCACCCCGGCCACGACGGGCGAACTCACCGGCGCCGCAGGCATATCCAAAGCGCGTCGCCGGGTGTGCACGGCCACCGCGACGGACAGGACCGTCTTGCGCGCCTGCTTGATCAGGCCGAGCTTCATCAGTCTCGGCGGGCGCTGCGAACCGTGCGTGAACAGCGTGCCTGCTGTCGTATCCCAGGGCAGCATGTCGACCACCGGTACGGCGAAGCGCCGGGCGATCGCGTCGGTGCGCAACCCGCCCGCAGCGGCGGGCAGTTCCTGGATGACCAGCAGTCGCAGCGCATCCGCGCCGCTGCCACGCTGTTCCAGTTCGCCCTGCAGTAGCCGCGCCACCGGCAACGTCTGCGCCACCGACGTCAAGGAGTTGCGCACCACCAGCAGCACCACATCGGCCCGGTGCGCCAGCACCGCGGGAAACAGATTCGGGTGCAGCCCGCCGCCGTCGACGACTACCTGACCGGCATCGACCACCACGTCATACCCGGCGTGCTGGTCCATCGCCTGCAACAGCAGCGACAGCGGCTCCCACGTCCCGGCCAGCGCAGATGCCTGGGTCGGATCGGTCAGCCCCGGCAGCAGCAACCGGTTGCCTTCCGCGTCCAGCGGCCGCAGATGCGCCTCGAAAGCCTCGGCCAGCTGGTTTTGTAGGTGAGCCTGCGCCAGATGCCACAGCCCCACCTCCCCGCCCCACGCGCCCTGCCGGTAGCCGGAGCGAATCGAGGCCTGCTTCGCCGCCGCCTCCACCAGCAGGGAAGGGCGGGCACTGGAAAGGGCCAGAGCCAGCGAAGACACGGTGACACCGCAACCGTGGCCGCCGGCCAGCACCATCACGGACATCGCGGCCTCAGCCCCCGGCCTTCAGGACGATCGCCACCCGGCCCGCGCTCGCGTCGGAGGCCACCACACCACTGTCCGCATCCCGCACGGCGGTCTGCACCACCACATCACCACTGCTGGACGGTGCACCGACCTTGACAACACGCCCTGCCACCTCGGCGAGTTCAGGCTGCTCCTTGCCGACGACCTCGCCCTCCTTCGGCCGGGTCACCAGGCTCACGATGGCGCCGGGCCGCAGCGCGTCGACCGGCGCCATGCCCCGCTTCACCTCGACCGCCACCAGTGCCTCACCAGGCTGCAGCCCGCCCTTCCCGGTCAATTGCCGCGGAGTGAGCAGCGTCCCCTGGGACAGCGCGGCCACGGTCCGCCGCCCCACGACGGTGTCCTTCTTCGTTGCCGCCACCGGCTTGAGCCCGGGATCCTTCGGCAGCGCGACCACGCGCAGATCCGCAGCCGTGACCTTCTGCCCGGCGGGCACGTCCCGGGCCAGCGCCAGCACATCGGAGCGCTCCCCGGAGGCGTTCAATAACCCCGCGAACCCCAGCGCGCCGGCCAGCACCATCACCGCGCCGATCACCATGAACGACCGGCGTCGCCTGCGCGGCGGTTCCGGGTCGATGATGTCGAGATCCGGGCGCATCACGTCCCCGGCCGGCGGGGCGGGCACCGTCGCTCTGCTCTTCGTACCGCTCTTCAACACGTGCTGCCATCCCGCCTAATCGAGGACTCTCATCTCGCCCACGGACACCTCAAAGTCGCTCTCGCGTACCTCGGTGAACGCGCCCTGCTCCCCGGCACCCCCGGTGACCTGCCAGTTGACGGCCCATGTCGCGGTCGCGGTGCCCTTGAACTTGCCGCCTGCCTGGTCCTTGGACGACGTGCGGTAGAAGTAGCCGCAGTCAGGCGACTTGGCCATGCCGTAGGAGGCCTTGTACTTCGTGCCCGCGCCCTGACAAGTGACGGACTTCTCATCACCCATCGCCCAGCGGATCGAGGACACCTTCGCCGTCGCCGACACCGTCACCCCCGCCAACGTCGCGGAGGCCGTGTTGGGGCCAAACGTGGTGGGGGAGGGCTCCACCCACATCCACATCGGCACACCCACCGTGTACTTCCCCGCCGGACGCGGACTGGCGATCTTCGGACCGGTCAGCAGCATCCTGTCCACGGCCTCGCGTGCCAGCTGCTCCGGATCGACGTCGATGGCCGGGGCTTCAGCGGCCCAGAACACCTGTGGCAGAGCGCCCAAGGCGCCCGCGCCAATGGCAGCACCACCCTGCCCGAGACAGACCCGGGTGTAGATGGCGCCGTCACCCTCGTGGCCCTCCCAGACGGGGTCACTCTTGGGCGGCTGGGGTTCCAAACGCTCCACAGTGCACAACTGCGCGGGCGGCTTCCCCTTGCCTTGCCCCTTGCCGTTTCCCTGGTCTCTTCCCGCAGGGCGAGCGCTGCCTTGGTCTCGGCCGCCGCCACCTCCCGGCACCTGACGACATGTGGTGACCCACTTGCTGGTTCCCGGGCAGTTCCCGCCTACGACCGGGCCGGGATCTGCCTGCGCTACACCGGGCAGTGCGCCCCCGACCACGGCAGCGACGGTGAGCAGTAAGCCAGTGCGCTTCAGCAGACCTTGTCGCCGTGGGGCGTGAGCTTTGTGATCATCCACCGATTCTTCCCCCATCGCTCCGCGTCGGCCGTCGTCTCGTAGCGCAGTTCTTGCTCGGTCGGGAACGGCTGGACCTTTCCCGTCTTCTTGTTGACCGTCTGCCACTTGGAGATGTCCAGGCAGTCCGTGATCTGGGCCGTAGGCACTTCCCGGTCCAAATTCATCGCGGTGACCTCGATGTCCGAGTGAGTCGGCGTGCCCTTGGTTGCCGTCCCGGCCTGCTTCATGCTCAGGAGGTCTCCGAGCACTCCGCCGAGGGCTTCCTTAGTGGAGTACTTCTTCAGGTCAGTGCCCTCGTGGTCGCCCTTCGCGTACGCCTTGACCTGCTCCTCCCACATCCGGCCATAGACCTCGATGACTGCCTTCTTCTCCTTGGCCTGCGGATCAGCGCTCTTCGTGGGCTGGTCCACGGCTGGTTTGCTCGGCGGGGCTGAGGACTTGTCATCGGACGCGTCGGAGTCGCCGCTGCAGGCGGTGAGCGCGGCCCCCGCGCACAGGGCAAGGACCAGGGCTAGTGCCGCCTGCTGCGTTTTCCTGGTGCGAACGGCGGAATATGCCTTTTGGCTAGCTGCTCGAGTCACTATGTCTCCCAGTGCAGCGCGACGCTGAGCCGGTGATCTCCCGAGGGCTAAAACCACTGCGCTTGGGAGGCCACGGGTGGTGGCACCTGCGGTGATGTGTCTGCGTAGCGGTCAGGCTACGGCGCAGGGTGCTCACAGGTCACGCTGATCTCCCCAAGCGGGTAAGGGAGGTAGCGGATATTCAGTCACACCACGTTACCCGGATCGTTAGGCAGCGATGCTGCAGCGGTGACGGATCATGCAAGGGGAAAGACCCTCCGATGCAATGGCAAATTTTGGCATGGAGAGCGAATCCGGAACGTGGCACGCCGTGTTGACCTGTAACGGGTGCCCTATCGGTGAGACAGAACGGCAGGGTGGGGCGTACCGCTCGGCGACGGGGCGGAGAGTGTGAAGGTGAGGTAAATGGTGTGTCTGCCGGGGTGTTGGCGCCTGCCAATTTGGTCGTGGCGTGAGGAAGGGAAGGCGATCAACGCCCGGGAGGCTTTCAGAGTTCCACCTGTTCAGAGGAGGGTGGATGAAGGAGCTCGCGCGTGATGGATGCGGTGAGAATCCGACCGCATCAGTATGGCGGGCTGATCCTCGGGGGTACGACGACCAAGAGCAGGGCGCCGATGCGGTCCCTCCAGGGAACCTGTGCCGTGGGACGTTAGCCGGCCGGGCCGTAACGGCGAACGCGGAGCGGCTGCCACAGTGTCGGAAGCGGAAGCTCGTCTCGCTCATTCTGGCGTTTCAAGTGGCGACTGCGTGCGCGTGTGGTCGACCCGGGTGGCACCCGGGGTACCGCGCCGATTCGCGAACAATGCGACGGCTGCTGCTTGGGGGTGTGCGCGAAAATATGGCGTGAACCTGATGTGCGTGAGGCGGGAGAGCCAGTGCGATGCACATTGACGGCCGATCCCTCTCGCCGATCAGTACCGGCGGCGAAGCATGCAGCGGGAGGCAGGCTGGGGGCGTCCGTCCGGTCAAGGCGCAGTGCTGTGCAATGTGGAGCGCATTGGATGAGTCAAGTCTTGTCTTGGTGTGATCAGGCTGCAGGCCATGCAATTCTCGATCTTTTGGTTGCCCCTAGGGCGAGGGCGGCACCACCCTCACGCCGGTGGCGAATATGTCGGCTTTAGCGAAGGGTAGTTGGCAGTCGGACAGTGGTGCATCGGGTTCTCCGAGTGGGCCGCATCCGGCGGTCGACGGCGAGCAAATGCGCGACAGCCTTGCGTCCGTGCGGCCTGTCATGCCAGGCCGTCTACTGTCGTTACGGCCGGAGTGCTGGGTGCGAATGGGGTGAAGTGCGCCGGGGTGTGGTCGATGGGCAGCTCAGGGTGCCAGGCTGTGAGAATCTGGGCGCTGCACACAAAGAGGCCATCGGGAAGCTGATCGAGAGGGTGCCAGGTCCAATCGCCGACGCTCTCGTTTGGCTGCGTGGCTGGCTGCCCCCACCAAGTGGGGACGAGTGCACCGACGGTGACCCGCAGGACGCCTTCAACGTGGTCGACGAGAGTGCCCAGGAGTCTGACGTCTGCTGGGCGGGCGATCAGGCCGGTCTCCTCACCGAGCTCTCGGACCGCTGCGGCTTCAAAGGACTCCCCGGCCTCCACGGTTCCGCCCGGTAGTTCGAGGGTGCCGCGACGATGGCGGCCCAGCAGGATTCCGTGCTCGCTGAGGAGGATTGCTCCGACACCTACGGCCGCGTGCGCCACTGGCGGTCTGGTGCTCCGGGGGCGGCTGGAAGCCCGTGCTGGCCGGTCTGCCAGGCGGCGGGCGCGGACGAGCTGCTGGATGACCGGCGTGTTCCTATCGGGATGGCTCAGCAGGTCGATGGCCTCGACGCGGAAGCCGTACTTGGTGAGCAGGTCCTCCCACAGTTGGGGCGCCAGGACCCACATCTGAGTCGGCAACGGCGGGTCATCGCGCAGCAGGATCATCTGCTCACGCGGTGCCACCTCGGTGGAGGGGCCGCGGCCGTGCAGGTCGGTGTGCAGGAGCGAGAGGATCAGCGGTGCTCCGGCGCGCAGCCTGTTGCGCAGCGCCGGAAGAACACGACGTGGGTCGATAAACCCCAGCGTGCCGATCGCGTACGCGGCGTCGAACGGCTCGGCCTCTGCGAGATACGTGACCACATCTCCTTGTACGAACTCCGCTCCGGGGACGTCCGCGTGAGTGGAGACGGCGCGTTCGTGCTGGGTTGGGGACAGCTCGATTCCCGTGACACGAGCGCCGTGAGCCTGCACGAGATGGACGGCGTGATGGCCAGCCCCGGACCCGATGTCCAGGACACGGCGCCCCGCGATGTCGCCGAGGATTTCATCTCCCGGTCCGACTTCCTTCCAGGATGCCCAGGACATTCGGTCGGGGACGGGCGGGGTGTAGGCGCGCGCGAGCTGGCGCTGGCCGTAGATTGTCCAGGCTGTGGTGTTGATGTCTTCGATGGGCACGATGCCTCCTCGACGGGCGTGGCTGGAGATCAGGTGTACGTGGTGAGGTAGGAAGGCCCCGCGCCGCGCCGGGCTCGTTCGACGGCGTCCAGGCGGTCGATGGAGCGGGGTGCCATCAACTCCCGCCAGTCGGCGATCTCGTGGATGGCCCACATGTCGTGCTCGGAGGGATCGAGACGAATGTGCCGCAGCTGTTCCGCGGTCAGCCGGCCTCCGTCGAAGACGAAACCGACCTTGTTTAGCGGCATGCGGGGCCCGGCGTGCAGAAAGTGCGTCAAGAGCAGCTTCGGCGCACCCAGGCCGAGTTCGAGACCGGTCTCTTCGATGGCTTCCCGCCGGGCGGTCTGCAGTGGGTCCTCACCTTGCGCGTCGAGGTTGCCGCCGGGGAACTGCCAGTGCCGCGAGCCGTAGACCGAACGCAGCTGTATCGGCCGGTCGTGTTCGTCACGGATGTACAGGCAGCCGTACACCGTGTGATGGGGAACGGTCTGCGCGTACTGCGAGGGCGTCATCGGCATGGGGCGGCCTGGCCGGGCAGGACGGTGGTCGAACTCGAAGGCGAGGGCACCGAGCGCCTCCTTGGCCGGCGGGTAGATAGCGCGGAGTGTGCGCAGCAGGTCCTCGCGGGTAGCGTCCGGATCGATCCGCGTGGGTTCCACGGCGTCCAGCAGTTCCGCGAAGGACGCGTACCGGGTGATCTGCCCGGCGGTGACGTCGAGTTCGAGGTCGGAGTCCTCCTGGTGGAAGACGAGTGTGTCGCCTACGCGGATGTCCGCTTTCCCCGGCGTGCTCACCCCGACCTCCACAGTCTTGCGGCCGGAGGCAACCTGCGCGTAGTGCCGCTCGCGCAGCACGAGGTGGTGTTCGCGCACCGCTGCGGGCGGCACCTCCTGGTGGACCGGTGAACCTGCTGGTGGCAGGGGATGGGAGCGGCGCAGGACGAGGAACGCCAGGCCGTCGGCATCCGTGCGTTCCACGTGCGGCCAGTTGGCGTGCAGTTCATTCAGCTCGTCCTCGTCGAGCGCGGTGCCGCGGCGCTCTGCCGGGGTCTGGGCCGCTAGCGGAGTGATGACGATGAGGGCGCCGCCTGGTCGAAGATGCTGGCCCAGGTCGCGCAGGACGTGCCTCCGCTCTTGTAGGAAGGCGGCCACGAGTCGGAGCGTGATGAGGTCGTAGCCGGACTCGTGTAGCTGTCCCCAGTCGCCGTGTTCGATGTCGAGCCGTAGCCACCGTGCCACCTCGGGGTGGTTCGCGGCGCCGTCAGCGAGAGCGTGGTCGGACCAGTCCACCGCGTCCACGGTGTAGCCAAGGGAGGTGAGGTGCGAGGCGAGTTCGCCGAGTCCGCAGCCGACGTCGAGAGCCCGCCTGGCTGAGGGTGTGGGCACCTGCCTGGCGAGCAGGGAGCGCTCGGCATCGCCCAGGGGCCGGTATCGGCGGCCGTCGGCGTAGCCGCGATTCCATTCATCTTGCGTGGTGAACAACAGCGCATCCTTCCGGCAAGTGCAGGGGGTCCATGGGTGTAGAGCAGGCGGGGCGCCGGCTCAGAGCGTCTTGGGCGTAGGCGGCGGCTGCGACTCGGCCCACCGCTTCGACCAGCGAGGTGTGTGCATGGGGTGGCGGAGTGAGGCGGCGGTCTGTGTATGAGGCAAGTGCACTGGAGAGCTGCCCGAGTGCCGCGGCATCGGCCACGACGAGAGCCGCGCGGGTAGTGCCTGATGCATACGGTCGGCCGCCGCGCCCGTGTCAAGGACGGGGTGCATGGCGTGGGCGGTCGCGGCTCAGTGGCGGCCATGCCGGTGACGAGCTGGCAGGTCACCAGGAGGAGTACGGCTGTGTCATCGATGTGCCACGACACGGTGCCGAGCGGGTTGACGGAGCACTCGCCGCTGTAGCGGATTTCCGCAGGTGGTGGTGGGGGCGTCTCTTTGTTTGCGGTTGAGGCGGCAGTCACCGTCACCTGCATTCCTCCTGAGGGTTTGATGCCGCATCTGGGTGGCTCGGCGGTGCACGGCATAACGACGCCCCCGGGGATTCGAACGTGCTCGATTTCGGTCGTCCATCGACCCAGGAAATTTCCGGGTTCGGACGCGGGAGCTGAGTGTTTGGGGCCTGGCGCTACGACTCGGATTGGCTGAAACGCCGAGCTTGATACGGGTGTGGCGGTTGGGGTTGGCCATCTGTGGCGCTCGCCCTGGACGTGGTCTGTGTCGTGCAGGGCGAGAGCCGAGTTCTAGTACCCCATACTGAGGCGGCTTTCGAGCTTGTTGATGGTGTGGCCCTGGGACTTCGAGATGGTCTTCATGGGTGAGATGGTCACCTTTGGAGTGGCCGTGCGGTCGCTGCTCCAGGTGTTGATATGGGCGACCAGGTCCTGGGCCAAGGCAGATCCGTTGGGTCCGTACGCGGCAGCACCCAGGCGGAACGGTCGCCCAGGGTCGACTCCTTCACGGTCCGTGATCATGTAGGCGAGGGAGTCTTCCGAGATGAGGGCGGGGCTACGGCCAGGGATAGAGGGACGACGTACGCCCTGTTCCAGGGCTTTAGCGGTGGCTTCGATGCGGCACACCCGGTGGTCGCTGGCGGTGGCGCGCAGCCAGACGCCGTCGAAGGATTCTTCGCCACCGATGCGGGCTTCCGACCAGACTTCGCTGGAAGGTGCGTTGGACACGACGTCCTGCAGCGTGGTGGGGTCCACGTCCTGGTCCTGGTCGTAGTGGATGCGTACGGAGCCCTCGGCGTTGAGTGCTGAGGTTCGTTCTCCATCCTGTCCGATGATGGGGACGAATCCGCAAAGCTCCATCCCGTCGGACATGAGGCTGTCGCCGTGGCGGGTGAGGGCCACGGAACGGGTCTGCCCACGCCAGCGCAGGGGCAGGACGAGGCGCCCGCCGTCAGCGAGCTGGTCCCACCAGGTGCCGGGGATGTCCCAGACGCCGACGGTGGCGATCATCCGGGTGTACGGAGCGTGCTCGGGCGCTCCCTCAAGACCGTCCCGCTGGTACACGCGGACACGCTCGTACCCGGCTCGATTCAGGGTGGCGCGCGCGTGCAGGGCCACGTCAGCGTCGATGTCGATGCTGGTGACTTGGCCGTCGGCGCCCGCGAGTTCGGCGAGCAGCGCGGCGTTGTAGCCAGTGCCGGCGCCGATCTCCAGGATGTGGTCGCCAGGCTGGACGTCTAGTTGGTCGAGCATCAGCGCCACAACTGAGGGGACCGACGCGCAGGACAATGGGAGCGGGCCGCTGGGGTTGTCCTTGATGCTGACGGCGTGGTCGCTGTACGCGTCCGGCAGGGCGATTCCGGGGAGGTGGGCCTCACGGTGGACGGACCGCAGGACGCGTTCGACCTTCTGTGGAAGGGGCCGTTCGGCGATAATTTCGTCCACGAGGTGATTGCGCAGTTCGTCAGATGTGGGGGTGTGGGTCACAGCGGTCTCTTTCAGTTGAGGAGGAGGCAGGTCTCCCACGCCGCGTCTGCGGGGCGGGCAGGGTTGAGCGTGTGCAGCGCGAGAAGGACACCGTCAGCGCCGGTCAGGAGCCCGGTGCCCTTTGGTATCTCCTGCCGCACCATGTAGTCGGTGAGGCGGTTGTACAGGTGGGGGAGTTCCAGCTTGATGGCGTCCTTGCCTGCGTCGGCCGCGATCCGCTCGGCTGCCAACAACAGCCCGGCCCAGCCGTGGCACACCGTGGCATCCCGAATGCGTGAGAGCTGGCGGTGATCGGTGATGCACGTCAACAGGCTTTGTTCGGCGCACCGCTGCGCTGCGGCATCGTTTCGGGCGAGAGCGGCGAGTTGGAGGGCGCGCGCGATCCCAGGGGTGCCGTAGCACCAGGAGGGTCTGCCTGGGCGGACACCTGGAAGCGGGCCGCACAAGAACGGTCCTGTGCCCAGAGTCTCGGGCCACCCGGAGCCACCGCCGTTGAGAGGGCGTGCCCATGAGGTCAGCACACGGCAGCCCTCGTCCAGGGCGTTGTCCAGGCCGGACACGGTAACGGTGCCCGACCGGGCGCAGAGCGCGAGGAGGGCGAGAGGCCCGGCAACGCCATGGGCGAGGCCGAAGTTGGCGTGGCCCTGTGGCCAGTCCTCGTCATAGCGCCCACGAGGGCTGTCGTGCGCCCACCAGCCGGGCAGCTGTTGACCCTCGACCGTCGTCGGCTCGGTGAGGAGACGTACGAGGTAGGCCAACACCTGCTCTAGGAGGCCGGTGCTGTTGCGGTGCAGCAGGTATGCGCCGATCCCCGTGAGCCCGCTGATCAGGTCGAACTCCCGCATCCGCGGCGGCCGTCCGGAATCCATGCGGGCGTAGGCCGAGGCCAGGCGTCGTTCGACAATCGTGGCCACTTCGCGGTCCATGGCTTGCAGTGCGTTGGCGTAGAGCCTGTGGTCGGCCGTCTGCAGGACGTACGCGACAGCCGGTACGCCGTGATAGAGGCTTGCCGCGGGCGGGTGTGAATCCACGATCCAGGAGGCGAGAGCCTTGGCAGAGGTGTGCGCTGCATCCCAGGCGCCGCTGTGACGGGCGACGACCATCTCGTACAAGGCCGTGCCGGCGAGCCCGACGCCCAAGTCGTGAACGCTTTTCACTGCGCCCCCACGTGGGCCAGCAGCGACCGGCACGCCTGGCGGGCGGCGTGGCGACTGGTGGCCTCCGACTCTCGGTCTGGGCCGATGATCCGGTTGTGGTGCATGTGCAGCAACGATTCCAGGACTGGATTGAGCTGGGGCTCGGCGAGGTGGGCTTGGTACGCGCTGAGGGCGGCGCGGCGTTGGGTATTCGCCGCGACCAGGCGGGGTGAGGCATCAAGCGCCGCGTCAAGGCGGGCGTAGTGGAGGGTCTGCCGGGTGGTATCGAGCTGCCCTCCTTCCGAGGCGCGGGCTGAGCCCAGCCAGTCCAGACCTTGGTGTGCGCCGAGGAGGCCCTGCGCGAGATCGATCATTCCGAGAGCGCACAACACCCTCGAGTCCAGTGCCGGCAGGTCGGCAAGGGCATAGCGGACAGCGAGGCTATCCGTCACGAACACGTCTTCGGCGGCATCCATGGCGGCGTGGGTGCCGTAGCGGCCGAGTTCTGGCCGGTAGGCGTCGAACATCAGCCGGGAGGCGAGCCGGACGTCGGTGAGGCGGCCTGCCCAGGAGGAGAGCGCCTGCATGGTCCGGGTGAGTGCCTCGGCCCCGGCGGCCGCGATACGGATACGCAGGTGATCTTCTTCCTGCAATGAGCGATACCGTGTGAACCAGACGGTTGGATCACCAAGTTCCGCCAGCAGAGCGGGTAGTTGCTCGGTGAGAACTTCGTTCATCACTGTGGGGTGGGTGAACACCTTCGCCTGAAGCCACCGCTGCCGTCCGTCGCCCGGGTGTGCGAGTGACCGGTTGGTCACGAGGGGCGCGCGGGATAGGTCTGGGTGCGGCATCGGCGGTAGGGATGACGTGAGCGGCAGGGTGATCTCGTGAGCGTGCCCGATCCATCCGAGTTCGTCATCTGCTGGTGTCTCGGTCAAGACGGCGTGGCCTTTGCGCTGCAGGTGCCGGTACAGCAGTCGGGCGTGCAGCGGCTCGTTGAGGTCCAGACGGAGTGTGCGGTCGTCGTCCCGCAGTTCGATCAGGTCCGGGCAGTGCCATGTGGTGGCCCAGGCGGTCAGGGCCTGGTGCCAGGTCAGGTCGCATGCGCCTTTGGGAAGTTCCGTTGCGGCCAGATGCCAGCGCGCGGGGCTCAGGACGGCGTTGCGGTAGCTCACCTGTGGCAGGAAGGGCATGGGGGCGGAGAGTGGCCCCCAATCGAACTCGGTCCAGTGAGTGGCGAATCCGCGTCCGAGCAGGGCTAGGAATCGGGCCAGCGGTGGCGCCTGCTTTTCCAGCGCCAGAGGATGCAGCACCGTGGGCTCGATGACGCGTCGCCGGGAGATGCTGACCAGGTGCAGGTTCCTGCCGGTGGAGAAGACGGCGAGGTCATCGACGTCGATGACCTCGCCTCCTTGGGTCCTGTGCTCGCCGATGGAGATCACGTGCGGCAGCAGGGCGGGTATCCGCGCCACGTTCTCACCGTGTGGGTAGATCGGAGTGAACGACAGTTGGGCTGGCAGCGCGTCCTTCACCATCGTGGGCAGCGTTCGGTAAAGGTCCGGCAGGCCCTGCCCAAGCATTTCCGCGAACCGGCCGGTGAAGTTGCCGATGGTCCAAGCAGGTCGCACATCGAGCGTGAAGTCGCCCTGGTCCAGGGCTTGTGAACTGGCAGCGCGGACGCGGATGGCTAGCTCTACGTGAGGGGCGACCGCGGTGCTCGGTGTCTGGTCGCTGCTCAGCTTGTCGAGGTCGTTCTCGGTGAGGCGGATCTCGCGGGCTCCGGTCACGATCGCCTGCCATGCCTTGGCCATCAGTATTTCGTCGCGAGGCAGCACCTTGGGGGGCGGCTCGGCCCACAGGGAGTGCGGATAGTCGGCGGGCAGGCCTACGCCCGATGCGAGATCGGTGGCTTCGCGTACAGGGACCAGGCAGCCAGCTCCGTACCGTTCCCAGAAGATCGTCTGGTATGCCGCCCAAGCAGGCTTCTCTCCTTGCACGCGGGTGAGCCTCAGCAATGCGTGCGCGGCGTGCTCAGCATCGTCGAGAACTCGGGGCGGTATGCGCAGTGTTGCATCGAGATGTAGGTCAAGGCCGATCCGAGCGCGGCCGGCATCGGTGATTGCCTGCATCCGGTCCTCGGCGGTGACACGCAACGTCTTGGCGGTCTCCATCGATGCCGACTCATCGTGGGCGTCGAGGATATGCCGTACCTCGATCAAGCCGTCCACAACATCGAGAGCGCTCTGGCTGAGGATGGCGCTGTGTGGAAGGAGAGTCCTGATGATGTGCTCGGCGGGTTCGGTCTCCGTCATCGGTGCCATCAGGTTGCTCGTCAGGATGCCGCCTTCGAGCGCCGCACCGATCAGGTGCAGTGCCCTGTCGGTGGTGCCTCCCGCTTTGATGAGGTTGTTCACGAGCCCGCGGACGGGGATGGTGTCAGCGGCAGCGTCCAGCAGGACGGCCAGTGGCCGCGTGATGCGCGCGGTCGCCAGCCGCCCGTCGGACAGTGGCGTTTCGACTGTGGCACCCCGGCGCACTACGAGATCGTTGAGTCGTACGTCGAGGAGCAGCAGCACGTCGGGACGGCGCTGCAGATCCCGACGCACGTGGTCGAGCCACACGGTGTCGATCCGCGCCACCGCCCGGTGCGCTGTGCCGAACTCCGCCTGTGCTGTGCCCGGCGCCGCGGTGGCCACGCCCGCGAACAGGCCAAATGGGGTTGCCCGACCGGTAGCCCTCAGCAGGTAGTGAGCGACCGAGCAGACGGCCTTGCGCATCCGTTTAGGTGGTGCCTGGTGGTCGCGCAGGATCTTCTCCACGGATTCGACGAGCAGAGGGGAGGCTACCCGCAGGCTGTTGACGAAGGCGGCCTTGCTCCAAACCTCGCCCAGCCACTGATGGCAGGAGTCCAGATCGTCGACAGCAGGCCAGTGGTCTGGCCTGTCACCCAGTGGCACGACGGCGGCCCGCAGGAGCAGCACGCTGCCACGCCGCCGGAACGATGGTTTGCTCGTCATCCGGTGATCCCCTCAAATCCGTAAAGCGCAGGTGGGAGCCGTACGACTGGCTCCCACCTGCGCGCCGTCAGGTCAGCTCGACGAGCAGGAGGAGTCGCAGGTCTTCGCGCACCCGTCGCTGGTGTCGCAGGCGGCGGGGATGGGGAGGGGGGATCGCGTGAAGGTGAAGCCCAGGTCCCACTCCGCGTCAGGCAGAACGTCGGCCCCTGCGGGCGGCTCGGGCCGCGTTTCGATGGTCGAACTGGACATGTCTTGTCTCCTTGTCGTTCGTCCGCCTGCGTTGTGCGGGCGGGGAGACGCGGGGCCTCCGTGTCTGGCTGCCGCTGGGGGTGGCAGCCAGACACGCAAGTACCGCAGCGGTGTGGGAGAGGTGAGCGGAGGTCAGGTTGGCGGCCAGGAGAGGGCGATCCGGCTGTGCACCTTGTCGATGACCCGGTCTGCCGGGATCTGGTCATCGGGGGTGCCGGCCGGGTAGACCCGGATGCTCGGGGTGGGGCCGCCGCGCCGGTGAGCTTCCCAGTCGCCCAGGAGGTCGGCGATCTTGGCGGCGAGCTGCTCGGCGTTCGGGCCCAGGGCGTGCACGCCGTACTCGACGTGCTTGTCGTCCTCGGTGCGGCGGGTGACGAGGTAGGCGAAGGTGTCGTCTTCGACGGCGGCGAGGGCGTAGCGCTTGTTCACGGGGGCGACCAGGCCGGTGTCCATGTCCTCGTCGACGGACATGGTGCAAAAGCCTGGCAAGCTGATGGCCAGGTGCATCTGAAGGGTGTCGAGCAGTTCCCGCACGCCGATGGTGACGCTGGTCCACAGCTCGTGGCGTGGCGTCGTGACGGTGTTGTCGAGCTTGCTGGGTTCGGCGGGCGGCCCGTCGTCGAAGCGCAAAGCGATTTCGGGAGTCCCGTTGACCAGCAGGAGCTGTTCGTTGTGCCCGGTCGCGCCCTGCATGGGGACGAAGCCGCAGGCCTTCGCGGACTGCGACTCCAGGTGGTGATCGACGCGGGTGAAGGCGACGGAGCGGGTCAGGCCGCGCATCCGCAGGGGTACGACGAGACGCCCGCCGGGCTTGAGTTGACTACTCCAGGCAGGCGGCATGTCCCAGGCCCCTGCGGTGACCAGGATGACGTCCACCTCACCGAGGTCCGGGATCGGCTCGGCGGCGTCCGCGGTGACCACGCGCACCTGGCCGTAGTCGGATTCGGCGAGGAGACGTGCGGCGCGCTCGGTGACTTCCGTGTCGATGTCGACCGTGGTCACCTGGCCGTGGGGCCCAACCATTTCGGCCAGGTAGGCGGCGTTGAGGCCGCCCGAGCCGATCTCCAGCACTCGTATGCCCGGCTTGATCTCGGCCTGCTCCAGCTGAATGGCCTGGATCTGCGGCGCGGAGACGCTGCTGATCTGGACCCCGTGCTCGTCGGTCTTGGTGATCACAGCGTCATAGGGGGCGTAGGCCTCCTCCAGCGGAGTGCCGGGCGGGGTGAAGCGGTCGCGGGGCACCTTCTTCATGACCGCCCCGACCCCGGCCGTGGTGATCCAGCCCTCGTTCCGCAACTGGTCGATGGTCTGGTGGCGCAGGAGCGTGGCCTCGCAGGAGCGTGCGGTCGTCGCGTCGGACACTGGGGTTCCTTTATGTGGTGTCTGTGCGGTCGTGTAAGCGCGGGGTGTCTGCCGTCGGCGCGCGAGCCAGACCGGCGTGGGTGAGAGACGGCTACGCGCCGCTGGGCCAAGTGGTCGTCGAGCTCCGGCTGAAAAGTGGTCTCGGGTATCTCCACCGCTGTTCTCCCTGCTTTCGGTGGCCGGTTCGTATGGGGAGGAGCCCGGCGGGAGGAAAAGGGGCTCCTCCCCATACGCTTCGTCCGGCACCGGCCCTTGTCCCAGGCCCGGGTGCCGGGTGGTGCACCCACCCGTCGGTTGCGGCTGGTGGGCGTTGAGAGGGCCGGCCGCAGCTCCCCCACAGAGCACGGCCGGGGCGCCGAGGCAACGGCACCGTCTCCTTCACCGAGGGCATGGTCTCGGGCAACCGCGCAGGGTCGCGGAAATCCTGCGGCCCGGAAGGAGGACCCAGTCGTGGGTTGGTCATCTCCGCTGGGGGGACCAGGTGGGGCTGGAACGGGCTTGCTCCTCCTGACCTTTCCGATGCCACGATTAAGGGCCTTGGTGAGGCGGGGCGAGGGCTTGTGCGCGGTGCGCGGCAGATCGCGGGGCGGCGCTCGGAGCCAGCGGGTTTCAGGCTGAGCCGCCTGCCCGCTTCGCTGAGGGTTGGCTGCACACCGCGCCCAACGTGCGAGTCGGCGGGGATGCTGGAGCGCATGGAGGGCGCGTAGTCGCTGATCATTTCCCGGCCGCGGCGCCCGGCCAGATTCCAGAGTGCTTCGGCCCACTGGAAGGCCGGGTTGGCCTTGCACGCAGACAGGTAGGGAAGTTGGAGGCGGGGGGCGGGGAGTTGAAAGCCGACGCAGATGACTTCCTTGGCGTGGTTGACGTGGGCAGCGATGTGGTGCTCTGCCTTGTGCGAGGCCAGGCGCAGCAAGGCCAGGTACGCGTCTTCAACGCTGCGATAGGTGGGTGCCGTGCGCATCTTTCCTCCAGGGCGCGGACAGTCGTCGGGGCGAGGGAGGGGCAGGGGCAGAGCTCTGCGTCGGAGCCTCCCGGCGGTCCGGCGTGTGACTCCGCACGACGGCCGGTGCGAGGTCGTCCAGGTCCACCACGGCGAACGACCGCAGCGTGCGCACAAGCTGAGAGGCGAGGAACCACCGCAGGGCCGGGTCTCCGTACGGAACGGGGGCGTCGTCGCCCGCCAGGACTTCCACGCCGTTCACGCCATACATGTGCGGCGTTCCGATGACCCCGTACAGCGGTGCGCTCTGCGCCAGTAGGGCTACGTGCCCGTGCTCTGCGAGATAGGGGCAGCGCTTCGCGGCCACACGTGCGTGACGCAGGCAGACCGGGGGCTGAGCGGTGCGTACGGTAGTGCTCGATGTGGGCACGCCGTCCCTTTTGCTCTCCAGAAACAGGATTCCCTCGGAGGTCCGGGCGGCCTGGACACACACCTGACACTTCAGCTTGAGCATGGTCTCGCGCTGCCGCGCGGGATGGACCATCCGCCACTTCGGCTGGCCTGTCGGCAGCCGGTCGTCTCCGATCGACTGAGAGACCCGAGCCCAGAGGACGCCGCGCACGTCGCGGTCGTCCTTCGTCTCGTCCCAGTAGCCCAGGCGGGGAGAGCCACCGGCATAAAAGGCGGCACGCAGGGAGAGGAAGGAGTCGGCTTCTTCCCCCTCGCGAGCGGTGATGTAGGGGACCAGATGGTTTCTCGGCACCGTGGTCACGTGGCAGCTCCCACCGCGACAACGGGGCGGTTTGGGGCGACGATGCTGCCATCGGGGAGCAGTTCCCCCGTGTCATGGAAGTGAATGACACCGTTGCACAGCAACGTCCAGCCCATGACGTCGTCACGCGCCATGGGCTTGGCGGCATCACGATCCGCCCGTTCAGCGGTGGGGCAAGGGGGCTTGTGCAGACACATGCGCGTCGCGCTTCCTTTCCGACGTGTGGAGGCTGGGGCCCTGCTCGGTGCCTTACTGGCCCGCGGGGGAGCGGAATGGGTGCACCGAGCAGGGCGTTTGGGGGGCGGGCGCCGCGTCTGCGCGGCGGGCCTTGTCACGAGCGATGGCGGCCTGGCTGTAGCCGTAGAACCGCCCGCGTACGTCGTCATCACAGAGCAAGGGGGGCCTGTCTCCCCACTCGACGAGAACGTCATGGGAATCCGGTTCGGTCGACCAGTTCACGCGCGGATGAGGGAATCCGTTCCGGCCCAGGAGGACGTCACGAACTCGGAGCGCGATACAGAAGCAGGCCACCGGGTAGTACCCGCCGCGACGCGTGCCGCCGACCGGTACCGCAAGGAAAGGCATGCGCAGCGTGCGCACGGCCAGGCTCTTATCGAGGAGCCACGTGTCCGCGAGCCGCTGCTCGTAGTACTCGAAGTCGTACGCATCTCGCGGGGCCTGTATCACGACGACCCTCACGGGTGGATGCTGGCCGATCCAGTGGTCACGCATCGTCGGCTCCCTTGATGCCGCAGGCCTCGATCAACCTTTCGACCATGAAGGCCAAGCGCCGGGCGAGGCCGACAGCCTCCTGGGGGTCGGCCGGCAGATGGTCATCCCAGACGAGGTGCCCTCGTCCGATGAGCTGGCTCAACTTCGGGTCAGCGGCAGCGATGTCACAGAGCCTCTTCAGGTGGCCGCGCAGCCGCTCTACCAGCGGGGCGATAGTGGCCGCGGGTGGTGGCTGGCTACCAATTGCCATGTCGAGGTCGTCGAAGATCACTTCCAGGTCGAGGGGTGTCCAGGCGGCGAGCCGGTCCCGAACTAGCCGCAACTGGTCGATGCGGAGAGGCGGGGACCACTGCCCGTCGCGCTGGGTGGCCTTCGGCGTGCTCACGATGGCGTTCACCGCTGGCTCTTTTCACACGAACACAGCTCGGCCCAAATGACCTTGCCCCATGGGTACTTGACATAGCCCCAGTGCGAGCTCAACCCGTCGATCAGTAGGAGGCCCCGGCCACACTCGGCGCTGCCGCCGGCACCCCTGATGCACGGGGCGGCGGGTGAGGCATCGGCGACTTCGATGCGCACCCGGCTGCGGCCACGATGAATGGCGACCGTAGTTAGGTCCGTCGAAGTGTGGTTGACCACGTTCGTCAATAGTTCCGACACGATGACCCCACCGGCGCCGGTCAGCTCTTCCCGCATGCCCCATTTCGCCAGAACGGTGGAGACGAGGGCACGGCCGCGGCTCACTGAATCGGGCGTGCACGGCAGCTGAGCGGTGTATTGGTCGGGTGCGGCGATCGCATTGGGTTGTGCGGCGGTCATTTTCACATCTGCCCCTCCGGCGTGGAGTCGTTCAGGTCCACCACGCTGAAGGTGCGTAGCTGGCGGACGGGTCGGGAGGACTTCGTCTCGATCCGGGACCGGGCGAGACGTACGTACGGCTGTCGTCGTCATCACGTCCTCTGGGGATGATCCGGCGGCATAGCGTCGAGCCCTGTGTGCGTTGGGACACTCTCAGCGAGGGTGCTGATCAGCGTGGACCCCTATGCGGTGCCATCGCCATGTCAGCGAGCTGCCGTTTCGCCGCCGTTGAGGCGGTGGGCTGACGCCTGAGTGCCACCCAACCGCCGTCTGCCGCAGATGTGTTGCACTGGGTGGTGAGGGCGGTATCCCCTTTCGTGTAAGGGATCCATCCGTAGGTCGGCCGCCGACAGGCCAAGGCGCGATATCTGGGGGCGATGTGACGGAACCACCCGAGACTCTGCTCAAGGCCGTGTGCGAGCAGCGCAACTTGGCCGTACCCGAGTTTGTGGAGCTGTTCGACAGAACGGCCGACGAGGTCATCGGTAAGGGCCTCAGTAACCCGACGTGCTCCCCGCGGACGGTCTTCCGCTGGAAGGCAGGGAAGGTCAGGGCCGAGTCGCTGTCCGCGGACACTCGTCGCGTATTGCAGGCCATGTTTGGCGGCTGTGACGTGGTGGTTCTGTTCGCGCCTCCTCCCGCTGAGGATCCCCAGGCACCCGCGCTCAACCTGGAGAACGAAATCAAAATGACCGCACGCGATGCTCAGGACGACGCCAGCGCAACAGCCGCGGCGTCTGTCTCCGACACCAGCCTCGACCAACTCGCCGACGATGTGGCGTCGCTCGCACACGCCTATGCGGCGACCCCTCCCTTGAAGGTGTTCCGGCTCGGCCGGGCGCTGCAGGAGGAGCTTCAGGAGCACCGCGATCGCACGCAGATTCCCACCCAGCAGCAGCGCCTTCTCGTGCTGACTGGCCAGACCATGGCCCTGCTCGCCGCGTCAGCTTTCAATCTCGGGTCGTTCGACAACGCGCGCCGCTTGGCCCGCGCTGCTGATCTGTATGGCGAGAGCGCCCGCTGTGAGCCGTTGCGTGCGTATGCGGACGGTATCCTGGCTTACCTCGCCTACTACACGGGCATGCCGGGCGAGGCCGTCAGCAAGGCACGGCGTGCCCAGGCGTATGGCGGATTGGGCGATGTGGCCCTGCGCCGGCTGCTGGCCATTGAGGCCCGCGCGCATGGCTACCTGGGAGATACGGACTCCGCCCGCCAGGCCTTCCGGCGCTCCCTGGAGACGCAGAGCGGCGCTTGCGACGACCTGCACGACGGCGTCGGGGGCGAGTTCGGGTTCACGCCGGAGCGTCTGGCCATGTCCACCAGCTCCACAGCGCTTCTGATCCACGACGGGGCCGAGGCAGAGCAGTCCGCGCGCCGGGCTCTGGACCTCATCAGCCAGAGGCCGGAGGCCAGCCGTTCGGCGCACGTCCTTGGTGGTGCAGCTGCTGATCTCGCTATGGCCCGGCTGCTGATGAATGACATGGAGGGAGCTGCCGCAGCACTCGCCCCGCTGTGGGACATCCCCGGCGAGCAGAGGGTGACCGGGGTCCTCGTACGCACGGCGCAGATCCAGCAGTTCCTCGCACAGCCGGGCTACCGCGCCTCGCCGCTGCCGCGCGAACTGCGCGACCGTGTCGAGGATTTCACCCGCGGCGCGCACACGCATCAGCTCGCCACCCGCTCCGCCCTGCTCCAAGTGGAAGCCTGAGTCAGGCCAGAGTGGCGAGGATCTTCGCCTCCTTCTCCGGAGCGATCCCGTGGTCTGCCCACCTGGGGTGGTCCACGGGGCGCCCGTCGGCGGCCAGCCACGCCCAGGTGTCGCGGATCGAATCTACGATCGGCCGGCACCGGAGGCCCGCGGCTACTGCCCGGCTGGAGTCCACCGCCCACACGCCCGCGTGCGTGCGCCACAGGGGGATCTCTGTCCACTGGGCCACGCCATGGCCGGCCAGGACGCCCGGCTCCACCCACTCCGGCTTGCCGGACCCGCCGGTGACGGCCAAGCACGCGCCGAGGAAATCAGCGAAGCTGATGCCCTCCGGGTGAGTGACGTTGTAACCGCCGCTCGTCGTGCTGGCGGCTTGCGTGAGCGCGAATGCCGCGACATCGCGGACATCGACGGGCTGAATACGTTGGTTGCTCGGCGCGGGCGCCAGGATGCGCCCGCCACGCTTGGCCCGGGTCAGCCACCAGGGGAGGCGACCGACGTACTCACCGGGCCCCAGGATGACGCCGGGCCGGAGGAACACCGCGGCGTCGCCGAACACCTCGGCCACGGCCCTCTCGCCGCCAGCCTTCTGGAACCCGTAGACGGTCGGGCTCCCGTCGACCCCGTTGTAGCCGTAGGACTCGTCAGCGTTGACCGGGCAGTCCAGCAGCGGAGAGGCGTCCGTGAGGGCCTGATGTGGCCAGCCTCGATATACGGACACGGTGGAGACGTGCACCCAGCGCTGAGCCGCATCGCCTAGCGCGGAGGCAGCGAGCAGCACGGTGCGGGGCGGGAAGTCGGAGCTAGACGTGTCCACCACGGCGTCCCACGGCCCTTCTCCGGCCAGTCGCGCCAAATCCGTGGACTCGGTCCGATCCCCGTGGACCGTTCGGGCTCCCTCCGGTGCGGCCCCAGAACGGCCGCGGTTGAAGAGCGTCACCTCCCACCCGCGATCCAGTGCGGCTTGTGCGATCGCCCGCCCCAGGAACCAAGTTCCGCCTAGTACAAGAAGCTTCATGTCGGCGATCCTGCCTTGAGGGTCCGTTGGAGGAAAGACGTCAATCTCCAGACGGCGAATCCCGGACCTGAGCGATGACGGCGCGGGCGGGGCCGCCGTCATGCGGACCTGGTCGAGTGAGTCTCGGGTGCCGACGCCGTGGCGGCTGTATGGGGCCGGATCTCTAGGGCCGAGTCGCCATCGCCTCGGCAGCCACGACCTCGGCGTTGCCGCCTTCTCCGCTGAGCTGTTCCGCGCTGGACTCTTCCCCCCCCCGGTGTTCGGCGGCGGCAACAGCCCCAGCACAGCCGCCCGATTCCCGCCGTTAGAGTCCTCCATGCCCGTGCGACTGCCTACCTGACCAACGTAGATTGACCAAGATGGGTTGAGGCATTGCGGGAGGGCAGGAGCATGGCGTTGGAGATCGAGCCCATCGGGGAAGTTGTCGAGGGTCGAACCAAGGTGGCCGACGACTACTGGGGCGGCGTCGAGTCTGTGATTCAGCTCGACGAGGCCAAGTTCCCCCTCGACTCTGTGCAAGGCTTGGAGGAGTTTTCCCACTTGGTGGTGGTGTGGCACTTCCACCAGGCCTCACCAGAGGACGTCGAGTACCACGCGCGTAGCCCACGCGGGAAGCCCCTGTGGCCAGCCACAAACACCTTTGTGCACCGCAACCACAGGCGCCCCAACCAGCTTGCTCAGAGCTATCCCCGGCTGCAGGCGATCGATGGACTGCGGCTGCGCGTGACCGATCTGGACGCAGTAGTCGGATCTAGCATTTACGATCTGTCGCCGTACTTTCAGACGATGGGTCCGCGCGGCACCGTGAGGGAACCAGCGTAGCCGGGCGAAATGCTCGCCGACTACTGGTCCGCCAAGTCGTGATCAGACTGCTCGGCGGCACCCGCGTCGCGTGAGGGTGCCGCATCGTCCTTGCCAGACCGCGTCGTGTTGCTTGCTCTCTCCGCCGCTCCGGGGCTTCTCCTCCAGGGCGTCAGCCGCATCCTTGGCCAGATCCGCATGCCCCATACGGACCATGTCTGCCAGCGTGTTGTAGAGCGTGTCGTTCCGCTCGTTGGCCTCGTTGACGGTCGGCGTGTCTGCGGGCTCGCCTTCCGTCCGTTCAGTGAGCGCGGTGACGCAGTCCCTAGCGGTCTCGTCGTAGGACTTCGAGCAGCCGACCGCGGCCCCGGCGAGCAGCAGGCAGGTGGCGAGCAGGGCGACGGTGGCACGGTGCATGGTTCCCCCAGGCGTAGCGGGGCGGGGTACCGGCGGGGGCGGGAATGGGCAGAGCCCTCTCAGGGGAGAGCACTGTTGCTCCCGAACGCGGGTCGAGGGAAACATGGCCGCGTGAAGGCGATGTCAGAGAGCTTCGCGACAACGGTCGCTGCCGTAGCCCCGGTCATCATGCTCGTTGCATCAGTAGAGCTGAGCGCCAACAAGGAACGTATCCGCGCCGCATATCTGCGGGGGGAGCAGATAACGAACGCCAGAGCGGCGCTATCCATCAACGGGGCGCGACCTACACGGCAAGAGTTCGACGACGCACGTCGCGCTCTGCGCGTGCTCCAAGCCGGGCGGAGGGCGAGGGCTCTCGTCCACTGTTACGCGCTCTCCGCCTTTGTGGCCTTCGGGGCGTTGGCCGTCGCTGAGGGGATGGCATTGAACTGGCTGGCCCATGAGGAGCGTGGACCAGCACGTTTGGAGGCCGACGCCTGCTATTGGTCAATGGGCTCTGCATTCTTCTGGGTGTTGTTCGTTACCGGGGCCCGGCTCCTCTACTGGATGCGGGACGGTGACCCTCGTTCGCCGAGGTTTGGGTGGCCCAACTTCCGCTACTGGATCCTCTGCTGGAAGTATCGAGGAGATCCAGATGACGAAGACACCCGTCAAGCGCCGACGGAATGAGGAAGCCGCGCAGTGTCCGGGGGGCCTCGGTCTCGGTGTGGAGGACCGGCCGACTCGGATGCAGGGGAAGTGCGAGGCGGGGAGGTCCCCGGCGCAGGTGGTGTTCTCCACGATCCGTGTGTCTCCTGAGACAGCACGATGCCCCTGCCGCCAGCGGCAGGGGCACGATTCCGCAGGGATCCGGTTAGTCGATGTAAACGGCACCGCTGAGCCACTGCCCGCATCGGCCTTGTTGACATGAATTACATCCAACCAGGTGAGTGCATGCAGCGGCTTATCTGAGCGTTCGAAAGGCAGGGCACTTCGCGCCCGCTCCTCGGTCCAGTCGCTCGGTGGTCTCTTCTCGTCCGAGCCCTCGCACACACCGAGACGCGCCTGCACTTTCAGGAGGTCCGCATGTGCCTCGTCGCCCCGCCGCAGGCCGCCACCACCCGGCCCACCAAGCCCGGTGGACGCATGCAGGCATCCGCACCACCCCCGACGAGTACAGCCGAGCAGCCTACGCCCGCAAGCTGAAGCAACAACATTGGCTTTAGGGGCGGTGCAGCAGACGCGCAGACGGTGAACGAGACTCCCCCAACTCGCCGACAGCGATCGCACGACTACCCATCGCTTTGGTCGAGCAGGCCCGCGAGCTCAGCGAGAGCATGCCGCCTCCCGGGGCTGTCGCCCATGGCCTGAAGGCTGTCAGCCTCGATTGCGGGCAGCAGCTCGCGGGCCCGCGCCACCTCGCCGGTCCGTGCCAGGAGGATGGCGTGATCCATACGGAGCGCGACAGTTACCTTGTCCGTGTTCCCCACATCAGCCTGGAGTCGACGTACGAGCCCCTCCGCCACTACGACAGCGTGGCCGAAGTCACCGGCCTTCATCAGCGCCCCGAGCAACTGGTTTTCCAGCCCCAGGAACTCCAGGTCACCCTCGTCCAACAGGCTTGCCGCTTCGCGAAGACGGGACTCGATGGTGCCGACATCGGGATCCTCGGAGGTGAGTCGACTCATCCGCATACGGAGACGAAAGGTATGCGGATGACTTCGGCCGAAGACCCTCGTGGCACGCTCGAGCGTCGTCAGGGTCAGCGCCTCCGCCTTTGCCGGGTCCGCCAGCGCCTGTACATCGATGAGCTGAAGGAGCGTGCTGAGCGTCGCCGGATGGTCATCCCCCCACAGGCGTACGTCCGCAGCCAGCCGCTTCTCAAGCAGCCGACAAGACCTCGCCCAATCGCCCTGGGCCGACCACAGCACGACCATCATCCCGCGGGCACCGACGCTCTCCTCACTGTCCACACCCGTGATGCGCTCCGTGGCCGAGATGCCCCGCTCGTACAGCGCCTCGCTGCGTGTCGGATCGGACCTCGCGAGATGCACTGCGGCATGGATGAGAAGTCGCGCCAATTGCAGGGATTCGGACTCCGGGGCCGTATGGTTCCCCAGTGTCTCCACGTGGGTCGCCCACACTCGCTCTGTTTCGCCCCAGAATCCGCCTTTGGGACGCGCTGCATCCAGCAGCTTCTCAGCCAGGTCGCGATAGGTGGTGTCCTCCTTTGGAGCCTTCGCTCGGGCCACTGCCTGGACGAGCCGATGGACCGAGATCGTGTCCCGCCGCAGCGAGATCATGCTGTAGGCCGCGAGGCGCCGGATCCCTTCCGCCAGCGGCAGAGAGAACCTGGACTCGCCCAGGTACGCCCGTGGGATTCCGTTCGGCGCCCACCAGGCGATGATGCGCAGGATGGCCTCCGCCGTCGGCGTATCGGCGAGATGGTCCAGCGTCACCTGCCACACTCGGGCCATCGTTCGCTGTTCATCACCGATCTCCGCCGTGGCCGCGTGCATCTTCGCCGGATAGCGAGCGAGGAGTTCCGAGTACACGAGTGGAGAGACCCCAGCCTCGCGGCAGTACGCGGCTGCCTGGTCGACGGCGAGAGGCAGGCAGCCCAGTTCGCCGCACAGCTCACCGATCCCGTCGTCCAGCTCCTCGTCCCGTTCGTCATCTGGCTCGTCATGGATACGCGTGAACAGTTCCACTGCCTCGCCACGTTCGAGCTCACTGAGCCGCAACGACTTGGTGGCGCCACGCCAAGTCGTCGCTCCCAGCCGGGTCGTGATCAGGAATCGGCCGTGCGGCACCCGGGCCAGCAGCCACTTGATGTCATCGGGTTGCGAAACGTTGTCCAGGATCAGGAGCCAGCCGTCGTTGGCAGAGAGCCAGTTGACCGCGCCTTCCCGCAACGCCTCCTCCCCGCCTTCGTCAACCCGGGCGGGCTGAAGGGCACCGCCGAGGCCGGAGAGGCCCGTGTTCAGCCCCCCGGGCGAGTCGGCTGTGATCAACCAGATCGGGTTGAAGTCCGCACCCCTGAGGCAGGCCCAGCGCACAGCCAACGTCGACTTCCCGATTCCGCCCAGCCCATGGACGGCATACACAACACGGCGACCAGTTTCGTCGAACGCCTCGTCCAACCGCTCCAGTTCCTTTGACCGCCCGACGAAGTCGTCCGTGATCCCGGGGAGATGACACACCCTGCGCTCACGCGGCCCCAAGTCGAACGGCTTCACTGGCCGCGCCGTGAAGCTATCGATGCGCGTGAGGCGCCCGATCTGGGTGACGTTGTCGCCGGTGAACACCTGGCCGATGCTCTTACCGGCCGCCACCGATCGATGCCCGGAGGCCGTTGCCGGACGTCCCCCCGGCGCCTCATCCGCCCCGCTCACGAGTCCCCCGTCGACACGTTCCCTATGCCACCGCCCGCCGCGACGGAACGATCGCCTGAGGCTATGACCGGGGCTCCGGGAGGTGAGGGCGAGGCGGGAATCGACGGCGGGGGGCCCGCGGACGCGCCGTCGCCCGTCGCCGCGGAGCCGATGCTCCCGCCCGCAGCGATCGAGCGCTTGCCCTCTGCCGTGACCGACGTGTCGGGGGCTGTCGGCTGTCCGCGGAGTGCGTACAGGGTGAGCGCGAGTCCGAGCAGCCCCGCGACGCTCCCGGCCACGCTCGCCCACTGATCGACTGCCCCGACGTCCAGCACCGCACTCACGATCAGCCCGACGGCTCCCGCAACACAGAGCCCGATTCCCGCGCACATGAACACCTTTGCCCGACCCGTCATACGGCCATCATCCCGCTCGGAGCCCCCGCGGCACAGGGTTTCTCGACCCGCGAATCCCTGTCTTGCTATCTCCCGCAGACGGCGGGCAACATCACGGAGGCGGGCTTCGTCGTCGATGTCGGCCGCCTCAAGACCGTCTACTTGCAAGGAACTGGATCACAAAGAGCGACTGATCTTGAACTCGAGAACGCCGCCGACTGCCTGGACCATGGTGGCTGGTCGGGTGCGGCTTGGTCGGGTTCACTGCTGTCGGCAGTATCGACCTTGCGGCAGCGAAGGTCACGCTCGTGAACGGCATCGGAGCGCCCCGGCCCGTCAGGGACCGTGCAGTTGTGGCCGCACGCCGGCGCCTTAGCGTGTCTGGCGTCGGCCTCAGGCGGTGTGAGGGGCACTCCAGCCTTCGCCTGCGTCAAGAGTGCCCGTGCTGCGGCGTTCGCCGCCCGGGCTGGATGAGGTGCCAGACAGCCAGGTTCTCGGAAGTCGACAACTGCGGCAACAGGTCGGTCTGCAGGGTGGACGAGCATCAGGAAGCGAGTGGAGCATTCGAACACGTGCCGATGGCGGACTTGATGAGCAGGTCGCCTTCCCAGCGGCCGGGGATAACTCTGTCGGCCGCCGCGGCCGTGCCGTGCGCTGATCAGGACCATGTTCTTGATCGGCCGACTGATATCTCGAGTGAGAGCGCCGGTGCGGACGCCGTTTGACCCTGCCGGCTCGTGGTGCGCGTGTCAGTTCGCTCCCAGGTATCCACTAGGACCTTGCGGGCCGGAACACCCCCACGCTGGTGGGGAGGACGCCGTCAGCGCAGCGGCGGGGACCGTCGTCGTCGGAACACCCCCACGCTCGCGGGGGTGTTCCGACAGTGGCGGCGAACATGCTCCAGCCTGATGCGTCCTCCCCGCCGACGCGGGGGTGTTCCGCTCGGTGACGGCGACCGAGTTTTTCTGGGTGCAGCCGGTGTCCGGACGCGATCTGGGCGCCGGCCGTGGCCAGGACCTCACGACGGGACGCCTATGGGTGGCCGGCTAGGGGCGGACGGCCGGGCATAGTCGTCATTCCCAACAGGACCCCCTCGGCCAGAAGCTGGGCGACAGGGCGGCGCCGGCGCCGCTGCTACGGCTTGGCGGCCGCCAGCTCATCAGGGGCGGTCGCAGTGGCGCTCTTGCCGGCCTGCAGCTGCTGCAGGCGCTTCAGTGTCGCGGTGAGCGTGGCCTGTGCGTCCGAGGGGTCATCTCCGGTGCCGCCCTCGATTTTCACCCTGATGTTGGCCCTGCCCGAGCGAGTGAATCCGTAGACGGTGTCCTCGCTGGCGCCCGGGTTGGTGACGAGTGTGCTTTCGCTGCCTACCGGGGGCTTGGGTGTCTGTTGCTTGCTGGTCTCGGTGCCCTTCCACTCCGTGTAAGCCTTTGTTGCGCTCTTGATCGAACCGAAGAGGCAGATGTGCACGAAGGCCATGTTGTTCGTGGAGCCGTTGTATTCGTACGAGGAGTCTGCACCGCGGAGCCACCCCGCTGGCGTGGAGTCATTGTCCGAGCTGTTGCAGTACTGCCCGTCGGTCACGTCCTTGTCGCCGTGCAGGGACCAGCCGGGAAGCGTCTCCCCGTCACCGAGCAGAGCCTGGGTCAGGTCGGCCCGGGTGAGCGCCTTCGTGATCGGTTTCGCGGCAGGAGCAGAGACCGGCTTGTCGCCGTCCCCGTTGCTGGAGCCGGAGTTCGGCCCGTCGCTGCTGGAGGAACAGGCGGTGAGCGCGGCGATCCCGGCAAGGGCCGTGATGACGGTGAGGCGTACACGTGACATGAGCACAGCCTATCCACTGGTGATCATCGAGTCGCGGGCTCACTGCCCGTCAGGAGTCGCCCTTGCCAGGAGAGCCGGCGGTGCCCGAGCAAAGCGAAGGCGCCGTCACTGCTTGCCCGTGACGCTTGATGGTTTCTCGCTTGAGCGAGGCAGCCGATAGACAGGCGATCGCGGAGGGCGGGGGTCGGGCACCTGGCCGTCGCGGGTGACAGGTGCGCCGGTAGGGGAAGTTGCCAGGCCCGGCTGCGGTGGGAGTTGGACAGCGCCCCGGGTCGACCAGTCGACCAGTCGATCGCCGTACAGCCGGCTCAGCGGCTGTGAAAGGGCTCGCGAGCCGCGTGTGGCCGTACTGCAGGGCTGAGGTGGCCAGGCGGTGCTGGGCGGGGGCGTAGAGAACAGTTGATGAAGGAGGGCCTCGAGGGCACTGGGGGGAGCCATGGGCTGCATCTTCCGTGGGGCGCGAGAGGCTCATTGGTAGTCCCTGGTCTTGGACAGTGTGGCGGCGCTGGTGGCGGCCGGAGCGTGGTCTCGCAGGAAGGCGCGGACACGCTGCAGCTGGGCGGCGGCGGTTGCGGTGAGCTGATCGAGGGGGAGGGCCTGGGCGTTGTGGTCGGCGGCGCGTTCCAGGGCGCCGACGCGGCCGGGTAGGTACTTCTCGGCGAACACTTCGTCCAGGTGCGGGCCGTGGATCAGCACCGGCCCAAGGAGGCTGCCGTCGATGGTGAACGAGCTGTAGTGGTCGTACTGGTCGAGGCTGGCGACTTGGGCTGGGCTGGGCCGCTCTCCCCACTCCTCGGTGATGGGGCTGACCGCGGCCCTGGAGCCTCGGGTGGTGGACAGTGTGGAGGCGTTTTGCACCAGCGACTGGCGGATCGAGATGGGCAGGCGGGCCAGGAGCTGGGTCAGCGCATGCAGCTGGATCTTGAACTTGCGGAAGTCCTCGAACATGCTCGCGATGGAGTCGGCGCCGGAACTGGCCAGGGTGATGAGCTCGTCGAAGTAGCCGCGAAAGAGCACCCGTTGGTGTTCGGGCAGGTCGACGCGGGAGCGTCCGGCGCGCAGCAGGTCGCGGTTGAGGAGGGCGACCAGCAGCCGGTCGGTGGGTCCGTTGCCGGCCGTGCTCACCCACACGATCCACCGATTATCCATGGCCCAGCGGATGTTGTAGACACCGCGTGGCTGGCCGAGGAAGGCGCGGGTGACCGGGTTGGCGGCCAGTCGGGTGAGTGGGTTGAGCAGAACGTTGAAGGCGTCGGGCGGGAACGTGGGGAAGGTGGTCTGCCACCAGGCCCGCGAGTCGGGGCCCAGGACTGGTTCGGTGACGGCCAGAGCACTGGCACGGAAGTCGGGGTCACTCAAGAGCGGCCGGATATGAAAGAGCGTGGCCTGGTCTTCGCCCCGCCCGGCCCGGCAGGCCAGCTCGTTGAGAGCGGTCAGGACGGTGAGCGCCTGGGTGAAGATGGCGATCGCGCGTGGGGCGTTTGCGTCGTCCCAGCCGAACGCGGTGGCAAAGGCGTCCACGACGTCTTCGACGACCTCGTGCGCGGCCTGTCGGTGGTGGTGCATGCCGAGCGGGTTCCATGTGCTGATCAGCGGGTTGGGGCCGCGGCCCTTGGCCCGAAGGTCGATTCGTGCGATGCGGTCCATGATCGGCGGGTGGGCGAGGAAGGGAGCCACGCGCCGCCAGGAGTCGTGGTGGGGGTCGATGAACAACAGCCCGCCGCCCGCGTGCGCATAGCCCACGGCCTGGGCCGCCGCCCGCTCGGTCTTGCCACCGCCTGCCTTGCCTACGCCGATCTCGAAGAGCGTCTGATCGGCATGGGTCGCCACCAGTCGCCTGCGGCCGTCGGGTGTGCGATACCAGCCCTGCAGCAGCAGGTCCGGGTTCCCGTGCTCGAACGTGGGCAGGTCGATGGGGAGCAGCGGGATCCGGCACCACGTGGTGGGGGGTTTGAGCAGCCCCAGTAGCTCCTCCAGTTGCACCCAGTTCGCTGCCGGTGCCAGGCATTGCCCGGTGCGCCACCTCCGCTCGAAGCGTGTGCGGTGGGGCCAGCGGTCCGCGCCCAGCCGCCAGGGCCCGATGCGCAGGCCCTTCATCGCGAATCGGGCGGAGCCGCCGAACACATCGAGTCCGGCCTGGATGCGTGCCAGGCGGGCGTGGGCGCGGCCTTGGACGGTGGAGGCGCAGCGCACCAGGATCTGTACGCGCACCAGGTGAGAGTCCTCGGCGAGCTTGCCCAAAGCCTTGTCCCGGTCCACACGGACGGGGGGCGCCGTCATGACCATCCCTCGGCGCCCGGGCCCTTCTGGGCCTCGTCGGCCAGGGGTGATCAGCTGTTGGAACTGGCCGATGAGGGAATCGTCCAGGCCGGCGCTGTCGCGGTTCATCCACCGGGTGGCCCGCCCCGCCTCCCGTCGCTCTCTGCGGCGCGCGGCCTGCATCACCTGGAAACGCCGTGCGCGCAGAACCCATTTGGGGGCGCGCTGTAGATCGATGCAGATTTCGGCGACGTCTCCCAGGTCGGCGCGCAGGTCAGCGACGGCGTCGACCAGCGGCTGCAGGGGGTCGGGCTGCAGTGGAACCTCCCGCAGGGAGGCCAGAGGGTTGCCGCGCAGGATGAACTCCGCGCGCACCTCGTGCGGCCGTACCTTGTCGCTGATCGGGGCGGCCTTGGTGACGCGTACGCCCGGGCCGAACGGTGTCGTGGTCAGCAGACGCTCTGCCCCGGCCGGTCCTTCGAGCCGGTAGACGAAGGGGGAGTGGCCATCTGAGCGCAGTCTGATCCGCACGCTCTTTGCGCGGCGGGGGGCCCACCACGGAAGGGCTGTACTGGCTCGGGTCAGCTCCACACCCCGGCGGAAGATTTCCTCGTGGGATGGGTCGAAGTGCCGGTTGGGGGTGACCTTGAGGGCCATGCGTTCCTGTGATGCCTTGGCGGCCAGATGGCGCACCAGCAGCTCACTTGCGACGCCGGTGAACGCCAGCAGCAGCGCGAGCAGGTGCCAGTGACCGGCCAGCCACAGCACCACGTCGACCAGGGCCTGCGCGAGGGAGGGGAGAGTGGAGGAAGGCTGGGCGGTCATGAGCGGGCCGGGGGCAGCGCTGTCCATGGGCCATGTCCTTTCGGCCGGTGGAATGAGAGGTCGCTGACGCGTCCGTCGCTGTACGTGCCGCCTCGGTCGGCTGCAGCCCACACCAGGTGCACCACCGCCCGCTCTGCCCGCGCGGGACGCTTGTCCTTGCGGGCGATCGCGGCCTGAATACGGAAGCGGCTGAACGCCGACGCCACCTGCTGTGCCGGACGCTTGCCGAAGATGTCGGGGAACCGGTCACGTCCCACGCCGGTGGCGTCCGCGTACAACAGCCGGGCGCCCTTCCTGCGCAGCTGGCGCTCCTGCGCGGCGGGCAAGTCCGCAGGCCAGGCCTTCTCCAGGAGCTGCTGGATCTGCCGGTCCGCGGCGCGTCCCTCGCCACGCGGGGGCGGCGTCGGCGGCGGGGGAGTCGAGGAGACGGACGGGCGGAGTGCCGGGGTGTTCTGGGACGGCTGCGAGGGAGGATGCGGCGGCTCCTGCGAGCGCGGCGATGACCCGGCGGCCACGCCGGAGGACGTGGTGCTCTGCCCGCCGTCCAGGAGGAGATATCCGCAGATGGCAAGGGCCAGGCTGCACGCCAGCAGCAGCCACGGCCCACGCGTAGCGGAGGGCGCACCGGTCATCTTGGGTGTCATAGGACTCTGGCCCCTCCCGCGAACCCGGGCATGGCATCCACGGGGTCGAGACGGACCTTGGTGCCGGGCCGGGCCGCGTTGACCATCTGGCCGTCTCCCACGTAGATCCCGACGTGGTGGATCGTCGAATCCGCGCCCGGCGCGTAGCCGAAGAAGACCAAGTCGCCCGGCCTGAGGGCGGCTCTGGAATTGATGCGCTGACCCTTGCCGGCTTGCGCGGAGGCGGTGCGGGGCAGTGTGATCCCCACTTGTGCGAAGGCGTACTGGGTCAGCCCCGAGCAGTCGAAGCCCTTGATGCCGACGCCACTCTTGCCGCTGGGCGAGCAGCACTTCCCCGTAGTGGGCTCCTTGGCGTTGCCGCCGCCCCACGAGTAGGGCTCCCCGCGCTGAGCCAGGGCCGCCTGTACGACCTTCTTGGCTCTGCCCGAAACCCCGGCCAGATCCACCTTCCCCGAGCCTTTCGCGGCGGCCCGGTACTGCGTGATCCATTTGCTGACGTTGGCGACGTACTCCCGCGAGTGGTTGTACTGGAAGATCGCCGCGTCCAGCTGTCGGGTCTTGCTCAGGTCGCGCCCGTTGCCGCACAGATAGACGGCCGCGCCCAGGGCCGCGTCGAACGCGTTGTGCGGATCGCGGTCCTTGTCGCCGTTGCCGTCGCGGCCATTGCCCTTCCATGTCGAGGGCAGGAACTGGAAGGGCCCCACCGCCCGCTCGCCCTGAGCCGTGCCGTCCCACTTGCCGCCGTCGGTGTCGGGAAAGACGGTGGTGTTGCCGCCTTGGCCCGAGCCGTTGAGCAGCACGCCCATGATGCGGGGAGTGATGTCGCCGTTCTTGGCGATCGTGCGCCCGACAGCGTGATTGGACTCCACCTTCGCGATGCCCGCCAGGATCGGCCACGCCATGCCCCTGCACCCCGGCACGTGACGGGCGATCAGCTGGGAGGCCTTCTTGTAGGCGGCGAGCATGATGGGCAGAATGTCGGCGGAGCTGCCGCCCTCGACGACTCCCATGTCGGTCTCCTGTTCCTGGTTGGCCAGTTGCGCAGAGGCAGAGAGCAAGCTGGCGAAAGGGGCGGCGCAGCTGGCCGCCGTCAGCAGCACGATCAGCAGGCACCCCCACTTAGCGCGGCGCCGCGGTCGTCCTCGAGGCGCGCTCATCCGTCCTCCCCGGCCACGTCGGCGTCTGCTCCGCCGCTGCCCAAGGACTCCTCGCGCGCCCGGCGCTCTTCGGCAAAGCGGAGAAAGCGGCGCCGCAGGAATTCGGGATCGGTCGGCGTACGACGGCGCAGCTCGGCCGGATCGGACGGTGTACTGCGGCGCATCTGGGCCGGGTCGGTCCGCGGCCTCCACGGTGTGGATGGGGCAGAACCGGGCGCCGTCGGCCGTGGCGTGGGTGGTGGCGAAACCGGAATCCCGCTGTCCTTGGGCGCAGCGGCCCCCCGCGGCCGGGGAGTCGTTCGCGGGGCTGGCGGGCGGCCGCCGCTGGTGGTGCTGCCCGGCCTGGCAGCCTTGCGGATCCGGGGGGTTGTCACGCGTGCGGGCCACCCGGGGTCTCCGGGCCCTGAGGACACCGGGGGCATGGGGGGAATCCCCGGGTCGGAGGGCGCGCCAGGGCCGGAGCCGCCACCGCCGCTGTCACGGCGTGGACCTGCGGTTGGCGGCTCGCCTTGAGGCTTCCACGCGCGCAGGTCCTCGCGCACGGTGTTGCTCCACACCCGGACCTGCTGCTTGGCGTCTTGGGTGTGTTCGGAGGCGCGCTGGCGGGCCCGCCGCGTGGTGGTGGGCAGAGCGTCGGTGGCGGCGTAGGCCACTCGGCCCGTGCGGTGCAAGATGCGGTAGCCGCGTAGCCTGACCAGCCGGTTGTGGGCGCGGGTGGACAGCAGTGTGCGGTCCAAGTTCTGGTCGTGGATCGGTTCGCCTGACGCCCGGTTGGGGATGATGCCGTCCTTGCCCCGGTAGCGGTCCGGTGGCCCCTCGCGCAGCGAGTCACCCTGCGATCCACCGGGATCACTCCCGCGCTCGCCGTCGTGCTGCGGGCCACTGCCCGCGGCGTCGCCCGCAGCGGTGGGCTTGCGCATCTGCTCCAGGGCCTTGTCGTCTGGTCGCTTGCCGACGATCAGCCCCCAGGCGCCGCGGGCACCAAGTGCGGCGCCGGTGGCGGCCAGTGAGAGGGGGGCCAGCCCTCGCGAGGCCTCGGCGCCCGCGTCCGACAGGAGCCGTCCGGTGTCCACCGGCATGCCGGTACCGTCGGTCATTGCGGCCAGGGACCGCATGATGCGCTGGCGCGTGCCCAGCCGCCCGTACCCGCCGCCGCCCCATGCCCGCAGACCCAATCCGGTCCCCATGCCCATGCCGCCGCCTGCGTGGACGGCCATCGCGGCGCCGATCTCGGAGGTGTCGCCGGGCAGGTGGGTGCCGCCGATCTTCGCGTAGCGCATCCGCAGGGACAGCCGCTGCCCGGCCGAGGTGATCCCCGCCAAGAGCCTGCGGTGGAAGGCGAGCGCGGCCAGCGCGAGGGCATTGAGTGCCAAGAGGCGTTCGGCAGGGACGTCGGGGCCGTCGGTGAGGACGACGTCGATGCCGATGGCGTAGGAGGGAAGGAACGTGCAGATCGCGAACATGCCCGCGACCGAGATACCCAGCAGGGCAAGCCACTTCCAGGCGGCCTGCCGGTTGGGCCCCGGCAGCATCGCCCACACCAGCAACACCGAGCCGACGGCGGCCGCGGCCGCATCGGCGGCCTGCAGGCCCAGCAGCACAAACGCCGCTGACAGCGGGATCGCAGAGATCAGCAGTGCGGCCGCGAACAGCAACAGCACCCCGGCGGTGCGCCAGCCGGTGGGCTCCTTGGCGTACTCGGCCGCCGCCTTGCCCACCGGCCCGGCCTTCTCCAGCTCCTGGAGGAAAACGGCGAACTGCTGATCCTGGGAGTTCAGAACTGGGGTGGCGGCGTCCAACAGCGCCTCGCCGGGAGTGAGCGCCGGCCCCTTCTCCAGCACAGACTCTTCGGGCGCGGGGTTCCTCAACTTCCCCTTCACACAGTACTTGTGCGCAGGCCCCTTGATCTTGTCGCACACGTCCTCGGCCTGCTTGCGATCTGCCTTGCTCGCCGCGGAAGTGGGCTTGTAGCCGCCGGAAACCCATTTGAGGTGCAGGGCGTAGGCCTTGCGGTCGGCAGGCTTGGCCGGGTCGAGGATCCGCCCGTACTGCACGAGCATGTAGCCCTTGACGACCGTCACGTTGGTCAGCGAGTCCTGAATCGGCTTAGCCACCTGGGATGCGGCGTCCTCCTTCTTGTTCTCGCTCTCGTAGCACTTCTCCAGTGCCGGACCGGACAGGCCTCCGCCACAGGGCCCCGCGTCACCGCTGGCGATTTTGCCGCCCCAGTCGTAGGAGTCCACGGTCATCTGGGCGACCTCCGAGGCGGAACGCTCGCTCTGGGCCAGCGGCCCGTCCTGCCCCAGCAGGTAGTCCGGGCGCACGAACGCCGAGGCCGCGAACGCGCCGATCACCAAAGTGAGGACGATCTCACCGAGGCCCTTGCTGGCCTTGCCGCGCACAAGCAGGATCCCGCCGAAGATGAACGCCCAGCCCAGCAACAGCCCCTTGAGTCCCAAGGTGTCGACGACGATGTCGGTGTAGGTGTCCGAAAGCTTCTGCGCCGGATCGGCCAGCATCTTGATCAGCGGGAAGCGCAGCGCGAACGCGATGGCCCAGCAGGACAGGCCCACCACCAGCCGCAGCAGGGTGAACAGACCGTTCATGATGAACGCATAGGCGTTGGTGCGCACCGAGAAGATGGAGCCGCCCTGGGCTGACAGCTCGTAGCCGTTGATCGGGACGCCTTCGGAGCTGTCCACGTTCAGCGGGCCCATCATGTCGCCGCTGCTGTCAGCGGCGTAGGCGACCTGCGCGTTGACGATGAGGAACACCACGGCCAGGGCCAAGCCGTGCAGGAGGGTGCGCAGCCGACCGTGTGGAAGACGCCAACTGATCACGACGTTGCCGGCCTTCCCACACGCCGCACGGCCACCAGGGCGAGCACGGCCGTGGCCGCTGGCGCCAACACCCAGACCGGCGCGTGCGGCTCCTGGCTCGCCGCCCGCGGAGCCGCCGCGGCACGCATCACGCGCTCGCAGTGGTCCCGGGCCGGACCTGCGATCGCGGCGCACACGTCCTGTTCGCTGCGCAAGGGGGCGCGGCCGTCGTGGACAAGGGCATCTGCTGTGGGAGCGGATCGAGCAGAAGGTGATGCCAGTGCGAGTGCACCGAGGACGAGGGCGAGCAGCAGACAGACCAGAAAGAGGATGCTGGACGCACGACGCACGGTGGTGCGGTGCTGGGCGTGCCGCCATTCACGGGTGATCATCGTGTCTCCTCCCGGGCGGCTGGCGGTGACTTGGCCAGGACCGCTCCCGCACCGGGCGTCTGGGAGCGCGGCCGTTGGCCCGGAGTGGTGGTGATGTGGGAGGTGATGCGGGGAATCGCAGGGATGAGGACCTTGACGCGGCCGGTGTTCTGTCGGGGCCCGGTCAGCAGGACCTCCCCGGCACGGTCCTTGTGCCCGACGGGGGACAAGCCCGAGGTGACCATCCGCACCAGGTCGGAGTCGCTCGGGTCGAGACCGATGAACTCCAGGCCGCGGCGGGCCCGTTCACTCTCGGTGGTCCGTGCCAGCGCCCGGTAGGCCATCAGACCTCGGTCGGGGCCCAGCTCCCTGGCGTCATGGGCTCCGGCGAACAGACCAGCGCCGTGCTTGCGGCCGTCGTGAAGGATCTCGTGGATCAGCGCGGTGCCCTCGGCCGACGAGGTCAGCCAGTACAGCTCGTCGGTGACGATCGCGCAGAACCGCTCGGGCATCGAGAAGGCAGCCTGGCGGGCTATCGCCGCGATCAGATACAGCACCGCCCGTCCGATCAGCGCCTCCAGGGGCTGCTGATGCAGGATCTCGGCATGCTCGAAGGCCTGCTTGGGCGGCAGCTTCAGCCCCGTCGTGGTGATGACGATCATGTCGGAGGCGCCGGTGCCGTCCAGGCTCACCGGGGGCAGCGCCGGATCGAACACCATGCGCGCCAACGGATTTTGCTCCACCAGGCGCAGCAGCCCGGCCAGGGTGGCCGCCGCGTCCTGCCGCTTGCCGCCCTCGGAGCCGGCCATCTGCCGCAGGACGTCTACGACCTTGCTCATCGAGGGGGACGCGGACGTATCGGCCTGCTCGATGGCGTGGTGCAGGACCTCGCCGGACGTGGTCATGGGGCCGATGCCCAGCTGCAGGGTCAGATAGCTCAGGGCGTAGTGACGGCCCTGGGCGCCGGAAAACAGCCGCAGCGGGTCGATGGACAGCGCGGCGCGGGCGGCGTCGATGATCTGGCAACGGCCCGGTGCGGCGGCTTCGGCGAAGGATGCCCACTCGCGCACCGGAGTGCGGTCGATACAGATCGCGCGGCCGCCCCGGTCCACGACCGACTGGCTGATCAGCTTCAGCATGACGCTCTTGCCCGCGCCCAAGTCCCCGACCACGCCCAGAGAGGCCGAGGCGTCCTGCTTGGGGGCATCCGCGGGATTGATCAGAACGGGGCGGGTGGTGCCGCAGTCCAGATCCAAGCCGAGCAGCATCCCGGTGGGATCGCCGACCTCGCTGTGGGTGAACGCGCCCGACAGCGCCCAGTCCTCGCTGACCTGGTGCTGGGTGAACTCCTTGAGCCGGTGCGTGCGCACCGCCCCGGGCAGCCCGAGGGCGAAGAGGTCGGCCTGCAGCCCGGCCGGGCGCACCGCCCGGTAGTCCGCACCGGCCAGGAGCTTTTCCAGGGCGCGGGCTCGGGCGTCACACAGCTGCGCGGTCGGCCCCCACACGGTCAGCGCGGTGACGGCCTGTACTTCCACCTCGACGGAGGTGCGCGAGAGCCGGGCGTCCAGCTCTCCCAGATCGCGGGCGGCATCCGGCAGGGATGCGGGCATCCCGGTGGGACGCGCGTCGTACTGATCGGCCTGGTCGACCAGCTCGGTCTTCTTGCGCTGCACCTGTGCCCGCGCTTTCTCCGCGGGCACCAACGTCAGGTCAATGGCGAAGTCGACGGGAAAGTCCAGCACTTCGAGCTGCGCGAACAAGTCCGCCGCCTCCAGCGAGATGGCGGGCGGGCACTCGGCCAGAGCGAGGTGGGCCTGGTAGCCGGTTCCCTGGTCGCTTTCGACCTGCAGCCAGCGCCGCCGCAACGGGGAGGCGGAGCGAACCTTCCACCACCGGGCCCGGCCGCCGCCCGTTGCGCGGCGCCTGCGGGCCGGCGCCGCATCCTCCAGGCCCTCGTCGTCGGCGGGGGGCTGGGTGCCGCCTTCCTCGAGGCGGACCTGGCCGAGGTCGGCGTAGCTGGGGGAGTGCAGTACCTTGCCGCGGACCTGCCCGCCATACTGGTCGCTGAGCGTCGCTTCGCCCAGCAGCGGCTCGGCCAGCCCCCGGTGCACCGCGTGCTGGATCATCCACACGATCTCCGCCGGACGCGCCGGATGATACGCGGCACCACCTGCCAGCTGCGCCTGGATCTGTTCGGCCTGCTCCCTGGCGGAGTTGACCTCGGCGCGGGTGACGGGGGCCGCCCGCAGGCCCAGAGTGTCGGCGACCTCCGCCCACAGCGCGCCGGCCGCTTTCATGCCCTGGTGTTCGCTGTCCAGGGGGACGGCCAGCCACCAGGTGCGCTGGTGCATTTCCTGGCCCTGCAGCAGGTCCAGGGCAGCGTCCAGGTGTTCCACCCACGGCATCGCGGAGGGAGTGAGCGCCTCGCCGCTCTCCTCGTCCGCCAGACCGTCGGTCATCTTCCAGGCGACCTCGACGGGATCGACCTGCGCGCACAGCCCGAAGAGCCGCGGGGCGCCGGACAGCGACCGCACCAAGTGTGTGATCTTTCCCAGGAGTTCGTCGCGGACGGCCGGGGGCACATAGGTGCCCGGCACGGTCTCCTGGCTGCGGCCCTCGCCATCCGGGCCGGGGTGCAGCCGGTAGACGGCCCAGACGTGGCCCTGGGTGGACCACAGCAGATGCCCGGCGATGTGCCGGATGGGAACACGCATCACTGTCCCGCTTTCTGGTTCTGTGCATGGTGGTGGGCCCGGGCCAGCAGCGCCGCCGCAGGCGATACGCCAGCGGCGGGGCCCGTCGGATCCGCGGGAGTGGGGGTGCGCGGGGCACGGCGGGCCCGCCTAGGCGGCGTGGCGCGGGTAGGGGACGGCTTGGTGCGGGAGGTCGCGGGCGCCGCAAGGGCCGGGTCGGAGATGAGGGAGGGAGCGAGGGGCTCGAGGGTGAAACCGCCGCGCAGACGGCGGGCGTGCGGATCCCGCGCGGCGCGCGGGCCGATCCGGCCGCCCCCGGGCTGCACGAGCAGTGCCACCATCCCCATGGCCGCCGACACCGGGTGACGGCCGCCGATTTTGGGGCGGCGCAGCAGCCAGATCCCCACCAGCCACAGGGTGATGGGAATGGGTCCCAGCATGCTCCACACGGAGATCGTCTTGACGAGGAGGAAGCCGCCCACCACGGCCAGGGCGATCTGGGCCGCGTTGTAGGGGCCCAGCGGCAGCCGCCAGTCGGCGAGCTTGCCCATCACCCAGGGGTGCCGCCGCGCGGCCGTGTAGAAGCGCGCCGTACGGGGCGCGGCGGCCGCGCTCACAAGCGCCCCTCCGGGCCAGGCTCGGGACGGTCAAAGGCCGGTGCGCCGTTGGCCGGGTTCTTCACCTCGTCCTCGAACATGTCCGCCAGGTCGTTGCGCGAGCCGTACAGGCCCAGCGCGATCACCATGAGGACCAGGGCGCCGATGCCCGCCTTCAGCGAGAACCGCTGAACCATGATCACGACGACGATGATGATGAGCGCGGCCTGCAGGCCCGTGGTGCCCCAGTCCTTGGCAGTCTCGATCCAGGAGTCGCCCAGATCGGCCAGCTCCCCCGCCAGCACCACGTGGTGGAGCGTGTTCATCGGCCCGCATCGTCTGTCGTGCCCGACACCAGGGCAGCGATCTCCCAGCGGCCGTCACGCGCCGACAAGGTGAGCTCGTAGGCCAGTGGCCACCGGCCCCCACCATCACGCGCCTCGACTTGAGCCAGGACACGGACCGTGGTCCCGTCGCGGGGCACCTGGTCGGCGGCTGCGGACTGCTCGCGCGCGGTGACCTCCTGCACCTCGACCGAAGTGGCGGCCGCCGGGGAGATGGCCGTCAGGTCCACACCGGGCGCCAGGTAGCGGCTCACCTCGCCGCGCCCGGCAAGATACGCGCCCACGAACTCCCCGACCGTGGTAGCCAGCGGGCCCTCAGGCACCGTCACTTCGTAGGGCGAGTCAGGGACCCTGTGCAGGGCGGGCGCAGTGACGAGCGCCGGCGCCGCGGTGACAGCGAACGAGGCCCCGCTGGCCGAGGCGATCGCGGGCACGGCGAAATAGCGCACCGCATCCGCATACTGCGCGGCCACCGTCACCGACCACTGCCCGCCCTTGCGCGGCGCACTGCGCACCGCCGTCACCCGCCGGGGTGCGGGCGCATCCTCATCAAGCGTGGGCAGCGTGACGTCGGGGGCCATCGACTGCGCACGACGGGATGCCGCGCTGCTGGCGTCGTCTGTGCTGCGCAGCCACGCGTCGACGAACTCGACGACGTAGCCCGCAGGATCGCCGACCGAGGCGGTCTGCGTGGCGCGCTGTGGCTTGGGCTCGGGCGTGGCCGCGACCGTGGCAGAGGGCTGGGCCACCGCCACGGCCAACGCGAGCGGCCCGGCCGCCAGCGCGGTCCAGACCCCCGCGCGGCCCAGCTGCACGCGTCGACGCATCTGGGTCAGGGCGATTCCGGCGGCAATCGGCTGCCGCCCGGCGCCTGGTGGGGATGCTGTGGAACGGAACACGAGGGGATCTCCCTGAGGTTGGAGGGCTGATGCCTTGAGACAACCCACCGGCCTCGACCGGCTTGCCGACCACAGAGGCCCGACCACGGTGAAGAACAGGTCACGAATGAGTGGTCGGGGTGGTGGTAGCCGCTAGCACCACCCCGACCACAGGGCATCGGCCGCCACGAGAGGTGCGATGGCAAGGGATGCGCATCGCCATGAGCAGACGATCAGGGAGGGCCATTGCCTCTCGGCGGCGCGCGCATCGCCGCATTGCGCACCGGCCGACGCAGCCCATCGCTGGCGGTGCGCAATCGCATCTCGAGAACTCGGCGACGGCCCGTTGCGGGCCGCCGTCGTATCGCTCACCGGCGACTGCGCAGTTCGCTGACCATCACAGAACACGAGGAGCAGGCACCCGGCAGCCGACGCATCGTCGTCGGCTGCGCAATGCTGTGACCTGCGGTGGGCGGGCCTGACGGGGGAGTGGTCGGGGCGGGGACAACGCCCTGTGGTCGCCATCTACCACCCCCAATTCACAGGGCGATGGCCTGCGGACGGCCACTGCGCATCGCCGCTTCAACTGCCCCCGATTCGCAGGTAGCCCGGCAGCGATGGATGTGCACTGCGCTGCGCATCGTGGTGTGCAGCGAAAGCACCTGGGGGGCCGGCCGCTGAGTGCGCAGTCCGGCGATGACACCGATGGTGATGACTACGCGACGGGGTGGCGGTGCGCAGCTGGTCCCCGCCGCTGCCCTTCTTCCTCCGCGATGCGGGCGGTGAGCACCGCTTGGTTGAGCCCTGCAGCCGACGGTGTCGGCGTACACGTGAACGTGGCCCTGGCAAGATTTCCGTGAAACGGGGTGTGCCACCGTGCGCCGGTGACAATCCGTCACGGGTAGCGGCATTGTCGGCGAGTGTGATGACCTCGTACGGATTGTGTCTCCGTGTCCAAGTCCACCTTGGCCTGGCGCCGCACTCCCCGAGCCATGGCCACAACCTTACTCAGGAGGTGGTCAGACCTGGTCACGTGCCTGCAAAGCGGTCAGGATGATATAGAACAAGCTGAGTGCCTGTGTGAGAGCCGCTCATGACGGTTGGTGGGCGGGCTGGTGGTTGGGGTTGGCGGGCTCGTTGAGTGGGTGGCTGTTTGGGGTCGCGGTTGTCTCGGGGGCAGACGAGCCGGTGGGGACTTGCTCAGCTGGGGTGGGACCGCTTTCCTTCCGTGATCATCGGGCTCAGAATGTTCTGCATGACGACGACACGGGTGATCACTCAGCAGGCCATCGGCGGCTCCGACGTGCTGGAACTCGCCGAGATACCCCTGCCTTCGCCGGGCCCCGGCGAGGTCCTGGTCCGGGTACGGGCCACCGGCATGAACCCCGCGGACTGGAAGGTCCGTATCGGCAAGGTGGATTTCTTCGGCCCTCCGCCGTTCGTGCTCGGCCACGAGTTCAGCGGCACTGTGGAGGCCGTCGGCGAGGCCGTCACCCGCTTCACGGTGGGCGAGGAAGTCTACGGCTGGACTGTCCCGCCACACGGCAGCCACGCCGACCACGTGGTGGTCCCCGAGGACCGGATCGCGCCCAAGCCGCGCACCCTCGACCACGTCGGCGCCGCCTCCCTGCCGATCTCCGGGTTCACCGCCTACCAGGCACTGGTCACCCTCTCCGACGTACAGCCCGGCCAGCGAGTGCTGATCCACGGCGCGGCCGGCGGGGTTGGCCACCTCGGCGTACAGATCGCCAAGTCCCGGGGCGCGTACGTTGTCGGCACGGCCCGCGCCGCCAAGCACGGCTACCTGCGCGGACTCGGTGCCGACGAGCTGATTGACTACACGGTGGAAGACTTCTCGGCCCTGCGCGGCATCGACGCGGTGCTGGACACCATCAGCAACGATTACGGCCCGCGCTCACTGCCCACCCTCAAGCCAGGCGGCATCCTGGTCGACGTCGTCGGCGTCGGCGTGGACCGCACCGAGGTGACGGCACGCGCCGCCGAACTCGGCATACGGTTCGTGGAGTTCTTCCTGGATCCGACCCCCGCCGTGCTGACCGCCTTCGCCGAACTCGTCGACACCCACGGCGTACGCCCCACGATCTCCGAGACTTTCCCGCTCACCGAGTGCGCGAAGGCCCACGAGCTCAGCGAAACCGGCCGGGTACAGGGCAAGATCGTCCTCGTGCCCTAAAACCCCTAACGGCATGACTTCACTGGGCTTGCGTGTCAGCGTGGTTGGTACTGTCCGACCGTGACTTTGACGGACCTTCAAGACCGATTCCGCGACGCTGAGCAGCGGCAGTGTGTCCAGGCAATGATCGCCAGTCATCTTGCGGATGACCGGAAACCGCAGGAATGTCGGTACCTCATGCGCTTCTGGTGGCAGCTGAGCATGCCGTACCAGGAGGTATCGGTTGCCGAACTGCGCCAGAACGTCAGCCAACAGAAGTTGGACGTCGTCATGGAATTGATCAGCGCCATCAGGTCGTCCCATGAAGAGATCGACGCATGGCTGGCCGGTGCAGTCCAGACTTTCCCGGTGGTTCAAGACCATGGCTTCAGCGCCACCTTGACCAGCCACGATTGACGCTCAAGCTTCGTCAAGCGTCGCCAGCAGATGAGTGCGCATCCGAGAGTGAGGAAGGCTTCGTGGATGGGTGTAGCTCTCTTCCGGGGACGGCCCCGATGGTTTGAGCTGGGAGATCGTGGTTGTGGGTGATGGCGGCGTGGTCGGGTCTCTACCGTGTGGGTGGGGGAGGCGACGCTGATGGTGTCGTTGATCGGGGAGTTGGAGGCGTCGGAGGCGGCGGCCCGGCCCGGATGGAGACGCTCGTAGCGGAGCTAGCCCGGCTGACGGCCCCTCTGGAGGACGAGCGGGAGGCATGGTCGCGGCTGCGGATCGCCCGGGAGACGGTGGCCGAGGTGATCATGGATCTGGACGGGTCCGGAGCGACCGCACCGGTGGCCGGCGGCGCGGAGCCGGAGAACCCGGTGCACCCCGGAGTGCGGGTGGTCGGGGCGATCACAGTGCCGCACTGGCGCCAGGGGCTGTCGGCTGCGGTGCTGCCGGATGTCTACCGGGACATCATCGAGGTCCTTACCGACGCCGCGAAGCCGATGCAGGCCAAGCAGATCGTGCCGCGGATCGGGCTGCCCGCGGTGACCGGAAGGATCGAGGGGGACACGGGGGAAGCTGAAACGGCTGGTGGAGCGGGGCTGGCTGACCGAGGACGGGCCCGGACGGTTCACGGTGCCCCACCCCGGCGACGGTGTGGAACCGGTGAACTCCCTAAACGATAAAGCCTCTTCTCTTTAGCTTCGGAGGTAACCAGCCCGACCGAAGCACCCAAGAAAGAAGAGCCGCGGTAGAACCCTACGACGCCTTGTCTGCCATCGATCCGTTCGCCGCCGCCGCAAGGGCCTTCGACCGCCTGACCGCGGAGTTGGCCGACCCCGCCTCGGCCGCGCTGGCCCACCACGATCTGGAGGCCGATCGAGGCGCGGGGCCGCGAGCCACTGCCGACCCACCCCAGGGGAGCGGGCCGAGCGCGAGCAGGGGGAACGCGCCGGCCGCCCGGCGGTCCGGGGTGCGGACGGACTGGTTCGCCCGCATCGCGAGGTGGGCCATTGCAGGCGTCTGGCCTGCGTGCTCGTTCGGCACCGTGACCGTGACGCGGACCGCGTGGCGGGGCAGGTCGATGACCAGCGTCCGCCCCCTGGATGCGGACCTGTCGCTACCCGCCGGGCTGCACTCGCACGGCCTGCGCCGCCGCGCGGTTGCCGAGGCGGTGCGCGGTTCCTACGACCAGGCCAAGGAGGCGATCGAGCTGCGGTGCGGGAAGGTCCTGCGCAAACGTCAGGCCGAACATCTGGTCGCCTGCGCGGCCGTTGACATCGACGGCTTCTACGCCCGTCGCGTCCCGGCGCCGTCGACCGCTCCCACGACGCTGGTGATCCAGGTCGACGGCAAGGCCATCGCGATGCGGCCGTCCGGTCTGCAGCCAGCCACGCTCAAGGCGCACCTGAAGACCCCGCGGGCGATGCGCACCCGCCTGGCGCCGGGCGAGAAGCCGCACCGCAAACTCGCCCGCGGGGCTCTTCCGGCGTCCGTCCGACTCGCCCGCCGCCCCTCATGCGCAGTCGTACCTCAGCCCGCCCGCTCATAGGTAAGGACGGTCTTCGGGTGGTTGCCGATCTTGCGTAGGCGCAGCGGGCCGTCCGAGGACTTCACGTCGAAGGAGTACTCGAGCTCCTCCGGCGGGCAGTTGACGGTCCTGGTGCCCTGATCGAGCTTGAAGTTGCTCATGGACAGGTCGTGCTGGTCGATGCCGGAGACAGTGGCGCTGCCCTTGCATCGCGGGCCGGTGCGGGACTCGATGACCACGCGTGCGGATCTGCCCGGCTCGACCTGGTGGAGGGTCAGCTGCTGGCTGCCGTCCGTGGCTCGCCACCGGCCCACGAACCAGGGGTGGATGGGCTTGTACTTCGTGGCCACCTTGGCGAATCCGGAGCGTTTGCGCCAGGTCAGCGTGGAGGTTCTCAGCATGCTGGGATCGACGAAGTCCACTCGGGCGCCACCGTCGCGGATGCGGGCCTTCGGCCAGGCGATGGTGTTTTTCGTCGGGTCGGTGGTCCAGGAGGAGAGGTCCCCGGTGGCGACGGCCGCGATCACCTCTTGCGGTTCTTCGCCGTCCCTGCAGTACGCGCCGAAGCCGGCCGCGAGCCACACGGTGTCCCGGTACGCCTTTGCCCTGATACCGCCGCACGGTTTGGTGCCGGTCTCATAGACCGCCTTCCGGGCGGACCAGGCGTCGTCAGAGCCGTCGCGATGCTGCGCCTCCAGGCCGCGGCGAGTGAAGCGGAGGGACACCTGCCGACCGTCGGACAGTTCGAGGACGGTGTGGTCATCGTCGTCCTCGACAACCCGTGAATCAGGCTTGTCCTCGGGCTCGCGGTGGGACTTCGTGTACTTCGCGCTGCTGCCGGACGGTCCCTTGTCCGATTGCTCGGCGCAGCCGCCGACGGCTGCGCCGAGCATCAGCACCGCCACCGCCCACGCCGCTGCGCTCTTCGTTCTCATGCCGTGTCAGCTCCCCTGTACGCCGCGCCGCGATGCCCGGGCCGGTGGGTGGCACGAACTCGGCGATGCTAGCCGGTGGGCGGCCCGCCCCGCTCGGCCCCCGGCGCGCTGCGGCCCCGGCGGTTCCGTCACTCGTCGAGGACGGCGGCGACCGCACCCGGGCCCGGGCCGCCGCCTCCAACTCCCCGATCAACGACCCCATCAGCGTCGCCTCCTCCACCCACACGGTAGAGACCCGACCACGCCGCCATCACCCACAACCACGATCTCCCAGCTCAAACCATCGGGGCCGTCCCCGGAAGAGAGCTACACCCGTGCGCAATCGCGTCTCGAGCTCTCGGCTACGGGCCGGTTGCGGGCCGCGGTCGTTTCGCTCACCGGCGAGTGCGCAGCCCGCTGACTATCCAAGGTCAGGAGGAGCGCGCACGCGGCAAGCCAATGCATCGTCGTCGGCTGCGCATTGCTGTGACCTGCGGTGGGCGGGCCTGACGGGGGAGTGGTCGGGGCGGGGACAACGATCCACGGCTCTGCGCAGCGATCGTGGACCGGCTCACCTTCGGCGGCAACATCATCGAGACCGGCACCGACTCCTATCGCCTTGCCCAGACCAAGGCCCAGGCTGCACGAGCAGATGCCCGCTGACCTGTGTTCCTGCCCATATCCACTGGTGGCAGGGGCTCCGGGGTCCGTATCTTTGGCCCATGGTGGATGGGGAAGAACCGAAGCTCTTCGTGAACCGGTGGGGCGACACAGCGAATGCGGGTCCGCAAAGCCCGCTGTCCTCCCGGGACACCTGCTCGTGCTTCGACCAGTGCCACGTGCATCCGCGTGCTCGGGTGGGATTCCACACCGAACTCCAGGACACCACCGCTGAAGGCTGGCAGCACCTGCTCGCGCTGATCGACGAGGCTGCCGCTGACGGCCGGGAAGAGTTTCGTCCTCTGCTTGAACTCAGCCCACAGGAACGACGGCAGATCATCACGCTGCCACCGTCCATCGCCCGGTTGACGGCAGTCAGGAACTTCGTGCTTTACGGCAGCAACCTGGTCCGCATTCCGCCCGAGATCGGTGCCATGGCCAGTCTGGAGGAGTTCAGCCCCTACACCTCGCACCGCCTGCACTGGTTCCCCTACGAAATCACCCGCTGCACACGACTCGCCCGGAGCACCGTCAGCACCCGTTCACTGTTCGGCAACTACAAGCTCCGAACGCCCTTCCCGCGCCTCCAGCCGCCTCAGCATGCAGTCGCAGAACTCAACCTGACCGACCTGGCCCCCCGCCGCTGGGGAGCGACAGCCATACGCACGTGCAGCGTCTGCAACCAGCCGATAGACCGCGAGCTCCACCAAGCCTGGATCTCCTCGCGGGTGGCGACCGACGTCCTGCCTCTGCTGGTTAACGCCTGCTCGGTAGCCTGCCGGACGGCCCTTCCCCACGGAGCCGAGGACCACATTCCCACCCCGCACCAAGGCGGCCGCGTCGAACAGCCCCCCGGCTGACTGGGACTAGCAGACAGAGCACCAGCCGCCCCGCACACCCGTGCGACTTCAAAACTCACCGACTTCGATCACTCAACCAGCACATGAGTGCCTCCGGCAGTCGGCGATAAACGCCTCCCGAAGTCGCAGTAGCCAGGCTGTGCGTATCCGGTCTCCCGCCGCTGCCCTTCTTCCTCCGCGATGCGGGCGGTGAGCACCGCTTGGTTCGGGGCCCTGCGGCCGATGGTCGGGCCGACCACCGTGTCCAGCTGCGGTTGTGACTCCTTTGTGATGGTGGTCGGGGCTGGGTGGTCGAGGAACCGGTCGACGAGGCCGGATTCTCTCCCCCTATGAACCACAACCACTGCACTTCTGAGCCCTCGTGGCCGGGCAGCGTGGCAGGACCGTGCCGCCAACGGCCCGACGCACAGATGCCCGAGGCCGGGGCAGGGGCGCGGCGATGACGGGCTATGGGGCCAGGATTCAGCGTGGGGAGATGGCGGGAGACCGTTTCACGCAGATCGCCAACGCCTTCTTCCGGGACTTGCGGATCTCCTACAAGGCGAAGGGGATCTTCGGTCTGATCTCGACGCACCGCGATGGCCGGGGCGTGACGGTGGCCGAACTCGCCCGCTGCGGACCCGAAGGCAGCAGCGCCGTGAGGACCGGTCTGAAGGAGCTGGAGAGGTTCGGCTACCTCACGCGTACCGGTGAGCGGCTCGCGGACGGCACCCTGGGCGATGTCACGTACTCCATCACCGATGTTCCGGCCCACCTGTACGACCTGTTGGGAGACAACGCCTTAAGCACCGACCTCACGCAACACAGCAGGTCGCAACCTGAATCAGGTTTTCCAACGCTGGCTCATCCACCGGTGGTTGATCGCCCTGCTAAGAACACCAAGAACAAGAAGACCAAAGAACAGAAGACCAACTCCGTCCGTCCGGCCGTCCGTAACGCGTGCGCGCGCGAAAGGGACGCACCGCATGCGGAGCGCACCGGCCAGAGACCAGAACACCAGAAGGCCCCCGCTCGGAAAGACAGCGTGCCTTCCTCGCCCGGCGAGCGCCTGCTCCTGGCGATCGGCGCCGATCATCCCGAGATGCTGCTGATGGGGCAGGTACTCACCGACCAGGGCGCGGCCGTCCAGGAGTTGCTGAACAGAGGCTGGACGGCCGAGCAAGTGCGGCACGTCATCACCTCCCGGCCACTGCCCGAGCCGCTGCACCGCACCGTCGGGGCGATCATCGCTGCCCGGCTGTGCGCGGCGCAGGCCACCACCGCACCCCACCGCGCGGCCGCCGAACCGGCGCCGGACTCGCAGACCTCGCCGGATGATGCGGCGGGATGCACGGTGAGCGCCGCGCTGAACCACCGCGTGCACGTCGAATGCTGCGGCTGCGGCAGCCCCAGCCGCGCGCCTGGCCAGGACCTGTGCCCGGCCTGCCTCAAGTGGCCCGTGTGTACCGCATGCACCGGACCCACACCGCGCCGCGCCAATCCCGCCGGGGACGGACGTTGCACCCTGTGCGCCACCTGACCTCTTAAAAGGACCGCGCCCGGCCGCTGCCTACCGGATCGAGGAACCGATGACGCTCCCACCGCCCCACCCTGCGCCGACCTCGCACCTTTCGCCCGGCATGAGGCGGCCGCCTCCCTGTGAGCGCACGCCGTGGGGCTGGCTGCGCTTCAGCCCGGCCACCCGAGAAGGGGCACCGCAGCATCTGCTGCAGATCGCCATCTGCAGCCCCGAACCCTCACTGCGTGCCCGGTGTGCGCAGCGCTGGCTCACCCGCCGCCCGCCCCTGCGCCTCTACTTCGACCACGGCGGCTCCCTCACCGCGCTCACGCTGATAACTGCCTTCGCCGCGCTGCTCGCCATGAGCTGGGCCATCGCACAGGGCCTCGCCGTGGTCCTAGCTTTGCTGCTGGCCCTCGGTCTGCCGCTGCTCGTCGACCAGCTGCCCGCCCGCCTGGACGCGCGCGCCCGCGCTCATGTCCGCGTCATCGACGCCGGACCCGGACTTCACTACCTGCAGGAGCTGACGGCCCGGCACGCCCGCCTGGTGCGCGCCCATCACTCCCGCCCCGGCCCCGAGCTCGGCTACGCGGCCCAGCTCAGCCACCGGACGCTGTGGGAGATCGCCGTGATCATCACGGCCCCTGACCGCAGCCCTGACATCACCTGCCGGTGGCTGGCGCTGGAGAGCTTGCTGGACCACCTCGCCCGCCAGGCCGACGACATCGAACACCAGCGAGCCCTCGACGGGCCGGCCACAGCCGACGATGGCTCCCCGCCGACGTATCGAGCGCCCGGTCACCCCTGACACCGCAGGCAGCAGCCCTCTCACCTTTCCCGGGACCGGCACCTGCCGCGCCACCGCTGCAACACGCCCTCGAAGGAGACAGACATGCCCGAAGAGATCTACTTCCTGTTCGCCCATGAGCCCTACTACCCGCCGCACGGCCTGCACGAGGTCAACACCACCATCGTCGCGGCCGACACCCTGCTCCACACGCACGTAGGCCAGCCCGACGGCGCCCGCATGCACCGCCTGCTCTACCAAGGACAGCGCACGGAGGGAGAGATCGTGCCGCTGGCGACCCTCACCCACGAGCTGGACGGCGGCGCCCGATGGGCGCAGATCGCCAACTGGGAAAAGGTGGTCGACGACCTCCTGGCCCTGACCCGCTTTGGCTCCTGCGACTCCGTGGGCCTGGGACTGCCTGCCCTGGAGCGTGCCTTGGTGTGCGGCGGCCCCCACACCCGAGTGATCAACTTCAACCCGGCCACCGGGCAGCGCGAGACCCACGGACCCCAGGAACGAGCCGCCGTTTTGGCCACGCTCGCCGAGAACCTGAAAACGAGGCAAGCCGGCCGAGCGCTCTGGCCCGGCGCAGGCCTCCTGCCGGCCATAAACCACACGTGACGCAAGCCGGCTCGTCGCGCCACACGATGCCGGTGTCTTCCAGGTCGGTGATCCGCTGGAGCGCGAGTTCCCCGGCTGCGTACCTGGTGTTGGCGTACACCGCTGTCCACCCAGGACGGTACAACCGAAAGTGCTCAGCTGCCTTGGCGGAGCTGAGGTGCTCGGCGTAATTGGGAGGTGCCGCGGGCGGGGGATGCGGAACACTTCGCAGGTGATCGTGATGCAGCCCGTCCTGGAGGTATACGCACCTGACGGCTTTGACCTCTGGCCTGTCGCCGAGGTCGAGTCGTCCGGCTTTCTGCCTCTCAGTGGTGAGCTCTCACCGGCTGAGGTCGGGTCGGCGGTGATGCGCATCGCTAGCTGCAATGACATCGACTTCGAGGGCGACCGACCGCCTCGTCCGGCCGACGCTCTTGACTCGTTCCTTCACGGACTGCTGACCTTCGACGACCTCTTTGCCGCCGGCGGCCTGAGGGTCACCGACAACTCCACGGGCGTCACCTTCCAGCCGGGCTGCTGCGACGGACTGGAGGACTGGCGCGACTGGCATCAGTTCATCGACAACGGCAGCCTGCTCGGTTTCGGCCACCACCCCGTGTCACCGTTTGCGGAGCGCTTCGGTGACGGTGTCCGGCTCACTGTCAACGCCGAGCAGAGCGCCAGCCCGGTGATTGAGCTGTCCGTCGCCGAGCTCTGCAACCTACTCGCCGGTGTCGAGCGCAGCCTGGCCGACTTCCTGACGCTGGCAGCCGATTGGGCCTTCAGGCACCTGCCTGGTCACTGCGCTCTCGTCACAGCCGCCCTCGCTCGCGTCGTCGACCTTCCAGCGCCACCCATACCGCCGGAGGCGTAGGACGACTGGCCTGGCTTCGCTGGCCAAGGCAGGGCCCTGAATTGTCATGGTATGCGACGCGGTGAGCATGTTTGCGTCTACCTACTTGGGCACTTCAAGGTCTACGCCGACACCTGGCTCGCATCTGCGAGACCCGAGCCCCCCGAGGGCGGCCCGTTCACGTGCATGCTGCTGTCAGGGCACGCCTGGGACGACAGGGATCAGCACATGTGGGCGTGACGCCACGCAGCACGAAAGCTCCCGCACCGGAGTTCCGGGCGGGGGCTGTGTCGTCACTCGGCGAGAGGGGCGACGATCTCGACGAGGTGACGGTCACGGTGGTGTCGCTGACAAAGTTGATGAGGAACGCAGCGGCCATCGGGCGCGCGTAGCGACCGCCGAACTCGTCGTTCAGGTCGGAGACGCGTTCCGTCATGGCGATGACCATTTCCACGTCGCTCATGCCGATGCGTTGGGTCTGGTTCATCGCGACCGCTTCGGCACGTCCGATCACGTCCGGCCATCCGGGGATGGTGAGCGCGACAGAGAAGAGACTGGCTCCGAGAACGCTTCGTCGGGACGGGTCCATGTCTTGCCTCCCAAGCTCGATCAGCCCTTCCACCGTGAGCGGCGGTCGTTGCTCCTGATCGGCTGGAGTTGGGAAGCCAGACTCCGCATGGGGCACGGGGCGTCGCAGACGGCGCGCGAACGCCTCGACGACGAAGCGGCGCACGGCCGCGCTGCGGGGCGTTGTCCCCCCTAGCCGGTGGTGGACCGCCGAGCCGTTGTATTTGAGCGGTGTCCCGTCCTCCGCCCCGACCCGGTTCACGGCGCGGGCGCACTGGCTCAGGGTCCAGCCGCTTTCTGTGGAAAGGCGTTGCAGGGGCTCGTTCGGCATGTTCGCTCAACTCCCCGCGCCCGGCGTGGTGTCACCAGATTTCCAGGATGACTGCTCTCTTCGGCCACGCTACGACCAAGGGCGATTCCAACCTGCGGTCTTGTCAGCGGAACTTCGCGGGGTTACGGCGAGCGGGGCCCGGCGGCGTGATGCGCCAGTTGTAGATCTGCCGCAGCTCGTCCAGGAAGAAGGCGTGGAAGCGGGCGAGTGTCGCCGCGGAACGCGGGCCCGTTGTGCGGAAGGTCGTGAGCTGGCGCAGGAAGTCGGGCAGGGAGATGCGCAAGGTTCCGGCGGCGACGATATCTGCAATGCGGTCCTCGCCCTGAGCCAGGTGTCCTGCCATGAGGGCGTACGGCAGCGTGGTGGTGGACGGCCACAGACTGTTGAGTCCGGTGGGAGCGAGGTCCTTGACGCCGATCATGGTGTGGGCAGCTCCTGCCGCGTCGGTGAACAACAGCCGGTAGCGCAGTTCCCGATGGTCCGGTGTCCGGCCGGGGCCAAAGAGGTGGAACTCGCCGCCGGTCACCGGACGGCGTCCGCCTAGGCTGTGCGCCTCGATCCAGCCGTCAGCGCGGGCGAGATGCTCGGGCCGTCCCAGGAAGTCGTCAATGTCGTCGATGGTGACGGTGAGCCGCGTGCAGAGCGGTTCGCGTCCCGGAGAGCGCGCGGCAGCGCGCGGATCGCTTGCCCCCATCGCGCAGTTGCCCTTCAGTGTCTCGGTGAACTGCAATGAGCTGTGTGGTGTGTAGGTGCCCGACGCCTGCGCGGTTGCGCCGGAGGAGGCGGGCAGGGGGGAGTCGCCCTTCTCCAATAGCCGGGTGCAAGCTCGATCGGCCTGTGCGGCGACGGTCAACGCGGGGTTGGTGCCAACAGGCCCGGGCAGGGCCGCGGCATCCATGACGTACAGGCCCGGATGCCCGTAGACCTCTCCGAACTCGTCGCAGACGCCCTCGGCTTGATTCCTTCCCATGGGGGCCCCGCCGCATGGGTGGACGGTGATGATCCGCTTGAGCAGCCAGTGCGGACTGTCTGCGTAGCGTCCGCCGAGAGCCTCGGACACGGCTCGCAGGGCAGCGCGCAGTCGTGCGTAGTGCTGAGCACTGCCGGTGGCGGACCACTTCGCGTCCAGGGCGCCGCGCCGCAGCACCAGTATCCCGTCCGGTGTGTCCCGGCCCATGCCGAGCAGCGGCAGGGAGGTGTCCGACAATGCGCCGTCGCCGAGGAGGCCGGCGAGCGAGGCGGACACACCTGCTGGCTCACCCACGGTGTGTGCCGCGAGCTGTCGGAGCAGGAAACGTCCTGCCCGCCCGGCATCCTGGGGCAGCGCAGCTGCTTCGACCAGCCAGCCGACGAAGGCCGGGTAGCCCCCGTCCTGAATGTAGGCGCCTCGTCCCCGCGGTGCAAAGCCGGAGTTGTCCTGCCCCTCGAGATCGTCGGGCAGCCGGATGGTGGTGGTGATGACCGGGCCGCGGCTCGGGTCCACCCGGGAGGGGTGGGCGCCGTGGCCGTCCTTGGTGCGGACGGCGAACGCCAACATGTCGCCGTTGCCGGAGAAGCGGGTGCCCAGCGCCGCGCTGATGCCCGGGAGTTGTCGACGGCTGCGCAGCAGGAGGTGTGAGGTGCCGTAGGTGCCGGCAGCGAGGATCAGCCGATCGCAGGTGAGGGTGCGGGCCGGGCCACGGGCGGCGGGCAGCTCTTCCTGGTCAGGATTGTGCAGCACGTAGTCGACTTCGTATCCGCCGCGAGCGGCGGAGCGGACACCGAGTACCTCGTGTCCCGTGCGCAGATCCGCGCCGTGGTGTCGCGCAGCCGAGAGGTAGGTGAAGTCCAGGCTGTTCTTGGCTCCCTCATTGCAGCCGATGTTGCATTCCCCGCACAGCCGGCACGTCCGGCGGGTGGCCCCGTGCAGGTTCGCGTTATCAGATTCGATGATCGGCAGGCCGATGCCGGGCTGACCGCCGGGCTGGGGCGAGAAGCTGACGGCGAGCGGCGGGAGGCAGTGCTCGAGGCCCAGCCGGTCGGCCGCTGTTCGCATCGCCCAAGCCTTGGGAAGGTCGTCGTACCCCGGGCGGTCCAGCGGATAGGGCGTGGGGGTTAGTACCCGCTCCACCGCGTCATAGTGCGGGTCGAGGTCCGCACGGGTCACGGGCCAGGATTCGTAGCCACCGCCTGGCAGTGGCTGCCGGTCGACGAACCAGTGCTCGTCCTTGCGCAGCAGCACGTTGGCGTAGATGAGTGAGCCGCCGCCGAGGCCGCTGGCCACCACCGAGTCGAAGTGGCGAAAGCCCCGTACGTCGAACAAGCCGTACGAGCCGGCCTCCGGCGCCCAAAAGGCACGGGATGCCTGGGCAGGCGTGCGGGGGAAGCTTCCCGGTGGGTAGCTGCGGCCGCGCTCCATCAGCACCACACCGAGACCTGCCTGTGCCAGTCGGCTGGCGGCGACCGAGCCGCCGAACCCCGAGCCGACGATCAAGACGTCCACGTGCTCGGTCGCTGTCCTGTCCCGGACCATGTCAGACCGCCCGCCGTTGGAAGAAGTCCAAGATCAGCGGAAAGACATCCACGTGCGCCCTCTTCCCGATGATCGGGTCGACGTATCCGTATCCGGGCAGTACCGCCAATTCGTGCCGGCCCGGGGCATCGTGGGAAAGCGCTTGGTGGCAGAGGACGTTGGAGTCGCCGAAGACGTGGTTGTTCTGACCCGTCATGAAGAGTATTGAGGTGCTGATGCTGGCAGCGTTCGCAAGGTAGTCCTCAGGCAACGCAGCATGGCGGCGGTCGCCAGGGGCGTACTTGACCGCATGCCCGGCCCGCACCATCTTACGGATGTGGCGGTAGTAGTGCAGGCCGGTAGGACCCAACAGGTCAGCGATCCGCTCGTGCGTTCGCGGCTCCAGGTTGGCGTGGCTATAGAGGGCGGGCCAGCCAGCCCCCCACATCAGACTCACCAGGTGGCACGCGGAGTTGTCGCACTCCGGGTGCCCGAGCGACACCAGTTTTGACAGCGCCCAGGAGCGCGTAAAACGAGCCGAGGCCCCCATTCTGGGATCGATGGTCGGCATGCCCAGCACGTGCTCGAGCAGCGCGGGGGTGAGTTCGAGCTTGACCCGGGACCAGCTCGGCACCTTGACGACCAGACCCACGCTTTGCGCGACCATGCTGGTGACCCCTGTGACCGTGCCGGCGGCCAGGCCCATGGAGAACGATGCGGAACCCAGACAGTGGGCAACGACGTGGATGCGCCGCTGCCCGACGTGCCGACGCAGTTCGGCCAGCATGGCCGGGTGGTCGTAGTGAACGATGTCGTCGATCGAGGAGTCTCCGGGTTCAGTGTTGTACGGATACCTGTTGCTCATCCGGAAGTCGACCGTCCACACATCAGGGAAACCGTGGTCCAGGAGGTAAGTCGCCATGTTGTAGTGCTCGGGCATGATGAACAGGTCGCTCGATGCGGTCAGGCCGTGCATCAGGAGTACGACGTCGTCGCTCTCCCCCCGCTGAAAGCGGGTCAAGTGCAAGGCCAGCCCATCCGCGGTGGTAAACGGATGAGTCGAGACCCGTGCGTCCGGCACCCCCTCGAGCGTGTGCCGCGCAATGCTGTGCCGCATGACTGAGCCCCCGGTCTCCGCGTTGTGCTTCGGCAGAGTGAAACGGTAGGAGGCATCGCCAAGTCCGCGCATCCGACGGGCGATTGACTCGACCCTCAACCCAGAGCTGCAGTGACACGGCAGTGCAAACCGGTGAGGTAGGGGGTGTACCTCACCGGTATGAGAACCCTGCCGCCTCAGGTTGTCCCACACCGCATCAGCACCCCAGGTGCCTCAGGTCCGGCAGGGCTCCCGCCTTGCGGTGTGCCCCCGGGAGCGTCGTCCTGGTGTCCTCGGTGTCCGGATGGACCCGCCCCGCCCGCCCAGTACGCGGCCGCCAAGGCTGCGCAGATTCACCTGGCCGCGCACACACCCCGGAGCGGTATCGGGCCTTCGCGCAAGAGTTTCGGGCGGGTGACTGGTTGATCCTGAGGATGTCGCGGCGGTGGTCGCGTTCCTCCTCTCGGACGACGCACGCGATCAACGGCGCCAGCAGCTCGATCGATGGCGGCCAGAACGCACCGAGCGCCTACGGATCCTGGTACTCCCGCCTGACTTCGACGTTGGCCCTGATCAACGGCTCGGGCCCCGGGAGTGGAGCGGCATGGTGCCGAAGGCGGGACGGGTTCTTGCATGCATCCCGGAGCTGAACGCTTGCGCACCTTCGGATTGGATTGCAGCAACGCGTGACGCGACGGTCACCAGCAAGGGGGAACGGGTTGCTCATCTTTGCTGTGCTGGCCCTCATGGTCATCCTGGCCATCATCTGGGCCGTCCTCGGAGCACACGGTCTGCTTCTTGGCCGGATACCGGCCACTGGCTCCAACAACGAGTGAGGCAGCCCAGACTCTGGGGAGCGGGCGCCTTGCTGATGCTGGTCAGCTGGAACGCGAGCTCACCATCGCTACTCGCCGTGGGAATCGATCTCGTCGTACGGGAACACGTCGTTAAGAACTCCTAACAGAATGATCAATCGAGTGGCCTGATGGCGCATCGGATCAGAAGAGATCCGCCAGGCGCTTGCCGATGGCCCACGCCTCGTCGACGGTGCAGGTGGCCAGGTCGCTGTCGCGGGCCACTGCGGTGTCGGCGAGTTGGGCGGTGGCGTAGAAGTTGACGCGGTTGCAGAAGACCTCGCGGATGTCCGCCCCGGTGGCGGGGGCGATGGTGACCGCCGCGGTGGTGGGGTTCTGGTCGCGGATACCGTCCGGTGCGACGGTGAGGGTGATCGGTTCGCCGGTTGCGGCGCAGCGGGAGGTGACCGTACTCGCCGGCTCCTTGAAGACGACGGGGAACATCAGCACGTCCATGGCGCACCAGCCGTAACGGCGCTGTCCCTGGAGCTGCATGGTGTGGGGGCGCTGGTGGTTGAGGGAGACACCGGCGCCGATGATGCGGCCCCGCCTATCGGTTTCCAGCTCGAAATTCATGGCGCGGAAGCGGTCAAGGATCTGGGCGGCGGGCCAGTCCAGCAGCCGGGAGGCCTCTTGAAGGGTGAGCGGCCCGTGTTCGAGGAGGCCGCCGACGACGGTGGCTCCCGCGGCCATCAGCTCAACACCTTGGGGCGAGGTCCACTTGGTAACCAACTGGTCGGACAATTGTTGCACGCGAATATTCGACATTTCGGTTCCTTCCCGGCAATTCTTTGTCTCTTCCAAGTTAAGAGAACACTGGGCGAGGCAGCCGGAGTGACCTCCGTGTCAACTCTTTGGTGTCTGGTTTGTGGGCAGGGCGGCCAGGCGCCGCCAGCAGACCAGCGCGCATCCGAGGGTGAGGAAGGCTTCGTGGATGTCGTCGCGTATCTCCCAGCGGATCCGCAGGCGGCGGAACCAGTGCAGGTGAGCGAACGCGCGCTCCGCGACCCAGCGTTGGGTGCCCAGGCCGGAGCCGTGCTCGGTGCCCCGGCGGGCGATGACGGGCTTCACCCCGAGCTTTCGGGCGAGGCGGCGGTACTTGTCGTGGTCGTAGCCGCGGTCACCCAGCGCGACGTCCGGGCGGCGACGGGGCCGGCCTCGTTTGCCCCGCACGGGAGGCACGGCTTCGAGGAGCGGGATGAGCTGGGTGACGTCGTTGCGGTTGCCGCCGGTCAGCGAGACGGCGAGCGGGATGCCGGTGGCGTCGGTGATCGGGTGGTGCTCGCTGCCAGTTTCGCCCCGGTCAACAGGTCTTCGTCGCATCTTGGTGCCCCTTTTAAGGCCCGGATGTGGGAGCCGTCGACGGCCGCCCGGGAGAAGTCCAGGGCGTTCGCGCCGCGGAGCCTGGTGAGGAGAACCTGGTGCAGCCGGGACCACACACCGGCCTCGGTCCACTCGGACAGGCGGCGCCAGCAGGTCATGCCCGAGCCGAAGCCGAGTTCCTGCGGCAGGTGTTCCCAGGCGATCTCGGTATGCAGCACGAACAGGATGCCCTGGAACACCAGCCGGTCCGGATGACGCTTGCGCCCCGGATGACGTGTCCGCCGTTCCACTCTGGGCAACAACGGCTCGATCACCGCCCACAACTCGTCGTCGACGTTCCACGGCTTCGGCCGAGCCACCCCACACCCCCCGATCAACGTTCCCGAAGTGATCCAGCCACCTTGAAGATCATTTCGTTAGGAGTTCTAAGCCCACGCAGTGACTCCGTCGGCGGTATCCCTCCCGAAGTTACACGGCAAGGTAACTGAGCGTTTCGCCCTGTGGGGTGTGTTTGATACAGGGTCAGGTTCCGCGCCAGTTGAGGGTGGCTTCGCCGGTGAGGCGGCGGGCCATGAGGTCGATCATCGCGAGTGGACCATGGCTTCGGACCGGTGTGGGTGGGTTTCGTAGTCGCGGGCGAGTCGGCGGTGGTGCATGAGCCACCCGATGCTCCGCTCGATCGTCCAGCGTCTGGGAACGACCGTGAACCCCTTGACGCCCGGCGGGCGTTGGACGGGGTGGACGTCGAAGCCCAGGCGGGCGCCGTGGGCGGTGGTCCGGTAGCCGGCGTCCACCCACGCCTTGCGTATCTGCGGGCGGCGGCGATGCGGGTGAGCAAGGTGACACCGGCTGCGGTGTCGGAGACGCTCGCGGCGGTGACCAGCACCGTCAGCAGCAGGCCCAGGGTGTCGCAGTCGAGGTGGCGTTTGCGGCCGATGACCCGCTTGCCCGCGTTGGAGCCCTGGTCGGCCAGGTACACGTTGGCGGAGGTCTTGATGGTCTGAGAGTTCAGCACGCAGGCGGACGGTTCGCCGTCGCGTCCTTCGGCCGTGCGGACCAGGTGCCGCAGCAGGCCGGTGAGCTGGGCGAAGACACCGTCCTCCTGCCAACAGGCAAAGTAGTGGTAGGTCGCGGGCCAGGACGGGAAGTCGTGCGGCAGATAGCGCCAGGTGACTCCGGTGCGTCCACGTACAGGATTGCGTTCATCAGCGAGCGCAGGTCGTGTTCGGGCGGGCGGCCGATGTCCAGGCCGCGGCCGCGGCGCTTGGCCCGCCAGGCGGTGAGCACCGGCTCGATCAGCTGCCAGCGTTCGTCGGACAGGTTCCTGGGGTAGCCGCTGTTGGCGGTCATGTTTCAGATGTACTGCGAGGCGGCCACCTCGACCAGCGGCCAAAGACCAACGAGCGGTCCCGGATTGGGATCAGACAGGAGGCATCGGGATCAAACAGCGCTCTGGCGCCTCACAGCGAACTGGTGGCCCGCCTCTCACTTCAGTGCCGTCCCGCCAGCCACCTCAAACCATCACGCAACGGCATCAGACAGGGCGAAACGCTCAATGACAGCTGAGGCATGGGCAGCCGGCTCTGCTTCGGTCTGACCCTGCATCGCATCGTTGACTTCTTCTGATCGGTGGGGTTTCGCATGCGAGACGTCCTTGTGTACAGAGCCGCCGGTGCAACCTTGCAGGCGGTAGGTCAGACTCGGGGTGCGTCACTTCGGTGGATCGACATAAGAAGGCTCGTGCGGTCGTCAGTGACAATGCGCGGGTTTCGAGTGACGGTGACCACCGTGCGAGCGCCGAGGGCATGGCAGCGCCGGGATGCCGCTCTTTGTATCACTCGGGAAAGCCCCATGCCTCTGTACTGCTTCAGGACGGCTGCATGGGTAAGGAAAGCGGTGTCGCCCTTAACGGTCAGCGCGATGACCGCGGCGGGTTCCGCCGGCGCGTGTTGGAGAAGGCGGGAAACAGTCACGATCTCGCTTCGCGCCCTCGCCCGGCGTAGCGGCTCCAGTGCGAGTTGAGGAGGAGCCTCAGGCGAATGGGGAAAGCATGCGGTGACGATGCGAAGAAAGCGTGTGTCAGTGTCAGCCCTACCCAAAGGCATGATGTCCAGTGTGAAGAGGGGCTGCAGGCGCACTGCGACCGGTTCGGCAGGCTCCACGATCACGCGGAGCGGCTGCTTTTCCTGACGCCAGTGCCTCGGCAGGAGCGCAGCGTCCGGGGCGTTGGAGGAGTCGACGAGATAACAGGGTGGGGGTGCGGTGGGGCCCCACTGCTGGTGCCAGTGCGCCCGCAGGACGTCGAGCTCGCCTGGCCGCGGGGGCTCCTTGGCGAGCCGGATGACCGGCGAGTAGCCCGGGGACGGGTAACCGGCCACGGTGAAGGCGCGGAAAGAACCGGCCACTTCCGCGGTGTGCTGGGAAAGGACCCCGAAACCCTTGAGCGCAGCAGCGAGCAGTTCCATGACGGCTGGGTCACCGAGCCTCGGCGACCATCACAACGGGCTGGGTCTTGCCGCTGGCCTGGAACCGCTCGAGCGGCGCGATCTCGACCCAGAACGCCTCGGGGTGACGCTCGGTCACGGCTCGCAGTCCCGAATTGCGCTGCAGCACCCGTGCACGCGTCCGGACAGCGACCCCCTGGGCGCCCGCAGTTCGCCGCGGCTGCACCCGTACACCCAGCCTGCGCAGCGATCCCGACGCATCACCGGGATCGGCAGGGACGAGGAGGACCTGCGCGCCCATGACCTCCGGGGTGTCCGCAGCGGCCAGCCGCAGGCTGTCGGTCTGGAGAGAGGCGCCGTGAAGAACCACGGGAGCACCGGCCCGTCCCAGGACACGCACGGCCGGGAGGTCGCGGGCGCAGGAGCACTCCACCGCCGCCAGCGTGTCGTTCAGCCGTGTGCGCAGCAGCGGCCGTCCGGCCAGCAGCCCGGTAGCGCGGGTGAGATAGCAGCCCCCGGCGGTCAGTTCCAGCAGCTGACCATGGCACAGGTGAGACACTCCGGGCGCGCAGCCGGGGAAGCTGAAAGCGACCGCACCGGCCTCCGAAGAGGAGTAGATACCCCAGAACTCCAGATCGGGGTTGAGCTCCCGCAGCACTGCCATGCAGCCCGCAGTCATGTGCCCCCCGGTCCACACCACAGTGCGAGGCCGCAGAGGCACGCCTCGTTCCAAGATGATGTCAGCGAAAAGGGCCAGCGTCTCCGGGTACCCTGCGAGCACGTTCACGCCGAGTTCCCCAAGACTCGGCCCAAGCCCGATAAGGGCGTCACGTTCAGTCACCCCAGGCGCCGTATGGGCGCAATACAGCTCCGCGATGCGCTCGAAATTACGGTGGGCGGTACCGCGCGGAAATAGGTTGAGCATGACGTCACCAGGACACAGCGGCTGCCACTCGCCGAGATGCGCGACCGTGATGGTGTCCTTCGCAATCAGCGCCTTCAGCCTGGGCGGCCCCGTCGTGCCGCTGCTGAGCGTGTAATGAGCAGGGTGGCCTCTCAAGTGCCACCGGGCGGCCTCAAGCGCCTGCGCCTCGGTCATCTGGGGCAAGTCGGCCACACCTTGTCCACCGGGAGCGTCCAGCCACTGCCGACATGCCTTTGTCAGGCTCGGACAGGCTCCTGCCCATTCGACAACCTTGCGCAGCTGGTCCGCTGAGATCGCGCCCACGGTGCTCGAGAGGTACCGAACAGAGGTCTTCTGCGACATGGGATCATCATCATCCAAGCGCCGACGCCGTGCTCGCCGAGCTTCACCCGGACCCGAGCTCGGGGCTCCTACCGCCGAACCCAGGATATGGCGTCCCTCATCCTGTCGCTCCCGACAGAGCCAGGGGAGTGAACGATGGCCGCTGTTTCATCGAGCCAGTGACCACCGCCAAACTCTGGGCCTCCAAGCCACAGGTGCGTTGGGGCAAGCTGCTCGACACCATCGAGCCAAATTGACGATCGATCGGACCGCGAACTGTTCGACGCGGCACGAACCTTCCCTGGCACCCCTGACAAGTTGCCGATGATCAGGGTGGGCCCAGCCAGGGGATGCTCGCGCTGAGTCTCACGGCCATCGGTGGAGCCGCGGCCTCACCGCGATCTCCTCTGCGTGGGCTCTGGGGGCCTTTTCGCGAAAGAAGGAGGCGGCACGTCAGTCCACGCCGATGCTGTTCTGCCTGCTATGTCCTGCCCTCGGTCAGTTGGCTGGCGGTGTTCTCGATCCACAGCAGTGTCCACTCGACTCCGGCCTGCCAGCCGGGTTCCGCGCTGTCGTATCGGTTTCGGCGTCGGCACGGATGTTGGCGATGAGGGCGTGCAAATCCTTCTGCAGTCCCTGCCGTTTGGCCGTGTCCATGGCCTGGCGCAGCTCGTCAGTGATCTCTATGGGTGCTTGTCGTTCACCGTCCCATCTTGAACGATTGCGCCTGCTGATGGCCATACCGCGAGGTCACTGCGCTGGACGCTGTATGGCGCAGCTCTGGTCGGCCTGTGATCTTCCGTGGCAGGCTCGCAACTCTCCAGGAGAGGGGAGCAGCGAGGAGCAGCGACTGGCCTGTGCCGGGGCGGCGGCTGCCCGGGTGGCCGCCGCTGTGGCACCCGGACAGGTGACGGTCATGCGCTGCGGCGTTCCCCGCTCCGCCCGGACCGCGGAGCCGGGATTCAACGGGCACCATGTTTGCCCAGTTCAGAGGCTGTCCACTTTTTTCCTACCTCTTCTACACTAAGGGCTGTCCCGCAATGATCAAGAAGCTCCGGCTCGCGGACACACGACCGCGAGAAGAGGCCGTGCGCCGCTAGAGGTTCGTTTGATGAGCCTGGGAAAACCGTTGGACCCTTTGCCGTAGGCGCGTCATAGGGTTCAGGACGCGAAGGCGCGGTTGTCGGCGAGGGAACGGTGGATGACGGGACTGTTCGAGATCTGGCAGCGGGCAGACGTGGCGCGCAGGCTCGACGTGTTGTCGGGCTTCGTCGCGATGTGCGTGGCGGGTGACGATGACGCGCGGCGCCGTCTGTCTCAGATGGTTGCTGACACGGACGCGCCCTCTCCGCCTCGCCCCCGGATTTGGTGGTCGCCTCGGAGTGTCTGGACGAACTCGTCTGCTGGGCTGACACGGAGTGGATCGATCACCCGTATCGTCCCGTGGAAGCCCCGGCCTGATGAGGCCGACCGTCAAACACGTGACTACGCCAAGGACCTCCGGCACGCCGCACTTCCCGCCCGCGCCCGGGGCGAGATGGGCCGCATCGAACTCAGTCTTGAGGTGCGGTTCCTGGCCTTGTGCCGCCAGCCGGGATTGGACTGTCGGGTCGGCCAAGACATCTTCTACGTCGCCGGGCGTGCAGCGATGGCCCTCGACCTCGGGCCCTTGGAGGCGGCAGAGCGTGAGGTCCAGCGCATGGAACAGGTAGGTGCCATGGAGTCACGGCAGAGCCACTGGTGAGGGCCCGTCGTGTCGGCGTCAGGCCAGCAGTTCCCCTAGCCACGACCGTTCGGCGCGGCTGGCGGTGCGTGCGATGGTGAGCATGCCGCGGCGGTAAGGGTCGTCGGCGTCCTCGGCGCCCAGGAGGCGGTCGCCATCGCGGAAGAAGCTTGCGGGCTGTTCCAGGAAGTCCAGCCGCCGGCGCAGTACCGCGTGCTGGTCGGCGGGGTCGGGAAGCTGGGAGAGAAAGGCCAGGACAGTGAAATACCGGGTGCTGTCGCTGATGTCCAGGCCGTCGGCGTCCCGCAGCCGGCGCAGCAGCTCGGTGCGGCCGGCGGCGGTCAGGCTCAGGGTATGTCGCTGGGCGGCCGAGGCGCCTGGCTCGGCTCTGCGGTCGAGCAGCCCGGCCTTGACCAGGCGGTTGATCGCTGGATAGAGGCTGCCGTCGCTGACCGGACGGGCATGGCCGGACAAGTGCGCTATCCGGCCGCGCAGTTGGTAACCGTGCAGTGGCCCCTCGGCCAGGAATCCCAGGATCGCGAGTTCCAGCATGCTGCTACTCTCGCACATCGAAACGAGGTACCTCGAAGCGATGTAAGGGGCCGGGGATGACATATACGGAGGAATGGGTGACCGCGCGAGCGCGCGACGCCTACGAGCACGGCCGGGCATCGTTCGACGTACGGCCCGAGCGCACGGCGTTGCTGGTCATCGACATGCAGGACGAATTCGTCCGCCCCGGGTGGAGCCCCTACTGGGTGCCCGCGGCTACCCGGATGGCACCCCGGCTGCGGCAGCTGGTCGAGGACTGCCGGGCCGCGTCGATCCCGGTGATCTGGACCATCTTCGACGACACCCATCTCGGACTGGACCGGCCGCACGCCCTGCCCTTCCTCCCGCATGCCGACACCGACTGGCACCGCCCGGGCCCCGCCGAGGTATGGGCTCCGATGGGCCGCCGCCCCGACGAAGCCCTGATCCGCAAGCCCTCCTACGGCGCGTTCTATGACACCCCGCTCGACACGATGCTGCGCAACCTCGGCCGCGACACGGTCATCGTCACAGGCACCCTCACCAACTACTGCTGCGGCACCACGGCCCGGCAGGCATACGAACGCGGCTACAAGGTCGTCTTCGGATCCGACACCACGGCCACCGACGACGAGTCCCGCCAGGAACCAGAACTCGCCGTCCTGCGCAAAGGCTTCGCACTCGTGCTGACCGCCGAGGAGATCACGAACCGACTGATCGCAACCACCCCAGCACCGGAGGACGGGGACAGGGCGAACGTTGCCTGATGCGGCACTTCTGTCCTGGCGTCTGCAATCACCAGTGGGTCCGCCTGCCCGGTTCGCCAGGTCCTTCGACCCGGGACATGCTCGTGCTGCGAGCAGCCTCATCCATGAGTGTGTCGTTGAGTCATCGACGGGTATCGGAGTCATGGCTTGCCGCCCCGATCGCCTCCAGATCCGATTCACGCCGAAACCTCACAGCGACCACCCCGTCCGCGAGCGGCTCCGTCAACGGTTTGATCGGCCCCAAGCGCCCCATGCGGCAACCCTATCCGTCTTGCAACATCCATCAGCAGCTGGTGGTGTCGTTGCCCAGGGTGCCGCTCATGGTGTCGTTGCCGTTTTGGCCGATGAGGTCAGCTCGTCATGGACACGGGCCTCTCCGTTGTCGGGGTCGGGGTGAGGGCCGTCAGCTGACCCTGATGCTTTCGACCACGATGTCGGTGACCGGGCGATCGCCTGAACCCAGCTCAGTGGTGGCGATGGAGTTCACGACCTTGCGGGAGTCCTCGTCCGTGACCTCACCGAAGATCGTGTGCTTGAAGTTCAGCCAGGTGGCCGGTCCGACCGTGATGAAGAACTGCGAGCCGTTGGTGCTCGGGCCGCTGTTGGCCATGGCCAACATGTAGGGGCGGTCGAACTGGAGCTCCGGGTGGAACTCGTCGGCGAACTTGTAGCCCGGACCGCCCCTCCCGGTGCCAGTCGGGTCCCCTCCCTGGATCATGAAGCCGTCAATGACGCGGTGGAATACCGAGCCGTCGTAGAACGGCCCCGACATGTCTCCCTTCGCGTTCGGCTGCGTATATTCCCGGGATCCGTCAGCCAAGCCGACGAAGTTCGCGACCGTCTTGGGCGCATGGTTCGAGAAGAGGGCGATGCGGATCAGTCCTTGCGTCGTCGACAGGGTGGCGACCGGATTCGAGCTGTTCGTCACGTTCAATCCTTCCTTGATCACGGTAGGTACTTGGCCAGCATGGCCGTGACGGCACGGCGGCCCCAACGGGACTCGCCGCAGCAGCCCCAAGGACACGGAGCGGCGATTCCAGCCCTGCCATGTAACCGACTAGATCGCGCATTTCCTGTCGACCGGCGGGCTGCCGCGGTGCTCACGTGGGTCAGCAAGAACGCTCAGGGGCCAGCTAGAGCGCTCAGTCACAGCCGTGACCGTGGCCCCTCAGGGCTCTGCGGCCTCCCCGTCGGCTGTGCGACGGGGAGGCGGGTTGGGCAGACGTCAGCTATCGGGCGGGCTGCACCTTGATCGGCACGTTCGGGCAGCGCGTCGCGTTCTCGGCGTGTGCGGCCTCTTCGCTGGGGTCGATCGCGAGCTTCCAGCGGGTCTTCACCGCGACCCAGTGGGTGACGTACTCGCATCGGTCGCCCTCGGCCGGCGTATCCACGTGGAGGGGTCCTGATCAGCCTTGCTCCTGTTGGACTTCGCCGTGACGGCGACCAGGGATCGGTCGTCGCCGAGGTCGTTGGCGTACGCCTGGCGCTCGGCCGGGGTCCAGTTCTTGGCGCCGCTGTCCCAGGCTTCCGCGAGCGGGATGCGGTGGTCGATGTCGAGGGTGGCCGGGCCGTGGATGTACTGGTCGTCGTACGGCGAGTGCCAACTACCGCCACTGAGCTTGCACTTTGCTCCCTGCTTGGGGGCGACAACCGCTTCGGCCTTGAGGACCTCGGCCCTCGTTTTGCAACCGTCCTTGTCGGCGTCTACCCAGTGCTTGAACGCGGTGCGCTCGTAGCCTGTACGGACCTCGTCCATGACGGGCAGGGCGGTCTGGAGAGGCCGGGTGACGCTCTCGCCGGCGGCTGGCGCGGCGGCGGGCGTGGCCTGTGCGGCGGCGGCCGGAATGGCGAGGGCCGCGGCGGTGGTGATCAGGACGGCGGTGCGGGTGATGGCAGGCACGGGGCTCCTCGAAGATCACGAAGTGGTCAAGAACTTCGTAGCGAGACGGGGCTCGCCGACGTGCCGTGTATGGCGTTCGTGTCACCCGTGCGAGCGTTGAGTCCGATCGTCGCGGCCACTCCGCGAAGCGTCAGGGGGTGAGATCCAAGGACATGTACCGGTCGCCCTTCCCACGGTTGCGGGATGGTGGTGGCGAGGAGGGGCGCCGTCGGGGCGGTCGGGAGTGGGCTGGGCGACGACGACGATGCGGCGCTGGACCGTTCGCCCGGCTTCCGTCACGGGCACGGTCGCCAGCCCACGTGGGCATCGTCGGGGAGCGCACCGGCGTACCCACCCACGCACGGGTCAACGACACCACGTCCTGGGCGGTTCCGAATCGAGGCTGCCGGGTCGGAAGGGGGCCCAACAAGACCGGCCCGTCCGGCAGCCTCGGGTGGCCGGGCAGGCGTCGAGGCTGCTGGCCGGTCAGCGGATGCGGGCCGTGGGGCGACCACCGCACCACGCTGGTCTCTACCGCCGCGGCCACGGGCAGCTGCCCGCCAGCATGGCGCAACTCGGCCTCCCCTCCGGTGTGTTCAGCGGTGCTCAGCGAGGAGCAGTACCGCTCGGGGGTTCTGAGCCCAGGAGCGTGAGCAGCCCGGGGAATCTTTTCTCGATGTCCGCGCGTCGTAGTCGGATGCCCTTGCGGTTGCCGTAGTCGATCTCGTCAATGAGACCTGCCTCGCGCAGGACCCGGAAGTGGTGGGTCTGGGTCTGCTTCGAGATCGGAAGATCGGCACCAGTTACAGCTTCACCCACACCATTCCTGCCCATCAGGCACCCGGACAGGCAGATTGATACTCGCCAAACCTGGCTGGGCTGGCTGCACATACCGCGGTCCGTTCGCATGGATTCCGGCCTCGGGACTGGTGGGCTCGCATGTTGGGGCGTGAGCGTGCTGACCCGGTTCTCGTATTCGTGGCGGGCCTTGCGCTGGGCCGGGATCGCCGCGGCTCTGTCGAGCGGCTGGCAGCGGTCAAGGAGTTGGCGGTGTACCGCCGGGTCGATGCTGACGCGCAGGGTGTAGCCCTGGCCTTGTCGTAGGGTCATGCCCTGGTCGAGCACGGCGCGCTCCATGTCGAGCTCCTTGGATGACAGCGCGGGCCCCGTCGGCCAATACCTGGACGCCGGGGCCCGGTCCGAGACCTGGACCATGTGCCATGCCCGCAACGAGCACCTCCCCTGATGCTTGAACTCGCTCAATCATCAGGGGACGCACGAACTTGGGAGTGCGGCGTCCAGTATCCGATCGGTTCGTGGACACGTCCCTTCGAGTTCTCATGCGGGCTGTTCGGCGGGTTCGGGAACTGTGTCCACGAACACCGCCCCGGAGGATGGGGAGGCCAGCTCACGTCGCTCACGGTGGGCAGCAAGCCGTACGAGGGCCAGTATGGCTCGACCGACCAGAGCGAGCGCATGAAGCTGGGCGACACCTTCTTCCACAACGGCCCGATCGGCCCGTCGGCCACGTCAACTGCCGGTGTGGACACGGGCTTTAATCGGGAACCGGCGGGCACACTCAACTCCATGACCCGTGACGGCAAGGCGCACTACTACCTCACCGATGCCCCCGGTTCGGTCGTCGCCACGGTGGACGAGTCCGGCGCGAATGCCAACACCTACTCCTACAGCCCTCGCGGCGTCACCCGAGCCGCCAGCACTGAAAAGACGCCTCAGCCCTACCGGTTTACGGGTGGCTACCAGGACCTGACCGGCCTATACCACTTCTCCGCCCGCTACTACGACCCCAACATCGGCCGTTTCAACTGCCCCGACCCCTCCGGCCAAGAGGAGAACCCCTACCTCTACGCCGAAGGCGACCCCGTCAACGGCATCGACCCGACGGGTCTCAAGAGTTGGCTCGACAAGGGCTTGGACCTCTATTCCAAAGTCAACGACGTCAAGGATGCCACGGGGCTCTACGGGGCAGTCCGTGATGGCGACTGGCAAACGGCAAAGAGCAAGGCGCCAGGCATGGTTGGCGGTGCATTGACCGGTGCGCCTTGTACCACAGCCGTTGCCATCTCGGCTTCAGCCAGCGCGGGTGCGACTGCTGCAGCTGAAGTTGGCTGTGTTTGCGGCCAGCGAGGCAGCGGGAGAGTGGTTCGAGCAGAAGGCTTCTTGAACGGTGAAGAATTGGTCGGGGGCGTTGAGAAGAAGGCGCCCCCAACCTGCAAGGGTAGACAACATAGCGAGGCAGCCGATGGTTCTGACACTTACTGAGGCCCGAGGGGTTATTCCAGATGGATACGAACTTCCAGTATTATTGATCAGCTTGGCTTTTGTTGCCTTCGTTCTCATCTATTCCCGAAGAAAGGGAAAGTGAGTGAGCAGCAGGCGCAGGGGTGCAAAAATTCTGGCTTCCACGGGGGTCGCTTTCGGTGTTTTGCTGCTGGTGATTCTGATCTCCGTAGCGATCGAAAACGGAATGGACATTGGGCTCCTCACGGCTCTTCTGTTCGCTACTCTACTGACAGCGGTCAATGTCGGCATTCTCATCAAATATCGATGAGGAAAACGTCGGTACGCTGAGGCCGGTGCCGGTCCCCGGAGCAAAGATGAACGCCCCGACACGCCGTCCCTACCTCGCGTGTACACGCTCACGGTGAACACAGATCGCCTTGCCAGGGCGGTCGAGATGATGGGGAATCGAGCGGGCGGTGCGCGGCGTCACTATGGGTGGCGCTGGAGTCCCGCTGGCGAAGAGTGAAATCGGGCCTGCTGGCCAATAAATTGAGAGATGTGCAGCCCGAGTTTGAGAGGCGGCAGCGTTTCCCAGGTCGGCGCAGGGGCCGCAAGGTGCTTCGCCGCTTCGTCTGCCGTGAGCCGAACGACGGAGCTGAAAACTGCGGCGACCGGTGGATGAAGCTCGCTCCGTGGGCCTCGTACTTTCCTGACTTCCTGGCCCCCGGCCAGGGCAACCGTGATCTGGAGACCGGACTCGACTGACTGACTCTTGAGTACCCCACGAAGCCAACGTAGCCGGGAACTGTCACAGCTCTTCTGCTCCTAGCCTGTGCCCGTCTGGGCCCAAAGCCTTGCAAGGGGCGAGATGGCGGCCCTTACCGCGCTCGCCGGGTCCCTTCGCTCCTACTGGGAGGTGGCCATAGCCCCCCGCCTCCCCAGTCTGCGCCGCTCCGTGCGCACCGAGAGCGCCGCCCGCACCCATACCCCGCAAGCCGACGGCTCGATTGTGCTCTTGCGTGACGACGGTGCCCGCACTTGCCCGGGTAGTGACAACCTCGTCTTCCCCTAACCCGTGGACCGCGAAGTCCGGCTTGAGGACTAGTTGTGTCGTTCTGACACGTTGGTGACGCGGCTGGCTGGGGTTTGGCTGCAGATTCCGGTGTGGGGTCGGTGGTAGTTGTACCAGTCGAGCCAGTCGGTAAACGCTGCTTGGCGTTCGGTATCGCTGGTGTAGGGCCGGTGGTAGGCCCATTCATCGAGCAGGGTGCGGTGGAAGCGTTCGACCTTGCCGTTGGTCTGCGGACGCCAGGGCCGTGTCCAGCGTGGTTGGATGCCCAGCTGTCGGCAGGTCTCGTGCCAGGTGGTTTTCGTGTAGGTCCAGGCGTTGTCGGTCAGCACTCGTTCGACGGTGATGCCATGGCCGGCGAACCAGGCGGCGGCCCGCTGCAGGAAAGCCCGCGCAGGTGGCCGCCTTCTCGTCGGGCAGGTCCTCGGTGTAGGCGAGCCGGGAGTGATCGTCCAAAGCCGTGTGCAGGTAGGCCAGTCCGGCCCTGTCATGGTTCTTGCTGCTAGCCTCCCGTCCCAGCACGCGGTGGCCGCCGCCGTCGGGGATGCGGCCCAGCTTCTTGACGTCGATGTGGAGCAGCTCACCGGGCCGGTTGCGTTCGTAGCGGCGGACGGGCCGGCCGGTGGCCCGGTCCAGCGTGGCCAGCGGCGGCAGGTGATGGTCACGCAGGATGCGGTGAACGGTCGAGGCGGCGATGTCGGGTGGTGAGGTGTTCGTCAAGGCTGTGGGCCAGAGCACCCGGGCATCACCGAGATGATGAATGCGGCGTACCAACGAACTGCTCCCCTCGACGGTCCCGGCCCCGGCGCTGCGGTGGTCGCTGGGGGTGAAGAGGTGGAGCGTCCTTGGATTCGAAAGTGTGGCGGGTCGCCACCCGCAGCTGCGCCCGTCCTCGCCGGATGTGGCGCAGGTGATGGGCGTCCTGGAAACTTTGAGCGCTACGCCCTGTCCGGCCGGGCCCCCCGATGCGCCGTCCCGGTTCAGCGGATGGTGCGACAGTGGGCATGGGCCGAGCGGGGAGAGGAGCTGGCGCGGTGGGAGGCGCGGTGTTCCATGGCAGGGGACACGCTGGTCCACGCCGATCTGCGGGCGGACAACGTGCTTCTTGCCGCCGGGAGCTGGGTGCTGGTGGCGGACTGGGCGGCGGCCGTGCGGGGCGCCCCGTGGGTTAATCCGGCCTACGTGTGCGCGCAGTTGGTCATGTCCGGGTGGGAGCCCGCGGCCGCGGAGCAGCCGCTCATCGCTGTGGGTCGTGGCTTGACGGTGATGGTCTGTCGTGGTTGTGATGTGTGGCTGTGTTTCGGCTGCTGTGCAGTGTGGGGCTGTTGCTCGCTGATGGGTGTGTGTCTGGTGTGGGCGTAGGGTCCGGTGCCGGGCGGGGTGGGGTGTGCAGCGCGCTGACCTGTGGTGGTCGGGGCTGGCGGCGTGGTGGTCGGGGAGAGTGTTTGGTGTCTGCCGCCGGGTTTGTGCCGGAGGTGGGATGGCTGTGGGCGGCCGCTGTGCAAGCCCGTTGTGCAGCTGTATGGGTTGGCTGAACGTCGGGTGATGCGGCTGCTTTGTCGGGTGTTGAGCGGTCGGGCGGTCATCGCGGTGGTCGGGCATCGCTGCGCTCTGCGCGTGCAGGTGCGTGGAGCAGGATCGCTGCGTAACGGGCCGTCTGGCGCCGGTGACGTTGCCGCAGTGATGGCGCTGCGCACCCCCTGCTGCCGGGCAGGCGCTGTCGTGGGAGCAACGGTCCGGCCCCGGCCCGGGTCAGGAGGGTTCGGTGAGAACCCACAATTCCCAGACTCCGGTGGCCCGGCACTCGTAGGCGCGTACGCCGTTCTCCAGGTACCAGCGGCCGCGCCCATGACAGTTGTTCTCCTCGGCCGGAGGGAAGTCGGCCACATGATGCCAGCCTGGCCCGGCTGCCGGCGTGGACTGTACGGGCGCGGTCTGTAGGGGCGCGGAAGCCGTGGCGGTTGCGCCGTGGCTCGCCACCAGCAGCGACGCGGCCGCAGCCGCGAGGAGAACGCGTTTCATGATTCGCATGGAACGCATCATTCCGCAGGTGGCGGACCCGCATCGATGGAGACTGCTCCGCCTTCCCCCGGTTGGCCTAACTGTTTGTGCGGACTCTTGGGAAGGGGTAGTAACACCGCTGGTTTCGCAGGTGCGTTGATGGTTTGTTCGGGCACGCAGGATTCGAACTCCTCGGTAAACGATTGCCGCCTGCTTGAGCTGGCTGAATGCGGTCGGGTTACGTCAGGAGCCGGAAGCCGGGTCGTTCAGCCCGTGGTCTGAGGAACTCGGCCGAGACATGCGCGGCGGGTCAAGGACCGGGCGTCACTGCGATGACTTTGGGCAGTCCTGTGAGGGTGACCATGTGATTGGCTGCCAGTTCGGCATGGGCGATGCCCGCGGTGAGGTCGATGATGGCTGTGGTCAGCAGTGCCGTGACGACGTGGTCAACGGAGCTGCTGCAGAACGCGATGACAGTGGCCGCGTGAGTAGGGGTTAAGCCGAGAAGGTGCTGTTGGTCGCCTTGATCGTCGTGTTCGGAGTTGAAGGTGGCCTCGTCGCCCATGTCAGGTGTGAGGGTCTCATCGTTGATGCAGTAGGCGTCAATTCCTGACCTGAGACCCGGCAGATCGAATGAGACGGTGTCGAGGGGGAGTTCCGGAGAGTGGAGCGCGGTTGGCCTGGCGTCCAGCAAGCTGGTTGAGAATGCTGCAGGTTGCGTGAGAATTCCTTTGCGTGGTGCCAACCAGTGCTCCGTGCACCGGCCCGTCCCGCTGAACTCCGTCTGGACGGCGGGCGGTGCGAGCGTCGTCGAGCTGAAATGAACACATCTGCACGTCTCATCCACGACGATCAAGTAGCAGCTGGAAGGGCCGGCGGTGCGCGTCTGCTCGTTGTGTTCTTCGCGACCAGCCGCGTCCGTGGGTTCCACTCGTCGTTTGGGTCGATTCGAGGGCGTCCGAACCGGGCGCTGACGGCTGCGAACCAACTGCCCTCCGGGCAGATTTCTGCCCGCGGCTCTCTCGCCGGCATGCCTTCTGCCGGTGGTGGTGTTGGAGGGAGGCTGGGCGGCGCTTGTTTTCGGTCGGGTTCGGGTCGGTGGGGGTTTCGCTGTGTGTAACGGGGGTGTGGGGAGTCTTTCGTTCCGCCCTGTTTGCGGCGTTTTGCCCGCGTGGAGGGGAGGGGCTGATTCCGTCGTGTGTGGCATGGGCGTTCTGGGGAACGAGGCCGCGTCTTGTGGTGATGGTGTGTCAATTTGTGTGCCGCCCGTGGCCGCTGGGGTCTGCGGGATGTGACTTCCTGTGGGGGGAAGCCTTGATGAATCGCACCTGGGGCGCGCGTCTTTCGCGTGCCCGCAAGAGATCCGCTCTGGCCTCGGCGGCGGTGGTCGCGTCCGGCGCCCTGACGCTGTCGCTGCTGCCAGCCGCGGGTATCGCTTCCGCTGCCGATGAGCCGGGATCGGCGTGGGGCAAGGACGCCCCGAACTTCACGATGCCGCCGGTGAAGGTCGGTTCGAACGACCCGGTGGCACCGCAGGCCGAGCGCACGCCAACCGGTGAGGTGGCGGCGTGGCGGGCCGAGCAGAAGAAGCGGGCCCAGGGCGGCGAGGAGGCCGGCCTCTCGGGCCGGGCGGCGCCCAGTGATTATGTGGCCGAGGGGCAGGGGGATGTGCCCTGGCACAAGATCAGCAACTTCGCGATCACCGATGCTCTGACAGCCCGGGTCGACTATTCGACCGGCAACCTCATGCTGACCGCGACCGATTTCCAGATCGCCGGGGTGGGCCAGAACCTGAGCCTGTCACGCACCTACAACTCCCTCGATGCCCCCTGGGGCAAGGTCTCCCAGCGCTGGTGGCAGCAGTACGAGCGTTACCTGCAGGTCCTGGACGGCGAGGTGGTCCTCTACGACGCCTCGGGGGAGAGCCTGCGGTTCGCCCAGAAGGCGGACGGCACGTTTACCACGCCCAAGGGCTACTCGAAGGAACTGAAGAAGAACGCGGACGGCACCTACACGGTCACCAACTGGAAGTCGTCGTCCAAGGACACCTACAACAGCCACGGCACGCTGACCAAGGTCACGGACAAGAACAAGGGCGCCATCACGATCGCCCAGCATGACGAGGGCGGCGAGAACAAGGGCTTCAAGCTGACCGAGACCCGCTCGGGCCGGTGGATCGACCTGGTCAAGACCGATGCTTCGCAGTGGCAGGCCAAGGACAACGCGGGCCGCACCGCCGTCTTCGACCTTGACCCGGCCGGGAACCTGCACAAGACCACGAACGCGGAAGGCAAGACCACCACGTTCGACTACGACGATTCTCGCCGCCTGACGAAGATCACCACGGCGGAGAAGCGGGTCACCGTCTTCACCTACGACAGCGCCAACCGCGTCACGTCCATGCTGCGGGCAACGGAGTTCAACGGCTCCGGCCACACCGGTCCCACGTGGACGTATGAGTACGACGCCGCCACGCCGACGGCCGCAGGCACGACCAAGGTCACCGACCCCGAGCAGCACGCCACCAGCTATCAGCACGACAGCGACGGCCAGGTCGAGAAGGTCACCGACGCCCTGAAGCACTCCCGCTCGACGAAATTCGACGCGAACCACAACGTCGACACGTCCACGGATGCGATGGGTTCGGGGACCACCCCGGGCAATGTGTCGGACTACGGGTTCAATACCCGTAACAACCTGGAGAGCGTGACGTCCCCAACGGGCGGGAAGTCCGTTACGAGCTGGCAGACGATCGCCGGCGGGGACGTGCCCAAGGACTCCACCAACGCTGATGGCGAGAAGACCAGCTACGGGTACGACACCGCAGGCAACACCAAGTCGGTCGCGCAGAGCGGAACCGGGGGCGGCAGCGTCTCCTACACCTACAACCCCGCCACATCCACCTGCGGGGGGTTCGAGGGCCAGCGGTGTGCGGCCGAAACGAAGATGTCGACGTCCAAGACGGTGAAGACGTCGTTCACCTATGACGGCAAGGGCAACCTGACCAAGGTGACCCCGCCGGGGCCGCTGGGGGAGACGACCTACACCTACGACAGTCTGGGCCGCACCGAAACCCTGACCGACGGCCGTGGCATCAAGAAGGTCTTCACCTACGACCACCTCGACCGCATCAAGACCGTCTCCACCACCAACGACACGGTGCGCTACTACTACGACGACGACGGCAACCTCCGCCAGCGTGACGACAACACCGGCACCGTCAAGTACCAGTTCGACCCACTGCAGCGCGAAACCATCCGCACCCTGCAGGACGGCTCCCAGACCCTGCTCGCCTACACCCCCGCAGGCAACGTCGACTTCTACCAGGACCCGGCCGGAAAGGTCGACTACACCTGGAACGAGGTCAACAAGCTCAAGGAACTCAAGGACGCCCAGGGCCGGGTAACGACGCACAAGTACAACAACAACGACGTCCGTACCGAGACCGCCTATCCCGGCGGAACGGTGCAGAAGGTCGATGTCGACAAGTCCAGCCGCCCTCAGAAGATCACGGCCACGTCCCCCAAGGGCACCTTGGTGGACCTTGCCTACACCTACGGATATGGCACCGGCGCCGCGACCGACGGCGACAAGATCCGCACCAGCACCGACGCCGTGACCGGACTGAAGACCAGCTACAGCTACGACGGGGCGGGCCGCTTCTCCTACGCCGCGGAGAACAAGGGCTCCGCGCTGAACGAGTCCTGGCAGTACTGCTACGACCTGGCCGGCAACCTCACCAGCCAAGGCACCGAGAAGGGCTGCCCGCGCGGCACCACCTACACGGTCAACGACGCCCAGCAGATCACCGCGAAGAACGGCTCGTCCACGAACTGGTCGTACGACCAGGAGGGCCATGAGACCTCGGCGGCGTCGACCCCGGAGGGGACCCGCACCGGGGAGACATGGTCGGATCACAGTCAGCTCACCTCCCTGACCGTGGCCGGAAAGACCTACACCGGCCAGTACGGCTCCACCGACCAGAGCGAACGCATCAAGCTCGGCGACACGTTCTTCCATAACGGGCCGATCGGCCTCTCCGCCACGTCAACCGCGGGCGTGGACTCGGGCTTCAACCGCGAACCGGGGGGCACACTCAACTCCATGACCCGTGGCGGAAAGGCGTTCTACTACCTCACCGACGCCCTCGGCTCCGTCGTCGCCACCGCCGACGAGTCCGGCGCGAAAGCCAACGCGTATTCCTACAGCCCCCGCGGGGTCACCCGCGCCGCGAGCACGGAAAAGGTCAGCCAGCCCTACCGGTTCGCCGGGGGCTATCAGGACCCGACGGGCATGTATCACTTCGCCGCCCGTTACTACGACCCCAACATCGGCCGCTTCAACAGCCCCGATCCCTCTGGCCAGGAGCAGAACCCCTATCTCTACGCCGAAGGCGACCCGGTCAACAGGATCGATCCGACCGGCCTGAAGAACGTGCTGACTGATTTCGTGGACCAGGTCGGGACTGCGAAGGACGTCGTCGACATGGGCAAGGACGCGTTCAACGGTGACTGGAAGGGCGTTGCGACCACCGCAGCAGGCATGGCGGGCGGCGCTCTTGTCGGGTCGGTCTGCGGCTCCATTGCCGTGGGCTTTGGTGTGGCGACTGGCGGTGCGGGACTGGCAACAGGAGCAGCGTGCGGTGCGGCGGCTTCCTTCGGTAGCTACGCCGCCAGTGATTTTGTCGAGAGACAGTTCTAGGAGGATTCGATGACAGGGCCGCTTGTTTTCGCAGCGCTTGGCATCCTGGCCATATTGGTCGGGGTCTACGCCGCACGCGGCCAGCAAAGGATGCTGTCCGCAAGGGTGGGCGAGAACAATGCCAAACTAGCCAGAAATAACACTCGAATCCTCTTCGTGGGACTCGGTGTCGTCTTTCTCATCGTTGCTCTGCTGGGCCTCATCGGCGAGCTGACACGCTAGTTCAGGCTCTGATGACCGGACAGCGCAGGCCCCCAGGGTGAAACCCCTGGGGGCCTGCGGGTCCGTGGCACGTGAGAACCGCGTGGATCCCGAAGAGAATTCGGCGAAGACGACGAATCATCCTCATGAGACTGGAGAAGAACATGGCGAACTCTAATCGTGGCTTTACCGTCTGGTGGGTGGTCGTGATCGTATTAGGAATCATCATCGGTATCGCATTGGCTACTTGACGTAACTCGTTTTCAATTACGGTGCGCAGCCCCGCAGACGGTCGTGGGCGATGTCTGCGCAGTGCGGTGGCCGAGACTGGTGGAGGTGTGGTCGGGGTTGGTTGTCGCACTGGTGGTCGGTATTGACCACCGCTGGTCACCGGGTGTGATCCCTTCCAGAGGCCAGAGCAGGCCCTGGCCGGGCCAGTGGCACACACAGCTACCCTGCAGCGACTCCAAAGCTGAATCCGAACGTTTCATCGGCCGCGGGAAGATGGCCGAGGAACTCGGACATGTCGTGACGGTACAACTGAGTCAACTGCTCAACGACGGGCCGCAACTCGGCGGTCGTGGGGCGAAGGGTGAGCGGCGCGGAGTCCGTGATCAAGCCCATCCGGGAATTCTCGCATCCACCCGAACAGGGGGCGCAAAGCGGGAATTTCAGACAAGGAACGTCAGCCGCTCGCCGACCCGGCGGGACTTTGACGACACGGCCCAGGATGGCTGTGGAGACGTCGGCGCCGGTGTGGCCGAAACCGACAAATCGCGGGGACGCCTCGTTGTGGCACAGCGGCAGGACGACACCCACGAGTTCCTGCGCGACGCTATGAGAACGCAATCGAAGCTCCCAGATGTGTGTGGCGCGGGCGCGCGGGCGCAGGTCCTCAGCAGCAAAGGCCGATGACGCCGTGGCCCGGCTTTGAGGATCTTGCCGGCCTTGTCCTGCTGGAACCCGGTGTAGACGTCGCGGAACCGTTGTCCATCGTGGACGTCGGCGCCCTCAACGCGCCCTTTCTCCGGGTAGCGGTGCTCTGTGGGCTGCTCATCGCGCACTTCGTACCAGCGGCCCGGCTGGTGGCTGAGGCCGCCCACCCCACCAACGGTCGCCGCGAGATGGGCGGGCGGTAGGCCCGTCGCCCCGAGCCGCGCACGCGCCGCCCTCATCCACTCGGAGCGCGGCACGCCCGTCCATTCCTTGGTGGCCGGGAGTTCAGGCGTGCGCCGTTGACCCCAGTCGGAGTCCGTGCCCGGTGCTGTGGTGGTGTTCTGCGGCCTTGGCCGCGGGCTGGTGTGTGTGGGCTGGGTTGGGGGGTGTGGGTTAGAAGTGGGTGATGATGTTGAAGGCGTGGCGGAGTTGTTTCATGTCGTGCCGGTCGCGGTCTGAGGGTGGGTAGCCCTGGTGGAAGTAGACCTGTTGGGTGGCGGACAGGCAGGGGACGGGTGTTTGGTGGATGGTGCCGGTGACGAAGCATGTGGGGGGATAGAGGAAGGGGCGTTGTGGCTGGGGGGAGGCTTGGGTTGCTGCGCCGTCGGCGGTGAAGACCAGGGGGTGGAGATCGATGTCGCGCCCGGTGGTGTCTGTGACGACGTATCGGATGGGCCGGTGGTCGAGGCTTTCCGCAAAGCCTGCCGCGGCCAGGGCCCCTAGCACGGCTGGTTCCTGGTCGTGGCGGTGCATCAGGTCCAGGTCGCGGTGGTTGCGGGTCTGCTCGCCGATCAGGGCGTCGATGCCCCATCCTCCGCCGACCCAGATGTCCAGCTGTGCTCGCTGCAGGTGGGCCAGGACGGTCAGTACGTCATCAGCTGTCATCACTGGGGCAGGGTAGAGGCGCGGGCATCGTGCGGCGAGCGGTTTTTGGCTGGAGGAGAGAGGCAGGCCCAGGGCCCTGGTTGGGGGCGATCGCGTGGAGTGCGGCGTGAGTGCCTGCTGCTGGAGCTGGCATGCCGGGCGAAAGGGCCCCTGTCTGTTTGTCGCGGTGGTTTGACGCGAAGGGGTCCCTGTTTGTTTGTCGCGGTGGTTCGACGCTGGGCGGGGGGATTGGCGGCGGTGTCCGGTTGGGCAGCGCTGCCTGATGGGTGGCGGTGCAGGTGCCGGGCGGGGTCTCGGTGAGGGGTGCCGACGGTGATACCGACCGTGTTCCCAGCGTGGCAGGTCCCCACCAGGGCGAACAGGCCGGCGTTGCGGCCATGCCTTTCACGCCCGGGGAGGGGGACCATGTGCACAACCATCAAGGCGCGCCGGGGGGGGGGGGGGGGATCATCCCGACGGCTGCCACGCCGTGAACCCGTCTTGAATTCTCTCGTTGACCGGCGTGTCGATGTCCCGTCGCGGGCGGCGTGGTCCCGTCTGGGGGGCGTGGTCCCGGTCTCAGGTGATGTGGTGCGACTGGGCCAGTGTCTGGAGATGGTGTGGTCCGTCGGGACTCGAGCTGTCTGGTCGTATCGGACTGCGGTTTGTCTCACCGATCCGCGCACTGAGCCTGAGTCTGCGGTAGGAGGGGTGGGAGGGGTTTGAGTGAGGCCGTGTCCCGCTGTGGGGTGGCTGGTGTCTCGACAGGGTCTGTCCTTGATCCTGGGTCCTGGCCGCCGTCGGGTTTGGGCCGCCGTCGGGTTCTGGCCCGGATGGCGGTGGTGAGTGTTTTGGGCGCTGTCGCCCTAAAACACTCGCCACCGCCGGATCGGCAGCCGGCTTACCTGGAAAGTTCAGCCGGTTGGTCCAGTCTCGTCAGCTTCTGCGGGTTTCTCACCAAGTAGACCCGGGTGACCTGCCCGTTCTCCACCACGAGGCTCACCGCCGTGGCCAACTTGCCGTCGATGTCGATGCGGCCCGCGGGTGCGCCGTTGAGCCACACGGCCGTCGTCGCGAGCGCGGCCACGTCCACCTGGTTCGTGCGCGTGAGTACCTTCGCCACGAGCTGGGCCCCCTGGAGGGGAGCCAGAGCGGCGGCCGCAAGCCCGCCACCATCGGCGATCAAGACCACGTCCGGTGCCATGACTTCCATCAGCTCCTGCAGCTGCCCGGTTCGCAACGCGAGCAAGAACCGTGCCACCACGGCCTGCTGCTGTGACCGGCTCACCTGCACCCGTGGCCGCCGGGCCGCCACATGCTGGCGTGCTCGCCGCGCGATCTGCCGCACCGTGGCCCCGGACTTCCCGGTGGCTGCGGCGATCTCGCCGTAGGGCACCTCGAAGACCTCGCGGAGTACGAACACCGCCCGTTCCGTGGGCCCGAGTGTTTCCAGGACGGTCAGCATCGCGATCGAGACGCTCTCCGCGAGTTCTACGTCTTCGGCGACATCAGCTGTGGTCAGCAGCGGTTCCGGCAGCCACTGACCGACATAGTCCTCGCGGCTGCGTGCCACCGTCCGCAGCCGGTTGAGCGCCTGCCGTGTGACGGTCCTGACCAGGTACGCCCGCGCATCGTTCACCCGCGACTGGTCGACCTGGGCCCACCTGAGCCAGGACTCCTGCAGCACGTCCTCCGCGTCGGCCGCGGAGCCGAGCATCTCGTAGGCGACCGTGAACAGCAGGCTGCGATGAGCGACGAAGGGGTCCTGGCTCATGCCGTCGGCGCTGCGCCGGAGGTTGCGGGACGCGCGGCCAGCGGGATCTCGCAGGCATCGGAGTAGCCCTGCGAAGTGATCCCGTGCGCCGTGTTGCACCTGGCTGCCAGGTTGGCGAAGCCGATGAACACAGTGAGCTCGACCAGCGCCGCCGGCCCCAGCCGGCCGAGCAGACTGGCCGACAGCTCATCGGTGACGGTCGTCGGCGTGTTCGTCATGGCCTCGGCGTATGCCATCACGTCCCGCTCCAATGGCGTGAACACCTGCGATTCCCGCCAGCGCGGCACCTGGCTCGCCTTGGCCGGGTTCAGGTTCTGATGCAGTGCCGCGAAGTAGTTGATGTCCAGGCACCAACTGCAGCCGACCTGTGCCGCGACGGCCATGTGCGCGAATGTCTTGAGGCTCGCGTCGGCCGCGTCCCAGGTGCCCACCTTGGCTGCAAACTCTTGGTTGTCTTGGGCGAGTTTGGGGTTGTTCCACAGCACCTCGTGGGGCTCGGGCACAAAACCGAGCTGCTTGATCAGGTTTTCGCGGAGCTCGGCGGGGAGCTCGGCTTTCGGGACGCGTAGCGCCATGGTGTTCTCCTTTGGACGTTTGACCCTTTGGCATGTAGACACCAACCGGCTCGCGAGTGTGACAACCACCCTCGCCACTCCGCATGGATCGTCAGCGCGTCCAGGCCGGCCCCCGGCCGCTCTCAGACGACAGTGCCCTCGGATGGAAGGCCATTCCTCCTCGCCGGGTGCGTCCGGGGCAGCGGCCCCTCGCCCCTGGAAGCGGTCGCACCCAACGGCGGAGGGGGACCAGATCACCTGCCGGTGCCAGCGTCCTGCGGCTGTGCAGTAGCGGTGAGGGATCTACGCCGGCGATCGGGCCGGGTGCGCAGCCTATCGGCGCTACCGGCCGCCCGTGGTGCGCGCACTGCGCACGGGCATCCGCAAGGGGCGAGACCGAACGAGGGCAAGCGCGCTGCACATCACGGGACACGCTTCCCGGCGGCTACGCTCTCCATGGCCCGATCCTGAAGACTCCAGGATGTGGTGAGGGGGTTTGGTGCGAGAACCCATGCTGCCGGGTACCGATCCCTCTTGGTGGTTTCGCGCTGGGCTCTGTCCCAGCAGGCCGGTCCGAACGGGGATGGAGCACGCGGAGTACGCAGCCGGCCTCATGCCAACGGGGCGAGGCATCGGTGGACGGTGCGCTACCGGGTCGATGAGCCAGTCCGGGGCCGGCCTCCGGAGCCCCCGCCGCCCCGTTCCGGGGCGGGCCTGGCGGCGGTTCCTTGGGAGGTTCCCACCCCGGCCCGTCGTTTCCCTGGGGACGTCGCCCTCTCTCGTCATGTGACATGCCGTTCAGCATCCGGCGAACGCCCGGGAATTGACTACGACCGATAAGTATCACCCAATTTGGATGGTCAGACCCGCAGTTGAAAGAGATACAGCCCCCGCCGTCCACCGACTGCCAGGACGTGCGTGGGCCCCCAGGCACAAGAGAAGAGCGCCGATTCGGCTCGGGCGACGGCCGCGAGGCTGCGTGTGGTGGTGTTCCAGATGCGCAGCGTTCCATCGCCGCCGTCGCCGTACTTGCTGCCCCCGACGCTGGCGAGCCACATGCCGTCCGCGCTGATCGCCACTGCCCCCACTCGGCCGCAGTGGCCGGTCAGGGCATGCGTCCAGGCACCGGAAGCTCGGTCCCCTATGCGTACGATTCCGTCGTTGTAGCCGTCATACAGGCCACCCGCGGCGGCGAGCCACGTGCCGTCCGGGCTGATCGCCAGCGTGTACACCGAGAAGAGTTCGCGGTCGGCGGTGGCCGTGCAGATTCCCGTGGCCCGGTCCCAGATCCGTACACGCCCGAGGTTGTCGCTGGTGGCGAGCCACGTGCCGTCCGGGGCGATCGCCACCGACTCCACGTTGGCATGATGGCCTCCGAGGGTGGACGTGCAGGTCGCGGTGGCCAGGTCCCAGATCCGCAGGGCCTCATCGCCCTCGCCGCCGGCGGCAAGCCAGGTGCCGTCCGGGGCGATCGCCATCGCCTTCACTTCGCCGCCGTTGTCGGCGAGGGTGGCCGTGCAGGCACCGGACGCCCGGTCCCAGATCCGCACCTTCCCGAGGCCGTCGCCAGTGGCGAGCCACGTGCCGTCCGGGCTGATGGCCATGGATCCCACCCGGCCGCGGTGTCCGGTGAGGGTCGCCGCACAGGTGCCGGTGGCGCGGTCCCAGATGCGCGCCTTTCCGTAGCCGAAGCCGTCGCCGTCGCCGGTGGCGAGCCAGGTGCCGTCCGGGCTGATCGCCACCGCGGCCACTCCGTTGCGGTGGCCGGAGTCCTGTGACGTCTGGGCGGCGAGGGTCCGGTCCCAGATCCGCACCGACTTGTCCCCGTCGCTGCCTGCGGCGAGCCAGGCCCCGTCCGGGGCGATGGCCATCGCCCCCACGCTGCCGCGGTGCCCGGTGAGGGTTGCCGTGCAGATACTGGTGGCCCGGTCCCAGATACGTACGGTCCCGTCCACGTCGCCGCCGGTTGCGAGCCAGGTGCTGTCCGGGGCGATGGCGATCGATGCCACCCGGCCGCGGTGTCCGGTGAGGGTCGCCGTACACGCACCAGATGCCCGGTCCCAGATCCGCACCGACCCGCGGCCGTCGATGGTGGCGAGCCAGGTGCTGTCCGGGGCTATCGCCATCGCACGCACCCTGTGGGGCTGGTCGGGGACGGTGGTGGTGAAGGTACCGGTGGCCACGTCCCAGAGCTGCACCGCCTTGTCGGCGGCGCACGTGGTGGCGAGCCAGGTGCCGTCCGGAGCGATCTGCACCGGCCCCAACCAGCCCGCGTGTGCGGTGAGGGTGGCGGTGCACGTCCCGGTGGAACGGTCCCAGATCCGCACCGCTTCGTCCTGGTAGCTGGTGGTGGCCAGCCATCTGCCGTCCGGAGCGATCGCCATCGAACGCACCACACCGGCCCTGCCGGTGAGAGTGGCGGTGCAGACACCGGTGACCGGGTCCCAGATCCACACTGCCTCGTCGTCATGGCCGGTAGTGGCGAGCCACGTGCCGTCCGGGGCGATCACCACGGACTTCAGGTTGCTGTCGTTGCCGGTGAGCGTGGCGGTACAGGTGCCGGACGCCCGGTCCCAGATCCGCACCGTCCCGTCGCCTTCGAACGCGTAGTCGCTGCCGCCGGTGGTGGCGAGCCACGTGCCGTCCGGGCTGATGGCTATCGATCCCACCCGACCGTGGTGGCCGGTGAGAGTGGCCGTGCAGGTGCCGGACGACAGGTCCCAGATCCGCACCGTCCCGTCGTTGCCGACGCCGTCACTTCGCAAGACACGCACTCTCCCGTCACTGGTGGCGAGCCACGTGCCGTCCGGCGCGACGGCCACCGCCCACACCCCGTCGACGTGTCCGGTGAGGGTCCGCCGGAGCGCGGGAGCGGGGGCGTCGGGCAGGGGCCACACGGTTTCGAGACAGGGGCGTTGCGCCGGGTCGTGGTGGCGGGCGGTGACTTGGGGGCGCCAGTAGGGATGTGTGTCGAGGCGGCTGTGGAGGACGCCGGTGAGGAGGTGGGGCGGGTCCGTGGGGGTGAGGAGGTGCGCGGCCTGGGAGAGGGTGCGTGCCAGCAGGCGGGTGTGGGGGGTGTCCGTGCGGACGAGGTCATTCCAGGGGGCGGTGGGTCCGCGGTGGCCGAGGCGGGTCTCCACCCATCGCAGGTCACCGGCCACGGCCTCGGCCAGGGAGGCTCGACCGGCCGCGATGAGGTGGACGATGAGGTGGTCCAAGAGGTAGTCGTCGGTCAGTTGCCACCAGGCGTGCCTGGGGTCGGGCTGGGCGGGGGCCAGGGGGCGGGCCGTGAGCAGGGTGGTGGCGATGGCCTCGGTCAGGGCGTGGTTGACGCGGGCCAGGCCGTCCGCGCCGAGCTCACCGCGCAGATAGTCATGGATGACGTCATGGAGGCTGATCCAGCCGCCGTCCGTCTGGTCGAGGGTGAGCAGGGACAGGCGTTCCAGGTCCCGGCAGAGCGTGCGGCCCTGCTCCTCGTCCAGTCCGCCGGTACCCTGCCACAGCAAGGTGACCACCGAAAGGGGAAGGGACTCGCCCGCGGCGAAGATGCCGAGCTCGGCGAAGCGCTGCCGGCTGCCGGCGGGCAGCAGCGTGGTGGCGGCCTCGATCGACGCCCGGGCCCGCTGATTGCGCAGGCCTGGGTCGTCTAGGTCCCAGGCGGCGGTCGGGCTGTCCACGGCTGCGGGCCCGCTGCCGCGCAGCCGGTGGAGGATGCGCTCGCCGGCGGAAGCGGCATCGGCGCCGGTGGCGTGCTGCTCGGCGATCAAGCGGTTGGTCAGCCGCAGCAGCAGGGCCCATCGGCCGGTTGCCTGGACCAGGGCGTCGACCAGGGGCCCGGGCAGCGGTGGCAGGTCCCAGGTCAGCACAGCCTGGGCCTGGGCGCGGGACATCTGGTCGACCGGGATGCGGGCTTCGGCGGGCAGCAGCTCGGGCTTGCGGGTGGTGATGAGTCGTATGCAGCGGCGGCCTCCCATCAGGAAGGGGGTCAACTGCTCGTGCTCCCACACGTCGTCGAGGACGAGCAGCGTGCGCGGCCGCTGGTCCAGGAGACGGCCGAGGTGGCTGCCTGCGAGAGCGGGGTCGTCGAACTCCGTCGTGTCACCCGTGATGAACCGGGTGACTTCGGCGACCTTGGCCGTCACCTCTGCCCGACTGCGGACGTCTCTGCCGATGGTGACCAGGTAGATGCGGGAACGGAAGCGCCTGCGTACCTGTCTGTTCACGCACACCGCCTGCGCCAGCATCGTCTTGCCGAAGCCGCCGGCTCCCGCCAGGGCGGTGGTGAGGCCCACGGCACGGTCGCCGCGGCATACCGTCGCCACGGTGGCGCGGATCTGGGCCCGGTCGATGAACCACTCCGGCAGTGTCGGCGCCGGCGGGGGCGGCGGATCGTTCACGACCGCGGGCGGACGGGCCTGGAGCCATGTCATGACACCGGCCGCCACGATGCCGAGCGCACCGAGGACGGCCATGTACGTCCACGGATGCTGCCGCAGCTCATCCAGGTACCCGGGCCAACGGGCCGCGGCTGTCGCGGGGTTGCCCGCCAGCGCGAGCAGGAGCGCCAGTGCGGCACTGAGCGTGGCCCCCGCCACCACGACCGCCGTCCACACCCACGCCTTCGTACGCACGCGCCCACCCCCGGCCACCGTCCCTGCGTGCGACCGTAACGACATCACCCGCCATTCTCAGTGAAATGCCCCAAGTTTCCTGGGCGGCCGACCGCCTCGCGCGCCCGCCGACTTCAGAGACCGGCCATGGACTTGTCCAGTACTCCGCCGAGCGCACCGTAGACACTGCAACGAACCGAGTGCCCGGCTCTGCGAGGCCCGAACGCCACCACGAACGACAGCGCGAAGAGTCCGCCCAAGACCATCGCCACGGACGGGTCGTAGACGAAGGCCGAGATGCACGCGACGCCTGTCCAGACGAGGGTCGGCAGGAGCGAGCCACGCAGCACCATCCAGAGCCGGACGCGCTCGGGCACGGACGGCAGCACGCGTTGGCGCCACACCTCGATGTGGTTCCTGGTCACACAATGCTCAGGTCTCATGTACTTCTGCCACTCCTGCCACCCCATGTTGCAGGGACAGGGCAGTAGTCACCTTCCTTGCCGAGAATGATCAGCTGTGGTTCCACGCTCAGGAGCAGCGGAGGGTACTCGCGCTCCGGCAGCAACGCAGCGAACGCATCAATCACGCCGCCGTCATCCGGATCATCCAGTGGCCCGCTGGTCCGTTCCTGCATGCTCTCCAGAGACAATTTCTCGCTCGCAGTTTCCAGTCGGCGAAACAGGGCGGGTACGTTCCGCAAGAGAAGCTGAGCACCCGAAGGCAGGGCGACTGTTGCGGGTCCGCACGGAGCGTGAAGCCCAAGGAGGTCCCTCGCGGGGCGGCCCGTGGGGGTTCAAAGACGGGTTCTCATCAGCTTGTTCTTTATGGCCTGGCCTGGTCACGTTCGGCGATGGTCTCGGGTCGCCTGGTCGTTTTGCCCACGTCGTAGCGGGTGGCTGGGTGCCGGTTCTTCGAGCCGAGCGGCCTGCCGGGGCCGGGTCTGGTGGGTTTCGGTGCACGGGCCGGGCAGGGCAAATTCGGGCGGAGGTTCCTGAACCCCCGTCGAACCCGGGCGGGGGTGAGCCGGTCGGGTTCGACAGGACGTTCCCAGGGGCGTCGGAGATCCGCGGTCAGCGGTCGCACCAGGCGGAGTTGGGTGTGGGCGGCGACGACCAGCCAGGTCCACCGGTCAGCTGCCTGGGGTGTGCGGAGCTTCGGTCGAGTCCAGCCGAGGGTCTGCTTGATCATTCGGAAGGTGTGTTCCAGGTCGAATCTGCGCAAGAACGCCTGCCAGCGCAGGTCGACGTCCTCACCGGTCAGGCCGGTGGCCGACGACCACAGCCAGATCGGGAGTGGTTCGTGGCCGCCGGGTAGCCGGTCGACCTGAAGGCGGATCAATGTGCCCTCGATGATGGGAAGTTCGCCGCTGTGGTTGATCCATGCAGAGCGGGTGGTCAGCCGCGGATGGATGCGGTCCCAGGTCATCACTCGAGCGGTGCCATAGCGGTCGGTGCCCTGCACCGTCTCCGCGTCGGGCTCGCCCCATGTGTCGGGCTTGGCGAAGCGGAGTTCCTTGCCGTGCTTCGGTGGGCGGCCGCCGCCGGGATTGGCCAGGTTGAACTCCGCGTGGGAGGGCGCCGGGCGACGCATCACGCGGTCCGTTCGCATCCGGCCGAGCACCTCGACGGGGAGTCCGGCCAGGAGGTAGGCCATGCGAGGGGCGTCGTAACCGGCGTCGAAGACGATCAGGATGTCCCGGTCGCCAGCGTTCCAGCGCCCCGCTTCGATGAGGTCCTCGACGACGCGGCGGACCTGGGCGGCGGTGACCTTGGCGACGTCGTCGGCCGGCCCCAGCCGCAGCGCGTCCAGAATCTGGCACCACGAGGTCCGGCCCGCCTCCAGCGCGGCGACGAACGAATAGGGCCAGCCGGGCACGAACTGGTCCGAGGACCGGCCGCTGCGGCCGTAGACGTGACAGAACAGCCGGTCCGCAATGGTCGGTGCGTCCGGCCGCAGCCAGTGGGTGACGTCCACCGCCAGGACCAGACGCCCGTCGGCCGCCTCGGGCTGCGGCAGCCCAGCCAACACCTGCCGCAGCTGCGGCACATTCACGGTCCCGCTGTTCAAGGCTTCGTACATCGCGCCTGCCCGCGCGCCGGTGCTCGGCCGTCAGCGTGAGATCCACCGGCGTCTTCACCGGCCCGTCCGAGCACAGCAATGCGTCGGTCAGCTCGAACAACGTATCTCCACGCACGGTTAGGCAGTGGAAGAAGTCGTCCCGGAAGCATGACGCCACCATGAACGAATCCCGCTGAATACCAGGTTGCAGCAGACTATTCCCCCACGGCTTTCGTACTGGTCAAGTGCCTCTGTAACGGATTACAGGATCAGACGAAGGCCGTGTTCACGTCCCTGGAATCCTCATACGAGCGCTCGCGTTTGGGGCGTTGTTCGAGGCCAGACCCCGGCTTGAAACTCTCCGTTCAGCAGTGGACCGACCTGACATGATCTCAGGATGACTTCGTCGATATCCGAGTCCTGGACCCGTATCGAGACGTGGCTTGCCCGCCACGCGCCCCGCACGTTCGCGGCCCTTGAGCCGCCGGCAGAACGCTCGGACATCGCGGCAGCCGAAAAGATCATCGGCCAGCCGTTTCCCGAGCCTCTGGTGGAGTCGCTGCTTCGCCACAACGGCACAGGCGATGACGACCTGCTGCCCCCGTTCTGGAAACTGCTCAATGTGCAGATCATCGCCAGGGACTGGCAACTGGGCATGAGGATCTACCGCGATGAACTGGAGGGGGCTGAGGAAGGCGACCCCGACGGAGACTTCGGGCCCTGGTGGCACTCCCATTGGATTCCCTTCGCCGCCGACGGTGGTGGCGACACCCTCATCATCGATCAGCGCCCACATCACCGCCGCGGAAGGATTGGGGAGGCCGACCACGAGCAGGGAACCCGCTTCGGCGCTTACCCTATGTGGTCGTCACTGCCAGCTCTCTTGGACGCCACGGCCAAGGCCCTGGAAACCGGTAGAGCCGTGGATGGCTACCTGCCCGTCGCGGTCGACGAGACCGAACTGGACTGGGAGATCCTCTGAGAATCAGAAATGATCCTCAGACCATAGAGGTCAAGCTAAAGGGGCCGCGACGTCGTCGCAGTCCAGAGTCGAGGGGGACCATGACCAGACGTTGGTGCACACCACTCGGCATCAATCTCCTATTGGGCATCCCAGCCCTCGTGCCCATGCTGATGCTCTGGTTTCTGCTATCGAACTGGCCGCTCGCCGACATGGGGCTGACGACGAGAATCCCGAACAACGAGCATGACGACAGTCCGAATGCGGCACTTCTCTTCTTCGGCCCCATGATCGCTGCGAGCACCGTCCTCTGGTGGATCGCCAACCGGCCCCTCGCCCGCCGAACCCAACTCACCGCACCCCGCTACTGGCTCATCTCCCTCACGGGCACTCTCATCCCAACCGCCGCCGCCATCACAGTTTGGCCATAAAGTATCCGCCGCTGTTCTCAGCAGTCATCTGCAGAGCCAGGTGGGGTTAAAAGACAAGCTGAGCTCACACTTGTTCTTGGTAGATCCTGATTTGCTGGGGATGGGAGCGGCGGATGCTTGTCCAGAATTCTTGGCGGCCAAGGCCGTCGGCCCAGCGGTCGAGTTCGTCGTCCGTGTCGTGGAAGAACCAGGACTCGAAGTGCCCCAGGTCCCGAAGCTGAGGGACGGGCTAGTATCGAAGTTCGCAGTGGAGCTGGATGTAATGATCATGTTCGCCGGAAGCGTCGTTGATCTCGAACTGCCGGGCAAGGTCCAGCGTGAAGACGGGCGGTCCCTCGAAGGGGTGAGTCCCGTACTGGAAGAGAAGGCCATCAGCGTCCGGCGCGTCCGCGGTGTCGAATCGCTGGGAGCCGAAGCGTACGAACCTGAGCCATACCTCGTCCAAGTCCAGGTCGGTCAGGGGCTGCTGTCCACGGCTCAGCTCATGCTGAAGCTGCTCCTCGGCCCGGTCTATGGGCGGTCTCCTCGACATACCTGTCCTTCACGGTCTCGACGGAATCGACATGTTCGGGCGCGACATCCAGTTCAGGACAGCGAGCCAGGACGTCATTCAACGCGGCGCGCTCGTCTTCTCTCAAGATTGAGGGGTGACGGGTGAGCCAGGGGACGCACCCGCCAGCTCAGCGAGCACCACACCGGCCCGTCCCGCTCTCCATGACTCTTGCAACGTCGACGCTCTCCCACGGCAGCTCACGTTCGGGAATCTCGTGGAACCTACGGCATGAGTCACCACAGTTCACCGTTACAGGTCGTGCCAGGGACGTGGTGCGGTGTCTGCGGTGAGCGGGGTCCATACGGCGGCTGCGGGGCCGTCTGTTCCAGGTCTTCCAGGACGGCGGCGCCGAGGGGGACGTGGCGGACGAGGTGGGCGACGGCGGGGTGGACCGGAGGGGCCGGTCCGTGACGCCCTCCCCACCGGCGTGGCGGCGCTCCGTCTGCCGCCGGGTGGTGGCAAGGCTCGCGCGGGCGGTGCGAGCGCACTCCCTCAGCAGCCCGCGCCTACGTCGGCCGGATGATCGCGGACTGGGGTGTGCCCGAGGCCGTCCGCACGGACCTGCAGCAGATCGCAAGTGAGCTGACCACCAACGCGGTGACACACGCCCACATCGCCCACCGGCGCCAGCCGCCGCACCTTGGCCAACCGGAACCCTTGCTGCCGCCAGCGCCGTGAGCATCGCTCTCGACGAAGGCACCGGCTACCTCCTTCCCGACGACCTGGAGCCAGTCACCGCCCCAGAGCTGTGGGTCGCGCTCCTGCCCGGCCTGGACCCCACCGCCATGGGCTGGCGACAGCGCGCGACTTCCACCTCGAGCCCGCCCACGCCGGCGACCTGTACGACCGCAACGGCAACATCGGCCCCACCATCTGGGCCGACGGCCGCATCATCGGCGCCTGGACCCAGCACCGCAGCGGCCGCATCAACACCCACCTGCTCACCGACCCCGGCTCGGACGGCCGCCGCGGCGTGGACGCCCGCGCCGAAGCACCGGACGACACCCACCCGAAGATCATTGCGGGACGGCTCTCAGGCAAGGAACGACAACTGCCCGCGCTTGTCCACATGGATGGCCCGGTCAAACCACTTCACACGCTGCACGCCGTCAGTACAGCTCGTCGAGATGTCCTGGCAGAAGTAGCCGGTGCCTTTACCGGGTTCCGCCGTGAAGACTTTCGGCAGCCGGTCGCACCGCGGATCCATCGGCGCCAGAGGGCCTTCTGTCGTCCCGTTCTTCCCCTGCTCCCAGGCAAACAGGTCGTAGACCGACTGGGCGGTGTGCACGGTTTTGAGCGGCCGGGCCGTGTAGACGAAATCCTGGCTGAATACGCCGGCGCTGCCCGATGTCATCCCCTTGCTGGTGACCAGCCACGGTACGGTCACGCCCTCGAAGATCACGGTGCAGCGGACCGTCTCGCCGCGTGGCTGCACGACCTCGCCCTCGCACTCACCGGCGTCGGTCTTGCCGATGACGCCTGCCATGTCCAGCGTCTCCTGCCGCAGATGGTTGAGTACCTTCTCGACGGGCTTCGCCTTGAGATCCGGCGAGGGGAGCGCTTTCTCCAACGCGGAATCGGCGATACCGGGGTGCCGTTGGCTCGGCTCGATTTCCACCGGCCGCTTCTCGCCCTTGGCCGACGAGAGCTTCGGCTTGGCGTCGCAGCCGCTTGGCTCGTTGGCGCAGCCGCCAGCGAGGGCGGTCACGGCTACCACGGCAGGAATCATGAGACGCCTCATCTCCCTGTCCTATCCGCTCGCGCCGGATGTCACACCCGCCACGGGAGGGGGGAGGAGGGGTTCCCCGCAGGCCCCGGGGCCTGATACCCCTTCGACGATCCTGTTCCGGGCGGGTTGGGATCGAAGCCTCTCTCGCTGTAGAGGACCGTGATGCTGTGTTCTCGCAGTTCTGTGACGCCGAAGGCGATGGGTGGCATACGCGGCATCGCAGGGCATCGCTACGGTCGGGATGTTCTTGCCGATGCCCTCGGCGGCGACGATGACGATGAACGACGGTGTGATGCCCTGCGCCCAGCAGTTGATCGTGTTGAAGGTGGCGGGCACACAGAGGCTGACGTCAGCATTGAGCACACGTCCGGCTCGCCCGGCAGCTTGTGCGCCTTGAGCGTGGCTGGCTGCAGACCGGACGGCCGCATCGCGATGGCCTTGCCGTCGACCTGGATCACCAGCGTCGTGGGAGCGGTCGACGGCGCCGGGACGCGACGGGCGTAGAAGCCGTCGATGTCAACGGCCGCGCAGGCGACCAGGTGTTCGGCCTGACGTTTGCGCAGGACCTTCCCGCACCGCAGCTCGATCGCCTCCTTGGCCTGGTCGTAGGAACCGCGCACCGCCTCGGCAACCGCGCGGCGGCGCAGGCCGTGCGAGTGCAGCCCGGCGGGTAGCGACAGGTCCGCATCCAGGGGGCGGACGCTGGTCATCGACCTGCCCCGCCACGCGGTCCGCGTCACGGTCACGGTGCCGAACGAGCACGCAGGCCAGACGCCTGCAATGGCCCACCTCGCGATGCGGGCGAACCAGTCCGTCCGCACCCCGGACCGCCGGGCGGCCGGCGCGTTCCCCCTGCTCGCGCTCGGCCCGCTCCCGCAGGTCGAGATGGGCCTGGAGCAGCAGCCGCAGCAGTTCGCGGCCCCGCGCCTCGATCGGGTCCTCCAGATCGTGGCGGGCTAGCGCGGCCGAGGCGGGGTCGGCCAACTCCTCGGTCAGGCGGTCGAAGGCCCTTGCGGCGGCGGCGAACGGATCGATGGCAGACAAGGCGTCGTAGGGTTCTACCGCGGCTCTTCTTTCTTGGGTGCTTCGGTCTGGCTGGTTACCTCCGAAGCTAGAGAGAAGAGGCTTTATCGTTCCGGGAGTTCACCGGTTCCACACCGTCGCCGGGGTGGGCCACGCCGCCCGCGCGACGTGAGCCGCAGCGCCTACGTCGCCGATGTCGTCGCTGTACTCGAACAGCTCGGTCTGCACCAGCCCGTCCTGATAGGCCAGTCCCTGGGCGGCCACACCGCCCTGCTCACCGCCGCCGCGCACCCTCACCTCGTGTGCGCACTCGTCCTGGTCGAAGTCGGCCCCGGCGGCCCCAATCCGAACGTGCAGGCCGACATCGGCGGATGGCTCGACGCATGGCCGACACCGTTCCCCACCCGGGAGGCCGCGGTGGCATTCCTCGGCGGCGGCACGGTAGGCGAGGGCTGGGCCGGCGGGCTCGAGGAGCGCGGCGATGGCTGGTGGGCCCGCTTCGACCGGGACGTCATGGTCGCCTCACTAGCCGAGAATGCCCGGCGCTCCTTCTGGGACCAGTGGCAGAAAATCGCGTGCCCGGTCCTGGCCGTCCTGGGGCGGTCCGGCATCATCCCTCCACCGGAGGCCGAAGCCATGCTGCAGCAGCACCCCGGGGCAACAGCCGCGTGCATCCCCGGCGCAGGCCACGACCTGCACCTCGAACACCCCCTTGCCTTGCGGTACCTGATACAGAACTTCGTCGACGAACTCCCCTCACACCACATCCGTGGGCGGCCCTGACCAGCGGGCAGGCAGCGGGCGCCGCATAGCCGCGTTCGCGTGATCACCCGACAAAGGCGGTGCGGAGAATGTCGGGTGATCGGGGCAGAGGCCATCGCACGATGGGGGCATGGATGACACGACTTTGGTATCCCGTTTTCTCCGCGACGGCTTCGTGAAGTTGGAGGGCGCTGTCGCGCCACGCGTGGCCGCGCACTGCGCGCGGCTGCTGTGGCGGGAGACGGGCTGCGACCCAAACGACCCGTCGACGTGGACGCAGCCCGTGCACTGGGTGCCCGGCATGGGGCAGGGGCCGTTCGCCGCCGCACCCAACTCCCCGGCTCTGCACCACGCGTACGACCTGCTCGTTGGCGAGGGGCGCTGGGAGCCGCGTTACTCGCTGGGCACGTTCCCGCTGCGCTTCCCGCACGAACAGGAGCCGGGCGACGCGGGATGGCACATCGAGGGGAGCTATCTGCCGGAAGGCGAGAGCTGGTACTTCACCAATCTGCGTTCCCAGGGCCGGGCGCTGCTGATGCTGTTCCTGTTCAGCGAGGTCGGTGAACAGGACGCCCCGACCCGGATCCGGGTCGGCTCGCACCTCGACGTGCCGAAGGTGCTGGAGAAGTACGGAGAGGACGGGGCGAGCGGGCTGACCCTCGCCCCCGATCTGGTGGCGGCGTCCGACCACCGGCCACTCGCCCTTGCCACCGGGTCCCCGGGCGACGTCTTCCTGTGCCATCCCTTCCTGGTACACGCGGCACAGTCACACCACGGAGTGCGGCCGCGCTTTATGGCGCAGCCGCCGCTGCTGCCGGCCACACCCTACGCACTGGAACGCGCCGACGGCGCGTACTCACCCGTGGAGATCGCGATCCGCCGAGGTCTGGGACAGGACACCCCCGGTCCGGACGGAGACGGCACAAGCCACAGCGCCGGATAGCTGCGCTCCACGACCATCACCGGGCAAGGCGGTGGTGAAAAAGGGGGAGGAGAACGGGCATGTTGGAGCGGCTGAACCAGGCCATGGAACACATCGAGCGCCAGCTGGACCAGATCATCAACGTAGCCGAGTTGGCACGCACCGCGGCCACTTCGGAGCACCACCTGCGCCGGATGTTCTCCGCGCTCGCGGGCATGCCGCTGCCGGAGTACATCCGACGCCGCCGACTCACCCTCGCCGGCGCCGAAGTACTCGCGGGGCACGCCACGCTGCTGGAGATCGCCGTGCGTTATGGCTATGGCTCCGGCGAGGCATTCGCGCGGGCGTTCCGTGCCATGCACGGCATCGGACCGGGCGAGGCCCGGCGTACCGGCGCCGCACTCACCTCCCAGTCCCGGATGTCCTTCCGTCTCACCATCGAGGGGAGCAGCAGTCTGCGATACCGCGTGGTGGACAAGCCGGACTTCACCCTCGTCGGACTCAAGACCCAGATACCGCTGGTGCATGCGGGACCGAACCAGGCGATCATGGACTTTGTCCGTGGGATCGATCCGCAGACCCTGGAGCGCCTGGAGAAGGTGTCGGACCAGGAGCCGCACGGCATCGTCGCGGTCTGCGACGGCGTGGACCCCAGCCGCGCCGAAAGCACTGTCCTCGACTACTACCACGGCGTGATCACCTCCTCGGCCGCCCTTGAGGGCACGACCACGGTGGCCGTCCCGGCCGGCACCTGGGCGGTCTTCACTGCCTCCGGACCGGCACCACAGACCATCCAGGGCCTCCCGTGGCATTTCGCTGGCGTGGGGTAGCCGGTCGTGGTGAGGTTCGGCCAGTCGAGGAGAGGAACGTCTTTCATGCGTGCTCGGAACATAGGCGCGTCAGCCGCCACGGCGTTGGCGCTGGTGGCCGCCCGCGACCTCGTGCAGAAGAAGCACGCACTGCTGAGGAACTTCCCCGTGCTGGGGCACGCCAGGTACTTGCTGGAGAAGATCGGCCCCGAGCTGCGGCAGTACGTCGTGACGTCCAACGACGAGGAACGGCCCTTCAGCCGTGACCAGCGCAGCTGGATCTACGCGTCGGCGAAGGAGGAGAACAACTACTTCGGGTTCGGCACCGACGACGACGTCGAGCATGAGCAGGGTCACGCCTACGTGAAGCACCGCACGTTCGCCGGTCGGCTGCCCGATCTGCGCGACGCGCAGGCGCCGTTGCCCTCGGCAAAGGTGCTCGGCGGACCACGAGGCCGCGCGAGGGCGTTCCGTCCGGCGAGTGTCGTCAACATCTCGGCGATGAGCTTCGGCTCGCTGTCCGGCGCGGCCGTCACGGCACTCAACAAGGGTGCGGCGCTGGCCGGGACGATGCACAATACCGGCGAGGGCGGCCTGTCGCCTTACCACCTCAACGGTGGGGAACTCGTCCTCCAGATCGGTACGTCGTACTTCGGCTGCCGCAACGAGGACGGGACGTTCAACCTGGACAAGCTCAAGTCCGTGGTCGCGAGCGGGCCCGTGAAGGCGATCGAGATCAAGCTCTCGCAGGGTGCGAAGCCGGGGCTCGGCGGCATGCTGCCGGGTGCGAAGGTGACCGACGAGATCGCCGGGATCCGCGACATCGCTGCGGGCAAGGACTGCGCGTCGCCGTCGCGGCACACCGCGTTCCACGACGTGGACTCGATGCTTGACTTCGTGGAACTGCTCGCCACGGAGACCGGATTGCCCGTCGGGATCAAGAGCGCCATCGGGGAGATGGGCTTCTGGGAGGACCTCGCCACCCTGATGGAGCGAGGTGATCGAGGGGTCGACTTCGTGACCGTCGACGGAGGCGAGGGCGGCACCGGGGCTGCTCCCCTGATCTTCGCCGACTCGGTGTCCCTGCCGTTCCGCATGGGCTTCTCCCGCGTCTACAGCGTGTTCGCCGAGCGCGGGCTGACCGACGACATCACCTTCATCGGCTCCGGCAAGCTCGGCCTGCCCGAGAACGCCGTCGTCGCGTTCGCCCTCGGCGTCGACATGGTCAACGTGGGCCGTGAGGCGATGCTGTCCATCGGCTGCATCCAGGCGCAGAAGTGCCACACCGACGCATGCCCCACCGGCATCGCCACCCAGAATCCGTGGCTGACGCGCGGCATCGACGCACCCTCGAAGGCCGTCCGGGCCGCGGGCTACCTGCGCACCCTGCGCAGGGAGTTGCTGAGGGTCTCGGGCGCCGTCGGCGTCGCCCATCCCTCGCTCATCACCCCCACCGACATCGACATCCTCAACGGCGACTACGACGCCCGCAGCCTGGCGAGCGTCTACGGCTACAAGGACGACTGGGGCTCGCTCGGCCCCAAGCTCGCCGATGAGATCACCGAGCTGCTCACGGCCTGAGCACGTCCTTGCCCCCTCGTCGGGTAGGCGGAGATACGACTGCGGCCTGATCAGCATGCGACGTCACGAGTTTGCGCAGTCCTGTCCGGGGCGGTCCTCGGGGCGGGACGCTGCGCGCGAGGCGTGACAGCGGCCCGGGCAGCGCGGCCCGAACGGGGGTCGGGCCGCGCCGCGCGGGCGGGTCAGAGCGCCGAGTCGAGGTGCCCGAGGTGCCCGATGAGGTTCATGTTCTCGGCGTAGTCCACCGGGCAGTTGATGATCGACACGCCCGGGTCCGCCAGTGCCTCACGGAGCGTGGGCAGCAGGTCCCCGGCGGACTCGATGTGGTAGCCCTTCGCGCCGAAGCTGCGGGCGTACTGGACGATGTCCGGGTTGCCGAAGTCGGTGTTGGAGTTCTCCCCGACCTCCAGGTCCATTTTCCACTTGATGAGCCCGTAGCCGTTGTCCTGCCAGATCAGCACGGTCAGCGGGATGTTCTCGCGGACAGCCGTCTCGATCTCCTGGGAGTGCATGAGGAACGAGCCGTCGCCGACCGCCGCCAGCACCTTCGTCTGCGGCCTGGCGAGCTGGACCGCGAGCGCGCCGGGCAGCGAGAAGCCCATGGTGGACAAGCCGTTGGAGATGAGGCAGGTGTTCGGCGCGTACGTCGGGTAGAGCCGGGCCATCCACATCTTCAGCGCGCCGGTGTCGACCAGCACGATGTCGTCGCGACCGAGCGCGGCGCGGGTGTCGGCGATGACGCGCTGCGGGGCGAGCGGGTAGCGCTCGTCCGCGGCGCCCTGCTCGAGTTCCTTGGCCAGCAGCGCGCGGGTGGCCGTGGTGTCCTTGTCGTCGATGGTCCACCGCAGGCCGTCGAGTGCGGTGGCGAGGGCGTCGAGGGAGGCGGCGATGTCGCCGATGATGCCGACGTCGACCGAGTAGCTGTCGTCCACCTCCGCCGGGAAGCGGTGGATGTGGATGATCTTCTTGTCGCCGTCCGGGTTGATCCGGGACGGGTCGAACTCCTGCAGCTCGTAGCCGACGGCGATGATGACGTCGGCCTCCTCGAACCCGAAGTTGGTGTAGTCGCGCCGCATGAAGCCGAACGTGCCGGTTGCGCAGGGGTGGTCGTCAGGCAGGACGCCCTTGCCGTGGAAGGTGGTCGCCGTCGACACGTCGAGTGCGGTGGCGAACGCCGTCAGCGACTCCTCGGCGCCGCCGCGCGCCGCGCCGTGTCCGGCGAGGATCACCGGCCGGCGGGCCTCCCGCAGCAGCTCCACCGCCCGCTTGATCTGCTTGGGGGACGGCGCCTCGGGCTGCACGATGTCCCTGCGCAGCGGGCGCAGGTCCGAGCCGTCCGTCGCCTCGTCGACGTCCTCGGGCACGGCGAGGTAGACGGCGCCGGGCCGTTCGGACTCCGCGGTCTTGAACGCGCGCCGCACCATCTCTGGGATGGCCTGGGTGGCCGGGACGTCCGCCGACCACTTCGTGACCGGGGCGAACATGCTCACCAGGTCCACGAACTGGTGGGACTCCTTGTAGTTGCGCTCCTTGCCAACCTGCGCGGTGATCGCGACGACAGGCGTGCTGTTCGTCATAGCGTCGGCGACGCCCAGCATCAGGTTGATCGCGCCGGGCCCCAGCGTCGCGGACATCACGCCCGCCGAGCCGGTGAGCCGGCCGTGCATCTCCGCCATGAAGGACGCGGCCTGCTCGTGCCGGGTGAGGACGTAGCGGATCTTCTCCGAGCGGGCGAGGGCGTTGGTGAAACGGATGTTTTCCTCGCCGGGCACGCCGAACACCACCTCGACGCCCTCGTTCTCCAGGCAGCGCACCAGGAGTTCGGCCGCTCCGTCGGGGGTCTGCTTCCGGTGCTCGGCGTCGTTCACGCTGATCGTGTCCTCTCCCGGGTTTCGGCCGCGCCGATGGGCGGACCGGTCAGTCGTCTACCCCGGCCCACCGCTCGGACGCCTGCGGACCGGGTCTTACGAGCCAGACCCTCGGATTCTTGATCGCCGCCCAGCGTTCCTCGTCGTCAGAGACCGCAGCCAGGGTCTGGTGGGTGCTGGACGCCATTCCAGAGCATCGGTGCTGCTCAGGCCACCGGCTGGCCACCCACCGATACGACTTCAGGGTAGGAACGTCAATTCGACGGGCCTGTGCAGGGCACCACGCGCATCGCCGTGCGGGCCTGCCGGATCGGCGGCATCGACATCGAGGCGGGGCAGAGGGTCGTCGCCTTGTTCGCGGCGGCCAACCGCGACCCGGCCGTCTTCGAGTGGCCGGACGACCTGGTGCTCGACCGCTCCCCGAACCGTCACCTCGGCTACGGGTGGGGGCCGCACTCCTGCATCGGGACGACGGTCGCCCAGGCGGGCCTGCGTGCTCTGTTCGCGGCCCTGGCCGGGCACTCCGCCTGCCTGGAGGCCGCGGGCGACGGAGTGCGGCGGCGTACCGCGACCATGCGGGCCTTCGACTCGCTGCCCGCTGTCTTCCTTCCGCCGTTGACCCTTTCGCCCACCTCTTGGAGTCCGCCGTGCGCTTCCTGATCGGCAACCACATCGACCCCTCTATACGGGCGCGCGGCGACATGCGCGCCTGGACCCAGCGCCTGTTCTGGTTCACCCGCCCCGGTGACCTTCTCGTCCTGTGCTGCGCGCCGGATGCGGAGTTCGCCGACTGCCCTGGCTCACACCGGCGTGCGGCGCGAGGACCTGACCGCGCTGGCCGTTCCGCCCGGCGTATGGGGAGAGAAGCTGCTCGATCCCTCCTGCCTGACGACGTGGGCCGGACCCGAGCGACCCCCTGATGCGGCATTTCTGCCTGGCAGCCTCTGAGCTAGGGTCGCTGGTCGCCGCAGTGGTGATGGCATGTGGGTGCGCGAAGCGCAGGACCCTCCCCGCGCGGTTACTGCCCGTCTGCAGCGACCGGCCTCGGCTCGGTGGGTGTTGCTGTTCACCGTTCGCGGATGTGCAGGGGAGAGAGGCCAGAAGGCCCCTCGGCCGCTGTTTGCCTCGCTGGGCTCCCAGGACCTGACGAAGCGCTTCTAGCCCAGCCGGGGCTGTATCAACGTCGAGTCAAACTGCCACTCGACGTTGGCGGGCTAGCCGGTGCGGTACACCCGCCGACCCGCATCAGCGTGTCTCTTGCTCCCGCAGCGCACCACGTGGGTTGCGGTGCCGGTCCTCGGTGTCGAGATCACAGTCGAGACCGGTGCCAACTTGGCCCAGCTCGTCGGCATGTCGCTGCCCGCTCAAGGACGCTGCAAGCCTGTTGCCCTCCGCGCAACCGGGTGCCGAGCTGCTCTGCGAGCGCGGGCAAGGCGCGCCGGTGCCGGTCGTGTTCGGTCCGGTGCGGGGGACTTATCGCGGAACGCGGATGTGATCTTCGCTTACTTGGTTCCAGTGATCTAAATCCCTTCAATGACATGATCAATGAGGCTTATGTCCATGGAATGATCCTTCATGACCTACCGTCACCTGTCGATCGCAGTGACGGCTGAACATCTTATGGGGGACACGATGAAGCTTTCCGTTAACAAAGCATCGGCGCTGGCCGGTATAGCGGCGATGGCCGCCTCCGCCATGCTTGCCACCACGGTTCCGGCGTTCGCCGGCACGGGCCGGCCCGCGCCCACGACGGACGCCGCGGCGTCCATCGTGGAAAACGCCACTGGCACCACCAACCTGACCACCCCGCGTACAGGCAAGGGCAACCTGATCGCGGACGTGGCGGGAACGCGCGTGGAGATGCCCGCCACCAGCTCCGGCAAGATCGCCGTGACTGACCCTGAAGGGACTCGGGTGGCCATCGGCCTGCCGGGTTCGGCTGCCGCGCCGGCAAGCGCCACGGCCAACGGCACGGTGATGTACACCCAGCCCGACGGACCCGTCGACATTGCCGCCCAGGTCGGCCGGGACGGCAGCGCGAGTGCTCTGATCACGCTGAAGGACGCGTCGGCGCCCACCGAGTACCGCTTCCCGCTGGACCTGCCCAGTGGCGCCCACGCCGCGCTCCTGGAAGAAGGAGGCGTCGTGGTGGGCGACAGTGCCGGAGAGATAGTCGGTCTCTTCGACACCCCCTGGGCCAAGGACGCCAACGGCAAGCCGGTGCCCACCACCTACCGGCTTGAGGGGGGCACCCTCATCCAGACCATCCAGACGGACAAGTCCACCGCCTACCCCGTCGTCGCCGACCCCAAGTGGTGGGACAAGACCAAGGAGATCGCAGGCGGCATGGTCAGCGACACCTGGAATTCCATGAAGTGCGGTGCCGCGCTCGCCGCGGCGTTCGCCCCAGGAAAGGCTGCCTTCAAGGTGATCAAGAACGCTGGTGGCGTCAAGAAGGTACTTGCCACCCTCGCCAGCGTGGACACCAAGAAGGGCGCCATGGCCGCACTCGGATCCGGCGGGTCGACGCTGTTCGGGATCAAGTCCATCAAGAAAGCCTGCTATGACGGCCTGAAGTAGACGTCATCTCTTCCCTGATTTCCTGATTTCTTCCCCTGAGGGATTGCTGTGAACACCCAGAACACCAACGCCGCGGGCCGACGGACCGTCCCCTGGCGCGGGGCGGCGATGCTCGCCTTCGGCTACGCCGTCTTCTACATGCCTCTGGCCTACTTCATCGACCACCCGATCAGCCTGCACTGGTTGCTATGGCCTGCTGTGGCAGTGGCCGGCCTGACATTTGCCGCCGACTGGAAGGGCATCGGCGACCGCCCCTGGTTCGTCAGGACGATGTTCCTGCTCATCGTCGTGGTCGCGATCATCGGCGCCGTCCTGTCCTGACATCAGACCGTTTCCTGCGGCAACTCCGCTGCCGAGTGCGCTGGCTCGAAGGACGGACCCGGGGCAGCAGCAACTGTGGCGGGGCCGGGACGCCGCCCCGCCACTCTCGACGCCCGTATCACCACCGAACTCATCGGCTGAAACAACGCTCGCAGGCCTGGGTCCGCCGCGTCGGCCGCGCTCCAGGGGAGCCCTGTGTGGAGCATCCGGCGTGTGCGGGGAGCAGTTTGGCGAACCGGGTGTCCCTCTCTTCAGCTTGAGTCTTAACGTGTTACCGGGCCGTCGTGCCAGCGAAACCAGGCGCGGTCCTGGCCGATCTGGAGCAGAAACTCGGCCACGGCCCCCGACGGCGACGCTAGGGTCAGGACACCCTTCGATGAGGTCATAGACCTCGTCGAACCAGGGCTTGAACTGGCTGGAGGCAGGCTCTGGGAGGAAACGTCCGCGCTGCCAGGGCATATTTGGCTCGTCGATGCCGATCGTGCCGATGAGGGTGCTGGCTTGGCGTTCAAGAGTCGCCACGCGTCGTGATGACCGGTCATCCTGGATCCATGGTTCGGTGCCTGCGGCTTCCCCGGCCGTCCAGGAGTGGCTATGGCCCATACTTTGCCGCCGGATCTCGGGTCGCTGGATTTTCGGTGCTCAGGTGCGGGTGAGTAGGTCGGCGACCCGTGCGATCATTTGGCTCTCCTCACCGTTGCGGGCGGTTGTCGGGTTGTAGGAGAGCACGAAGCGCCGTTGTTGGTCGCGCGTGGAGAACGCGGCGTTCTTATAGCCGTACGTCTCGCCGGTTTTGCCCCAGAGAGTTACACCGTTGACGGTGGCCTGCTGAAGCCCGGTGCTGTAGCGAGCCGCAGAGCCGTCCGGCATGCGCACGTCGTCCGGTGGCAGGGTGAACATCAGCTGGAGTAGTTCCGGCGGGAGCAGTTCGCCGGAGAACAGGGCAGTGAGCATCCGGTCGAGGTCACCCGTGGTGGAGATCATGTCACCCTCGCCTCGAGCGGACGATTGGTCGTATGCGGTGATGTCGCGCAGGCCGCCGTCGGCCATCGCCAGGTATCCACGCACGTGGCGGCCCCGAATACGCAGATCGTTGCCGGGCACGACGGTGTGGGCCAGGCCCAGCGGGCGCAGGATGCGGGCCTTGACCGCCTCTCCGTACGGACGGCCGGTCACCTTGTCGATGATCAGTGCGGCCAGAGCATAGTTAATGCCGCGGTACTCCTGCCCAGCGCCCGGGGCGAACTTCAGCGGCCCGTGTGTCACCGTGGCCACCCACTCTTGCGGCGACCAGTGGTCGAAGCGGTGGCGCAAGACGTCCTGTGCGGATACCGGTTCGGGGATGCCGACGTGATCCGGCAGCCCGCTGGTGTGGTTCAGCAGATGCGCCACGGTGACAGGCGAGAACCGGGCTGGCAGCAGCCCCGGCAGGATGCGCTGTACCGGTGTGTCCAGGCCGACCCGGCCTTCACCTACGAGTTGCAACACCACCGTGGCGACGAACGCCTTGGTGATGCTGCCGATGCGGACCTTGTCATACCCCGTGACCGGCCGCCGCGTCTCGACATCAGCCACACCCGAGACACCACGCCAGTAGCCGGCCGTACCGCCGACTCGCAATTGGGCTGCGGTCGACGGCGGACGCTCCAGATCGTCGATCGCCACCCGCAGCGCGGCGGCATGCAGTGGCGGGAGAGGAGCGGAAGGTGCTGGAGATGCGATGGCCCGGCGCGAGGGTAAAACAGTAGTGGCGGCCAGCGCCGCCGCTCCTGACAGGGCAGCGCCCACAAAAGCCCTTCGTGACATGCGCGTTGGTCTCATGTTCCTCATGCTGCCAGCGCGTATACGACCGGGCATCGGGGACACCCCGGAGCGATCCCTGACTGCACCCTGACCCTTTTCGCACACGAGTGACTCCCTGGCGCATGGCACATTCGATACACGCCCTAACTTGATCTTTCACCTGTGCGGCGTGGTCGTGGGGTAGTTGACGTCCTCAGACGCCTTAAAGGCGCTAACAAAGAGGTTGGACGTGTCGGTGGGTGATCAGGCAGGTGGCGAGGCCGAGGAAGGCCTCGTGGATGTCATCGCGTCGCTCTCAACGGATCCGCAGCCGTCGAAAGCCGTGCAGCCAGGCGATCGTGCGCTTCACCACCCAACGGAAAACGCCCAGGCCAGAGCCGTGTTCGACGCCTCGTTCGGCGATCACCGGACGAATGCCGCGCTGTCAGAGCAGCAGACGGTACCTGTCGTGGCCGTAGGCACGGTCGGCGAGCAGGGCATCGGGTCTGCGCCTGGGGCGGCCGCCCACGCCCGCCACTGCCGTCTTGTCCAGCAGAGGCAGCAACTGCGTAACGTCGTGGCGGCTTCCGCCGGTCAGCGACACCGCGAGCGGGGTGCCCTGGCCGTCGGTGACGATGTGGTGCTTGCTGCCCGGCCGTGCGCGGTCGACCGGGCTGGGACCGCCTTTGGGCCCCGCCGGGCCGCCCGCACATGCGAGGAGTCGATCACCGCCCGGGACCAGTCCAGCTGGTTCTTCGACCTCAGCTTCTCCAGCAGCACCGCGTGCAACTCTTCCCAGACGCCCGCCTCGTTCCAGGCGGCCAGGCGCCGCCAGCAGGTCATTCCCGAGCCGAAGCCCAACTCCTGGGGCAGGTAATCCAATTGGATACCGGTGTGCAGGAAGAAGGGGATCCCGCACAGGGCTTGCCGGTCCGGTACTCGCGGTCTGCCCTCGACCTGCTTCGGAGCGGGCTTGGGCAGTAACGGCTCGATGAGCGACCACAGTTCATCCGACACGATCCAAGGTCGCGACTGACGCTTCCCTATACTCAGACCAACGAGCCGACAAGAAAACAGTCACATGATCAACCGTTTTTGTTAGAGCCAGTAAAGGGTCAGTTTCCCGGACTTCTTGTGCGTCGGCACTACACGATTCACGCTGTGGTTGCGGCCCTCATCCAGCGGGAGAACTCGTGCAGCATCTGGTCGTCGAGAGGCGTGCTGGGTGATGCCCGAAACTGACCACGACCGGCCAACATCGCCGAGGGAACGGCGCGTTTCGGCCGAATGCTCGTACGCAACTCCTGGTGCGGGTGCGAGCTGCTCTGGTCATGAGTGTTGATCGCCGGAGCGTAGGGGGCTGCAGGCAACAGGGCTGGTCTCGTGCTGGTGCCTGGGTACCCGGTGGCTGATGCCAGGTACGCGCAATTTGCCCTATACCTGCGTGAGAGGCGGGAACAGACTCCCAGGCAACAAGCAGGTTAGTGCTGTGGGGGTGGAACGGTCATGAGTAACTTTCCCGAACGCTTTGAGGACGGCTCAGGCACGGTGTTGGAGCTGGAGCCCGCACGGGTCCTGCTCTCGTTGTCCCCGATCGTGAGCACTGCGGCCGGTGGACTGGACTCGGTGCTGGGCAGCGCAGGACTGGAGCGGGAGAGCGGGTCAGCAGATCCGGCTTCCGCCACCGCCCAGGAGGGGTTGCCGACGCCGGTCAACGACACCGATCACCGGCTGTGGACGCACACAGCCACGGGAAGTGCAGTCAGCGATCAGCAGATCGCCACGCTGACCTCGGCTGCCGAGATCGAGTGGGTGGGCCCCGTCTACCGGATCGACGAGGCTGCGGGTCCCGGCAGCCTGGTGGCGCCGCTCCCGCACGTGCTCGTCGTCGCCCCACGCGATGAGGCTGCCGCAACAGTGATCATCGGATGGTTGCGTGAGCGCGGCTGGTGGCTCTCTCCCGAACTCTCCGAGTACCTGGGCGAGATGCAGTACTTCGAAGCGCAGGACACGGGTACTGCCGACGTCTTCCAGATACGCGAGGAACTCCTGGCCGCACACGGTGACATCCTGTCCGGAGCACACTTCGAGATCATGCCGATGGCCGTGCCCCTGTGCATGGAGCCCAACGACCCGCTCTATCCCGGCCAGTGGAACATGACCAAAGTCTTCGCGGGCGGCCCCGGCACCACAGGCTGGGACCTGTCCACCGGAGATGCCGCGGTGACCGTGTGCATCCTGGACTCAGGCGTCGATCAGAATCACCCAGACCTCCAACTGGCGGGACCAGGCGTCGAACTCGCCCGCATGACGGCGCCAGGCAGCCCACGAGGAACACGCGTGGAGGTTCGCGCGCACGGCACGTCTTGCGCGGGGATCACCGCGGCCCGCATCAACAGCGGGGCAGGAGTCGCAGGCATGGCCGGCAAGTGCCGCATCCTGCCGGCGGCCTTCGTGAACTGGACGGATGTTGAAGTAGCCCGCGGTATCCGCTGGGCCGCGGCGAACGGCGCCCAGGTCATCAGCATGAGCTTCGGCTTCCGCGGTAATCAAGACCCGGTTGTCGTTGCTGAGGCCCTTGACTTTGCGGCATCCCAGGACGTGGTGCTGTGCGCGGCCACCGGCAACGAAAATGCCGGGCGGGTCAGCTTCCCGGCGCGCCACCCGCAGGTCATGGCGTGCGGTGCCTCGGACCAGGCAGACGGCCGCAAGAGGCCCTCCAGCCCGGACGGCGAGAACTGGGGGTCCAACTTCGGTCCCGAGGTGTCGGTGGTCGCTCCCGGGGTCCGCATTCCTACCACCGACATCCAGGGAACCGACGGATACAACGCTGGGGGCGACTACTTCAACGCCTTCAACGGCACCTCCTCGGCCACACCGCACGTGGCCGGTCTCGCCGCCCTGGCGCGCAGCATCGCTCCCGGCCTGCCCCGCGCCTCCGTACGGGAGGCCATCGAGCGCAGCGCGGACAAGGTCGGCGACCTGGACTACGCCCAAGAGCCCGGCTTCCCAAACGGCTCCCGCAACCAGCAGATGGGCTACGGGCGAATCAATGCGCTGCGGACACTGCAGGCAATCAAAGGTATGAGGAGCGTCCACGTCTGCGCGGTCAATTCCGCGGGCCGGCTGTGGCACACCATTCGCCGCCCCGACGGATCCTGGCTCCCCTTCGGCGACGTAGAAGGCCAGACCGGCGACATCCAGCACGTCGAAGCTGTCGCAACCACCGGCATCGGCGACGAACTCCACGTCTGCGCGGTCAACTCCGACGGCCGGCTGTGGCACACCATTCGCCGCCCCGACGGATCCTGGCTCCCCTTCGGCGACGTAGAAGGCCAGACCGGTGAGATGGGTGCCCTCACCCGAGTTGCCGCGGCCGGATCGGGCGAGGAACTCCACGTCTGCGCGGTCAACTCCGCAAGCCGTCTATGGCACACGGTTCGATTCGCAGACGGATCCTGGCATCGCCCCTTCGGTGATGTCGAGGGCGTCGCCGGTGAGAAGGGCGACCTGACCTACGTGGCAATCGCCCCGGGACGCTGAGCGCGACCGACCCGAAGGAGGCTGCGGCCTGTCAGGGTGCGCGTCTCTGCCTCATCCCGGGCCCATGGGTCCGGGATGAGGCTGTCCGGCTGATTCGTGTTCAACGGGGTGTCACACCGAGCTGCGTACGCGGCCCTTCTTGTCGGCGGTATCGAGTGAAAGGGGGAGGAGGTCGAGCTTCATCAAGCCTGTGGGCGTGCGGGTGCGGGTGCGGGGTGCCCGCACAGCAGGCGCTCGATCTGCTGGAGCTTGTCGTTGCGGGAGCCGGACACGGTGGCGTGGTGGACGGTTGCGGCTTCCGCGGGGTTCGGCCCGTAGTGTCGGACGAACAGTGCGGCGCAGAGGGGCTGGGCGACGCCGGGAAAGATCCGGGTAGAGGTGGGAGGCTGCCTGCCTTCGGGGGCAGGTCGATGACCCAGCCCTCATCAGCGGTCCGTCGATGCCTCCGGACCCGGTGACACCACCCCCCGGATCATCAACAACAAGGGGGGGAAGTCATGCCGGACCCGAAGGCCGGAGGCCCCATTGCGGAGCCACGAAAAAGGTAACGGGGGGTACCGACCTTCGGCGGGCTTCGGCGTGCTTCCGATGGGGGCCGAACGGCTTCGCCGGACGCTTGGGCAACCCCTGCAAGATCCGAGTGAGTTGCACCGGCCGGGGGCTCGAGGTCGGACCGAAGTACCAGTCGGCGTCGAGAGCGACGACCTGCTCGACGCAGGGCCGGTACAGGTCTTCCGGATTGAGTCGAGCCGGGCACCGAGCAGTAGGCCGCGGGCCGACTGCTCGTACTCGCCCGAGCAGACCCGGTCGAACATGAGCTGACCGGCGACCATGCATCAGGCCAGCAGCTGGATCGTGGCGACGGCGTACGTCCTGCGAGGCGGCGTCCTCGGCGAGCTGCCGGGCTAGGTAGGGCCGAGGTGCCCGGCGCCCAATCAGGAGCGGCAGTACAGCTGCGGCCGCCAGTCAGGGCGGCGTCATCTGCGAGTTGAGTCGGCAGCGGCAGCTTCTTATCGGCGAGGCTGGCGAGGGTCGCGCTGCCAAATGCCATGAGCAGTGCGCAGTGCTACGGCAGTTGACCTCACCACCCAAGATCAACGGCTGAGTCACGCTTTAGGAAGCTTCGTCGTGCCGTCGATACGGGCCGAGTCGATCGCACTTCGGGTAAGGCCAACGTGAGTCAAGTCTGTGCCGCGCAGATCCGTATCCGTCAAATCCGCGCTGCGCAACTTGCTGCAATGCGATTCGGGGGTGAAGGATTCGGTGGGTGTAACGTCCATACACCGCAGATCCGCGCCGCGCAGATCTGCACCGCCCAGATCTGCCCCGCGAAGGTCTGCTCCGCGCAAATCCGCGCCACGCAGGTCCGCATCAAACAGGCTGGTCTCTCGCAGATCCGCGCAAGGCGGATCGGTGCTGACCTGTATGTCCACGCACCGTAGATCCGCTTTGCGCAGGTCGGTGTCTCCTGCCTGGGCACCGCTCAGACTTGCCGCAATCAAGTTCGCGCCACGCAGGTCCGCGCCACCCAGATTCGCCTCGCGCAAATCTGCCTTGATTAGTACAGCCCTACGCAGGTCGGCACTGCCAAGGTCAGCAAGGCGGAGATCGGCGCGGTTGAGATTGGCGCGCCGTAGGTCCGCGTCGTACAAGGACGTCCGCCGTAGGTCCGCCCACGGCAGGGAAGCTCCGCTCAAGTGCGCCTTCGTCAAGATCGTGCTCCGCAGTGTGATGCCTGTCGTGTCCGACGGGTCGATGTCTGCGCCGGGAAGCCAAAACGCCTGTGGGCGTGGGGGAGCTAGGTCGATTCCGGGAAGCCAGATCGATTTGAGGTCCAATACGAAGGCCTTGTCTTGACTGGTGTCACGATCGGACAGGACCTTCAGGGCTGCCACGACATCGGCCGGGACGTCCTCTCCAGCCGGCGGCGCTTTGGTGGCGTGACCACGTGCGTACGCGGCCAGGACGTTGTCGATGGTGGGCTGGTCACGGGAGGAGTCCTGCATTATCCGCTGCAGTGCGTAGATACCGCCCAAGCGCACGTCCATCGCTTCCGCACCGAGATTGGTCACGGCGGCGGTGTACCGCTCGGTGATCTGCCCTTCCCTGGTCAACGCCCTGTCTTCTTGCGCCTGGGCATTGGCCTGCCTCATCTGCTCGTTCGTCTGCTGTGTCTGGACGTTGGAATACCAAAGACCGCCAGCCGCCACAGCCGAAGCCACTAGGACGGAGACCAGTTCGGTTCGCCGGGCCCAGTCCAAACCTTCCCGGTTCTGTGCACTCCGGGCAGTCCGCCGTCTTCTGTCCGCTCGAACGGTGAAACGGGCTGACCGGCGAAACCATGAGGGACGGGAAGGTCCGGAAGGCATATGTATATCCGACCGTATGTATCTTTCGTCCGCAGCGAAATCAGAAGAAATACGTGCGGTAGGGCACGCGACTCCAGTGCCACAACCCACCGTCGCACCACTCGACGTGCACCGGCTACCAGCTGGCGTGACCGATGTGACGATTCGACCGATCGCGTCGTGGGACGACTCAACCGTGGATCGTGGGCGACGACTTGTGGGCACGGATCGAACCGCTGGGACAAAGTTCAGATCGATCCAGCTACACCACTCCAGGGGATGTGACCCTGAGGACCGGCGAGGCTAACTCGCGTAGGGAGCCTCATCAGTTCCCCGCGGTGAGTGTTCCTGCTCGTCCTCGGCTGGAGCGGACAGGAACCTGCTGGACATGACACCGCCACGTGCGCTCGCGCCACAAGTGGCTTCAGTTCCAGCTGGCTCTTGGCGGGAATCTCACCCCTTTCTACGCTCTCAGGCGCCTGTGCCTCCGCCTCGTGCCGTCCGCGCACATGGCGAGTTCATCGACGTCTACCACCAGCTGAACCTCGACGCGGAGGTGGCAGGACGCCCGCTCGTTACGGCACGTACTCGACGACATGCTGGACCCCAAGGACGACACCGAACCCTGCGAGACCCTCGTCAAATACGCCCGGCACGCGCGGCAGAACCTGGAGGGAAGCTTCCGCAAGAGGCTTGGCTACTCCCCACTCCAGAAACGCAAGCCCGTGGGCAAGTACGACAAGACAAAGGCCACCGACCCCGCACAGCCTCCGGCGCAACGACAACGACGTTCACTGTTCCGGCTTCCTGGCCTCAGCCGCCGACATGCACGGCCATGATCTGGCGAACCATCGCGACCCCGACAATGGCGCTCATGTCCCGACGCACGGTCTCCGGCTCGGCACCGCCGCCAGTGACCGATGGCCCGTCGGGAATCATCACTGGGTGCGGCACGGGGTGAGATGGCGCCGCAGATTCCCGCTGGGCAGTCCCAGCGCTACGTGGTCTGCCGGGTGTCAGCGCTGAAGCTGGCGGACGTCGGGCGCGGGGCCGGGGCGGGGCAGAGGCCACGGGCGTCAGCGAGGCTGGCTGCCTGGCCGACCATGCGGATCGGCGTGCGGCCGTCGCCCCAGGCGTCGTTGAAGCCGGGTACGGAGTCGACGTCGTCGCCGAACTAGCCACGGATGGCATCCAGGAGCACAGTGACGGCGCTGGCCTCCAGGCCCCGGTCGCCGCGGGCTTCGGCCCGGATCGCTCGAGCATGCAGCGGGCGCCCTGTCAGGGCGCCGCTGCACCAGCCCGCATACTCCAAGCGGTGGTGGGCGGCGCGCAGGACGCCGGCGACAGAGAGGTGTTGCGGTGGCGGGTGCGCGGTGCGGGGCCAGGGGCACGGTGATCACGTCGCCCAGGTGGTGGGCTGGTTTCGATGTGCGCGGTGTTGACCTCGTAGGCGACCTGGGCTTCGTCCAGCCGTACGCTCATCGCCGCGCTGACGAACACCATGCGTTCCTCGAGGGACAGTGTCGTCGGCGTTGCGGTGGTCGCGATAGCCTGATCGGTGGCGGGGCGAGTCTGGGGCATCGGAGCTCCTGAGGGCGTCGAAGGCTCGGGCGTGGGTGGCGCCTTCGACGTCGGCGCCTGGGCGGCTTTCAGATGCTGGAGATCCAGCCGGCGACCGTGCTGATCTCGTCGGCGATGAAGGGCGCGGCGCCGGTGGAGGCGAGGAAGAATCCGAACCCGGCGCAGCCCAGGGCGGGCATGAGGCGTACGGATCCGCCCCGGATGAGGACGAAGACGACGATGCCGAGCAGACCGTGCACCGTGACGGGACCATCCCCGCGGGTGCGGGGAGCAGTAGGGTGGAGACACCGCACCACACCGCCCGACCGGACCATCCCCGCGGGTGCGGGGAGCAGACTCTTTCACCAGGCATTCTGCCGTCACCAATGCGCGGATCTAGTGCTGGATTCCCCTTTCGGGTCTTGGTTCGGAGGAGCCCGTACGCCGCCTGTCCTCGCATATATTGGCGAAGTGGACGAAGCCGAAGCGAGCGGTCAGGTGTGGAGAGACGAGATTCGCGGGCGTCCGACGGCTGAGCAGGATCGGGACGCGTTGGTACGGCTTGTCGGGGTGGACGCGGACCCCTTCGAAGTCGAGTTGTACGAACGCTCGACGGATCCCCAAGTGCTTTCGATCGATCGTGCTCAGAGGTCGCGGGCCGGGCAGTATGCCAGGCACGTGCGGCGACTTCGAGAGCGCCGGCAGCGCCAAGGCAGTTGAGTAGCAGCTTTCGGATCATCCGATCGTTGGTCCGGGTGTGTCGTTGACTGACGCCCAGTGGGCACGCATCGAGCCGTTGCTGCCGGAGCGGACACCTCGGCGGGGTGGGCGCCGGCAGGATCTCCGGCAGGTAATCGACTGCGATCGCCTTCCAGTGTGCCGCCGGCACGCCAGGGATGGATCCCGAACGCTTTCGGATCGTGGAGGGCGTTCACAACCGGCTGCGGGCCTGGGCCGCGGACGGCACCCCGGGAAAAGGGCGTTCACCACTTCGCTCGCCCGGGCCGACACTGACGACGGCTCGTTTGGGCCGTCGCCGTCGACTCCACCGTCGTCCGCGTTCACCAGCACACGGACGGGCCTGCCAAAAGGGGGTCCGGCTGGCGAGCCTGACAAGCAATGCCTCGGGCGCCCACGCGGCGGCCTGGCAGCCAAGGTCCACCTCGCCACCGACAGCCGATGCCGGACCGTGGCCTTCGCTCTCACGACGCCCCGCGTTTTGAGCGCGGCGGAACTCCTGGGACCTACCCTGCATGTGCGGGGAGACGTTTGGTGCTGACGCCGATGCGGGCGGCGAGTTCCCGCAGCCGGGCCCCGGCTTCTTCGCCCAGGTGCTGGTCCAGGTGGAGCCCGTGCATTCAGTCCCTGCGGTCCCTGCGGTCCCTGCGTGGCGCTCTTCGGCTAGAACCGTACGTGCCCCATGGACGGGTGAACCCCAGATGCGCCGGACGCAGGCCATAGCCTGGTGGGTCCTTGGTCGTGGCAGGAGATGACAGCCCAATTGGCCTGTGGGGGTCAGGGCGTGTGGTCACGTGGTGGGAGGGAGATCAAGGTTTTGAGGTAGGCCAGGCCCTCCGTGCCGTCCGTTCCTGGACTGTCGCCGATCATTCTTTCGACCAGGAGCAGATGCCGCACTCGCCATCTGGTCACTGCGGCCTGCAGAGCCGCAAGGGCGTCGTTGAGGTCACGCGGCACGTCAGTGTCCGGCGGGCGTACGGCGCAGTGCGGTGCCCCGATCCGGGCGAACAGGGCGGCGAACTGGTGTGACTGCCCGCCGCTGGCACCCTCGAGGAGCGGACGGAAGCAGGCGAAGCTCGCCGCGCCCAGATGGTCCAGGAGAGCCAGGTGCTCTTCCAGCACGGCAAGGATCGCTGTGGCCCGGTGGACGAGACCGGCCGCCGCACCGTCGTCACTGGTGCCTGCGGCCTGCTCCAGGTCGACCATGGCCTGGCCGGCCAGTACCTCGGCGGACTGGTGGACGGTGATGAAGAACCGCTCATCAGCCCACTCAGCCCTACCCGTGTCCATGCGCGGGTGCTGGAGGCTGAGCAGTTCGTCCAGGTGCAGATACCGGGCGTAGGGGGTGTGCTTCGCATCAGGTGAGACCACCTGACCCATCGTCGGTTCCGCACCACGCCTGCGCCATTCGGGACTTGCCCCGGCCGCAGCACACTGCTCCGCCGTGGCCCTCGCGCACAAGCTTCACCCCTGCCCGTTCTTGAACCTCGGGTGATCCGTCGTCGGAGAACAGTCGCACCGTCTGTTGCCTACGGTCTGGACTTTAACTGGCCGGTCTCAGTTGGCCAGGGGTGTGTCGTGGGCAGGTCAGCCGGATCTGCTCCGGGCGAGCTGGGGCATCTTCGACGTCGTCTCCATGACGGCTACGTGCTTTCGTGGGCCGGGAGCCTGCTGGACCAGATGCCTTACGGCCTGGGGAGCGATTGCCAGTGACGGCTGGTCGGTCAGGGCTACGAGACGTTGAGCGGCAGAACTCGGTGGAAGACGGCCATGGCTCGGCCGGGGCCGTGGTAGTCGTCGACGATCTTCGTGTCGAAGCCGAGGCTGCGATGGAAGGCGATCGAGCCGGTGTTCTCTATTGACGTGATCGCCTTCAGCTGCCGTGCACCATGGAGGTCTGCGGCCTCAGCGAACGCCGCATATAGACGACGCCCGAGGCCGGTGCCGCGGGCGTCGTCCCGCGTAGCGATCAGATGCACGTACCCGGTGCCGTTCGGGGTGACGAACCCGAAAATGTATCCACGGATTCCGTCTTCGGCCCGGGCAACCAGGCAGGTCGAGCCAAACTCCTGCACCAGTGCCAGAAGGTGCAGCGACCGAAGGTCGCGTTCGCCCCAGTAGCGGGAATGATCGGACAGGACCTGGTGGAATTCGGCCATCGCGGCCGGCACGATCTGTATGCCCATGCCGACGATCATGGCAGGAGGTCAGGCCGTTACAGACGTAGGCCCGTACGGGTTGGGCAAGCTGTGACGCAAGCGCGGGCCTGTGCGGCCTGTTCCCGCCCTGCCCTGGCGGGCATCTCCCGTGCATACTTCGGCGAGTTGCTCGAAGAACTCGCCCCGAAGCAGGAAGCAGCCCGGGAGCCGGCGCCTCACGAACGGCGCGGCCGAGTCCGGCGAGAGGCCGTCGGAGCAGGCCCCAAGCAACGGCTGGTGTTCATCGACCGGCTCGTATTCCTGCGGATCGTGAGCGTGATCGCGGCGAGCGTGAGCATCGCCGTTTGCGAGCGTGAAGGCTGGTGGGATGCGCGGTGGGCTCAGTGGGCCTGCTCGTGCCAGTGCGCGCGGTTGCCCTGAACCTGGGCAATGCTCGGGTGGCGCACGGCATCCAGCCCGTCATCAGCGAAGATGTCGGCGATCAGGGCCGGGGAGCCGAAGACCTCCGTGGCGCTGAGGTCCCAGTGGGTCAGGACGGACCAGGCCCGTTCCAGGGGCCACCAGTGCGCGGGGAACTGGATCCCCACGGTCCGATCAGGCCACGCGCAGGCATCGCGGTGGCCGAGCGCCTCATCCAGCCGCCCCCGGCGGGCCGGAATCGTACGGCCGATGTCCTCGATCGCGGCCTGGGGCCCAGTAGCACTCCGAGCGCGATCCGCTGTGGCTGTGGCGGACAAGGATCTCGACCAGGCGGGCCGAGTGGCGCGGTCGATTTCCCCCACGTCCGGGCCTTCAAAGTCTCCGGGCAGGTCCAGACCCTCGAACACCCTGAACGAGGGGGTGTAGGGCCAGCCCTCCAAGCGCTTGCCGACCCGCGTCAGCACGTCGTCCCACCGGACCCGCTGCCCGCCCACCGTGACCGTGTGCAAGATCCAGCAGCGATCCGGGAAACCCTCCTGAGGCTCGTAGCCCAAGACGGCCCCGTCCCCGTCCAGAAAACCGGGCGCACGCCGCCCAGCGAGTCGTCGTCCGACTCCAGCTGCAACACAGAATCCCTCGGCACTTCGCTCAGGCATGTGGCGTTCTGTAACCGATCGAGATTAAACGACAAGCTGGAGTGCCTGTTCCTGATATAGCCATGACATGGTGGTGGCTGTGACGCGTCGGCGAACGAGCTAGTTGTTGACGCAAGCGGTGTTCCTCGGGAAGGGCATGATGAAGCTTCTCCTCACCGACTCCGGTATCACGAACGCGAGCATCCAGGATGCGCTGGTCGACCTCCTGGGTAAGCCCATCGCCGAGTCCAGCGCTCTGTGTATCCCCACTGCGGGGTATGGGGCCACCAACGCTGATCCGGGCGGGTCATGGCGATTCATCAGCGGACGATCCATCTATCCCATGACGGGGTTGGGGTGGAAGTCGGTGGGCGTGTTGGAGCTCACCGCGTTGCCCAGCATTGACGAAGCGCGCTGGGTCTCATGGGTCCGGGAAACCGACGCCCTGCTGGTCAACGGCGGTGACGCGTTGTACCTGGCCCACTGGATGCGGGAATCCGGGCTCGCTGACCTCCTGCCGTCGCTGCCGAACAAGGTCTACGTGGGAATCAGCGCCGGGAGCATGGTGATGACCCCTCGCATCGGGCAGGATTTCGTGGGCTGGAAGCCAACCACCGGAGGTGACAGCACGCTGGGACTGGTCGATTTCTCGATCTTCCCGCACCTGGATCAACCGGCTTGTCCGGAGAACACCCTGGCTGAGGCAGAACGATGGGCGGCCAGGATTGCAGGTCCGGCGTATGCGATTGACGAGCAGACCGCTATCAAGGTGAGCGACGGCGCCGTCGAAGTGGTCTCCGAGGGCCACTGGGAGTTGCTTTAAAGGGTGTTGCGCAAGGCCGTGGACTGGGCATTTGTCCTTGTATGGCTGGGGTGTTGAGGGCTGAACGGATGTGGGTGGAGACTTCACCGGGCTGCGCGTGACGCAGTGAGCACGGCTGCTGCGAGCGGTGCGGGATCACGGTGGCAATGGCACGATGCGGGGGCGGCTGTGGTGCCTGCCCCTGGCGGAACGGGTGCTGCTGGTCGCGGTGTACTACCGGACGAATCTGACCATGCGGCAACTTGCGCCCCTGTTCACAGTGTCCTCGTCCACCGTGTGTCGGGTCATTCAGCGTCTCGACCCGCTGCTGGCGTTCGGGTCTGTTTCGCGTCCGGCCGATGCGCGGACTGGTTGTGGATCGTGGACTGGCACCCTGGTCCCGGTCAGCGACCAGCACGCTTCAGCCGCATCTACCGCTTCTTGGCGAACGTGTAGGTCGTCGTGGACGCCGCCACCCGCCTTGTGATCGCAGCGGCCCGGCCGGTGTCGGCACCACCGCGGATGCCCACGCCTGGCGGGCCTCCGGCCTGGCCAAGCGCTGCCAGGACGTGACGGTTCTGGGCGATGGCGCCTACCTCAACTGCGGCATGGTCGTGCCACACCGGGAAACGCCCCCGCCGACCCTTGCTGGCAGGCGAGGAAGCGGGCAATGCGCCCATCGCAAGGTGCGTGCCCGGGGAGCATGGGATTGGACGGATGAAGAACTACAAGATCCTGCGCGACTACCGACAGCGCGGCGATGGCCTCCATCACGCCGTCCAAGCCCTCGCCCACATGCACAACCTCGCGCTCGATCATGACCATCAAGACTGTGCTCACACACCCTGACCTGCACAAGGCTGCGAGCTGGGCATCTCCGTTGCATGGCTGGGGGTGTTGAGGGCTGAATGAGTGTAGGTGGAGACGTTTACCTGACTGCTCTCGTGTGTCTCGCACTGGGCGGCCTGACGGTGTTCATCGCCTAGCGAGACCCTCAGCCAGGTCAGGCTCTCGGTATCGGTGCCGTCGTGATCACTGTCCTCTTTCTTCTGTTGGAGAGGGCCGCCAGTAGCCGCCCAGCACAACGGGAAGGGGTGAGGCGAACCCTGGTGGCCCTGGCCCCCTTGGGTTCGTGCGTTTCGCTCCATCTCCGAGAATGACCTGTCCGGAGCGTGGTTCTCGCGGCGAGCATGCTGTGGCTGCGGCACATGGTAGGCGTGGGACGGGGCAGCCCCGCGCTGGTGGAGGCGGGGCTGCGGGGCGGGGTCAGCGGTGCTGGTGGCCGCGGCCCCAGGATTCGCGGTCCAGGACGTGTCCGCGGGCGTCACGGAGTGTGGCGGTGTCGTTGTTGTCCCACACGTAGTTGCGGCGGTCCTGGTACACGTGGTGGCGGTTGTCGTGTCCGCGGCCTGTGTGGACCTTGACGCTGGAGTGGCCGCGAAGGCGCAGGCGGTCGAAGCGGTAGCGGTTGCCCTGCTTATCGGTCAGCGTGAAGCTGCGCAGTTGCACCGGGTGGTGGGACTTGTTCTTCACTTCCACCCACTCGGAGTTAAGGCTGCGGTTGGAGTGGTTGTCGTGGCCGGGACTGTCGTACTGGACCTTGCCGATGACGACAGCAGACCTGTGTCGTTCCCCGTGCCCGTCGGCTGCGGCAGGCAGAGCGCCGGCCCCCAGGACGACGCCGGATGCCAGGATCGCAACAGCGATACGGCGGAGGTCACGTGTAGCGGTCATGAGTGCCCCTCAGGTACATGCCCATCACCCCGGTGCGCGGGGCGTTGGGCGATGCGAGTTTCCCGGCGTGCTGCCGAGAGACCACAGCGTGGGGCCGCCGCACTACCGCGCGGTGGCAAATCAGCGAGTGTTACTAGATACGGATATTTCTGCAACAGTCGCCTGTATCGGTCAACAACCTGATGAACCGTTTTTTCCAGAGACTGCTGCATCCACCAACGACCCTTTGAACCTCCCACGGCAAGCGGTTGTTCTCTCCTGGCCGGCCCGTGCGCCTGCTGCTTCCGTCAGCCCGGGATTCCGGTAACAAGCGGCCGCTGCCCGCGTGCGCACACAGGTATCAAGTCTGCTTGGACATGCGGTTTTGCTTGCTTCAACGGCCTGCCGGACTCCGTGCATCCAGCGCTCTTGGCGCGCGTTCGCGGGTGCTGCCAGGGGAGACAGGGGGGAACCTGGGCAGGACCTGCGGCCTCCTGGGGAGCGCCATGAAAGCCTTTCGGTGGCACGGACCTATAAGGGGAGCGGCCAGAATCGAGGAGAAGCGGCCGTGGGGCCGCACGAAGAACGAGCGGGCCAACCGCGACCGCCGCAGCAAGTGCGGTCAGCCCACCCGCGCCGTCAAGGAACAGGTACAAACGTCTCAATGAGGTTGAGCGGACGATCCACCGCCTCGTGGCCGCGATCCGACTCTGGCCTCCCAGCGTGATCCGCGATGAGCCGACTGCCCCCGGCGGCGGGAAACCCGGTAGCGGGGAGCCTGGTGGCGAGAACTCCTCCTCCGGACGCGTGCTGTGGGCCGCATCCGGCGGTTCCAACCCGCGCGGCCACGCCTCCGCGCTTCACGGCTCGTGCCGGCTCGGACCCCGATCCCGCAACCGGGTGGGGCCACGGTGATCGGCCGAGCCTCAGTCGAGACGACAAGACGCTGGAGGACGTCCGCCGCCACTTCAAGCCCTTGCCCGACGCCATTTTGGAGATTGCCGGCCTCTTTGCGTCGGGCACCAGCGGGCGTTGATCGCGGCGCGCCTGCTATGAGGTCGGGTCGGCCCACAGATGTGTGCTGTGGGCCCCGATGAGAGCGCTGATTCGGGTCAGTACGTTACTGACCGGCTGCGGGTCGAGTCGGCGTCCATCACGCAAGCGCAGGGCGACGTGATCGTCGGCGGCCTCCTTGGCGCCGATGACGGCTTGGTAGGGGACCAGGCGGGCCTCTCGGATTCGGGCGCCCAGGCTGCCGCGGTCTGGTCCCGCGATCTGGGCGCGCAGTCCCAGACGAGTGCAGCGTTGCGCGAGGTCTGCGGCGTTGGGCAGTTCGGTTGCGGAGACCGGGAGGATCACCAGCTGAGTGGGGGCGAGCCAGGCGGGGAAAGCGCCGCCGTGCTGTTCGATGAGATGGGCAACGGCTCGCTCCACGCTGCCGATGATGCTGCGGTGAACCATGACCGGGCGGTGTTTGGCGCCGTCCGCGCCGATGTAGTGCAGGTCGAACTGCTCGGGCTGGTGGAAGTCGACCTGGACGGTGGACAGGGTGGACTCCCGGCTGGCGCCGTCGGTGACCTGGACGTCGATCTTGGGGCCGTAGAACGCGGCCTCTCCCTGGGCCGCCTGGTAGGGCAGGCCGGAGCGGTCGAGGACGTCGGTCAGCAGCGCGGTGGAGCGCTGCCACTTCTCGGGCGCGGCAACGTACTTGCCACCGGGCCCCGGCAGGGAGAGTCGGTAGCGGCTCGCGGTGATGTCGAGCGCCTCGTATGCCCGGCGGATCATCTCCAGTGCTGCCTGCGCCTCTTCGGCGACCTGGTCCAGGGTGCAGAAGATGTGTGCGTCGTTGAGCTGGATGGCCCGCACGCGGGTCAGTCCGCCGAGCACGCCCGAGAGTTCCAAGCGGTACATGCCGCCCAGCTCGGCCATCCGCAGGGGCAGTTCGCGGTAGCTGTGGGAACGGGATCGGTAGATCACCGCATGATGGGGGCACAGGCTCGGCCGCAGGATGACCTGCTCCCCGCCGAGGTCTATCGGGGGGAACATGTCGTCGCTGTAGTGCGCCCAGTGCCCCGAGATCTCGTACAGCTCCCGCTTGCCGAGTACCGGTGAGTACACGTGCTGGTAGCCGGCCCGCCGCTCGGCGCCACGGATGTACTCCTCCAGGGTGTGCCGTACGGCCGCGCCGTCGGGCAGCCAGTACGGCAGGCCGGCGCCGATCAGCGGATCGGTGTCGAACAGGCCCAGTTCACGTCCGAGCTTGCGGTGGTCGTGCATGGTGGTCATCGCGGTCTCCTTGCTGGTTGCGGAGCAAGTGACCGGGCCTACGACGAAGCCCCGGGGCACTTGCCCCGGGGCTTCGGATCAGGTCATCTGTCAGCGCGCCGGGACACTCTCCGGCGTCGTCGTCATAGCAGCGCGCTTCATGGCGCAGACGTTAGCAGGATGCGGCGCGGTCCACATGGTCATTCCTCGGTCATCAGATCCGCCGGACAGCCTCTGACTGTGAACGTCAGTTGGGGCTCTGGCCCCCTCAGCGCCTCACAGCCCCTCGAAGAGTCTTTCTGTCGTCAGGGGACTCCGTAGGCTGAGGCCCATGTCTTTGTCCTTCGCCCTGCGCCCTGGGTGGGATGAGCTTCCCGCCGTTGTGCGTTTCGCCGTTGAGGCGTGGGGCGGTGCGCCGGTGGTTTCGTCGTCTTCTGCCGTGGGGGGATTTACGCCGGGCACAGCCGCAACCGGCTCCGCCTTGAAGCGGTGAGCTGACACCGCATGACGAAGCCCCGCCCGGAATCACCAGGCGGGGCCGCATCACGTAAAGAGAAAGCCGAGCGTCACACCCCCTGCTCTGTGACGTCCGTGATCTCCACCGAGACCTTTTTGCCCGCCGACGCCGTACTGATCGACGTAGGCGTGTAGTTGAGACTTGTCTCGTCCGACAGCTCGGCTGTCTCGATCACGGGTCCGGAAGCGTCTCCAGATACCTCGTAGGTGATCTCGTACACCGCATCAGGATCGAGATCGCTGAGGCCGTCGTAGGTCAAGCGCGGCTCGACCGTCACGTTGCAGCCCGCCGAACCGAAGCACTGCCGCTCTGTGGTGCGCAGCGTCATCGTGAAGTCGTCGGCGCCCGGCGTCTCGTACGTCGGCTCCTCGTCCACCTCCTCTGCGGCCGCGGTCACCGGGCCGTTGGTCGTAGTGCTCGACGCGGTGGCGGTCGCCTGGCTGCCGTCGTCCCTGGACTGCACAACGACGATGCCAGTCCCGACGACTGCGGCGATGACGGCGGCGGCCGCGCCGATGATGACCGCGTTGGTGGCGCGCACCTTGGCCGGCGGAGGCGGAGGCGGAAACTCGGGTGGCGGTGGCGTGGTGTTGCTCATGGTTCCCCCCTGCGGTTGTGCTCTGTCTGCGCATGATGGGGGCATATGTGGGGGCCGTGAAGGCGAAGTGTCTGGGTTGTGACACAAGAAGGCCCGGCCGCCTCGGGTAAAGCGGCCGGGCTTGTTCGTAGGGCGGATCAGACCTTGCAGAAACCGCTCGCCATCAGCGCCTGGTTAATCTTCGCGCCCTGCACCTCCGTCGTCTTCACGTCCCTGTACGTGAAGCGCAGTGATGCCGCCATGTCGAGATGCTGAGCCTTGCCATTGATCGCAGTGCATTGGTTGCGCGCCCCGTCGATGGCCTCGTCCTCGTAGGCGACGACATCGGGGGCGGCGGTTTTGAGTGCCTGAAGCAGCTTGGTCCGCTTGGCGCCCGTGGGAACGGGCGGGATGCCGGAGGTGTCTGCGATCGCCTTCTTCTGCTTCTGCGTCAGCTCGGTGCCGGCGCTGCTTGGTCTGGCGTCGCCGCCGCTGGGCGAGCAAGAGGTGAGGGCGAAGGTGGCCGCGAGGAGCAACGCGGTGGTGGTGCTTCGGTGGTTCATGGTCCCCCAGTGATGTTGCTGTGAGGGGCCATCATGACGTCAGTGCGTTGGGCTGTCGCGCTCTTGGCGTTCGGTCTCCACGCGCTCAACGGTGTCGGGGCGGGTGTCGTGGTCGTCGAACCGGCGCGAGTGCTTCGTCGGTCTGGTCGTGGCGCTGAACGAGGAGAAGAGAGGTCAGACGGGGATGGTCTCCGGCGATGGATACCTGTTCGACCACGCGCGGGTTTTCACGGGCGGGAACTGTTCCTGGAACGGGGCGAGTTGTTCGTGGGCCCCGGCGACAACCGAGCGGCCTACCTGGGGGAGAAGCGGTCACCTTAGACGCCATTTCAGTTGGTCAGTCTGCGGTGACATATGAGGGTCGCGGCGATGGCGGTGAAGGCGAGGAAGTGTTCTGGCTTTCGCTCATAGCGG